>JBBSDG010000315.1:0-5665 GCA_038249635.1 Bacteroidales bacterium | reverse complement strand
TTCAGACCTTACCAAGGGCATCCAGTCAAATATTATTATTTTCAAGGATCAACTTATCGACGGACAGATAGTAACTTTGGTTGGGAAATATTCTTTTGAAGCAATCTCTGCTTTTTTTGCGCTCTTCGAAACCAATCAAATTATTACACTAATTATTGACGAAGAGATTACAGAACGCGATTATAAGCTAAAAACGCTTCAACCTGATATTTTCATTGAGTTACAGGACGGCCAGCTTTTGATTTCCAAACGTGAACGAAGTCAAAATAACAAACTTATTGAAACGCTCAAACATTCAGGCAATGCAGGCCTGGTCTTATTTACAAGCGGAACAACCAGTGAGCCTAAAGCAATTCTTCACAACCTGGATTCAATTATCAATACGTACAAACGTGATTATACAAAGGATTTGAATATTATTCCACTATTGGGATTTGATCATATAGGCGGGATGGATATGATGCTAAGCCAGTTTGCAATAGGTGCTACGCTCACAATTCCTGAAAACCGGACACCGGAATGTATTTGCGAAACCATTCAAAAGCACAATGTAAATGTAATATATGCATCTCCAACGTTCCTCAACCTACTGTTAATCAGTGAAGCTTACAAAGATTACGATCTCACTTCACTCCGGATTATTGGTTATGGTTCAGAAACTATGCCTGAATGGCTTTTGAAAAAGCTAAATGCTATTTTCCCGTGGGTTTCATTTCAACAAAAATATGGCCTGAGCGAAACAAATGCGATTCGTGTCAGGAGTAAGTCGGGAGACAGCTTGTTTTTTCAAATAGATGACCCTTCGGTTGAATCTAAGATTGTTGATAACGAGTTATGGTTAAAAATTCCTTCAATTTTTTCGGGTTATCTTGATATTTCTTGCGATTCTACATCTGAAGATGGATGGTTTAGAACAGGTGATCTGGTTGAAACAGATGACGAAGGATATATCAGAGTACTTGGTAGAAAATCAGATATAATTAATGTTGGCGGGGAAAAAGTGCTTCCATCCGAGATAGAATCTTTCCTGCTACAAATACCGTTTATAACAGATTGCCAGGTTTTTGCCGAGAAGAATATGATCACCGGAAACATTGTTGTTGCTAATGTTGTATCTAGTTCTGATTTGCCAATAGCTGAGCAGAAACAGGAAATCCGAAAATTTCTTTTAAACAGGCTTAAAAGGTATAAAGTTCCTGTCAAATTTTTTTTTATCAACGCCATTCCCTATAACAACAGGCTGAAAAAGATCAGAAAAATAAAATAATTTTTATACCTATGAAGTTAAAAATCATTCTCACTTTTGATCACGAACTACCTCTTGGGGGAGTTCGCAATTCCTATAATGAAGCCATATTTGATCCAACTTACCGTCTTTTAAATCTGGCTGATAAACTAAGAGTTCCTATTGTGCTTTTTACGGATGTGCTTTGTGGAATCCGCTATAAGGAATGGGACGAAAACTCTTTTTACAATCCTTATGTGAAACAATTGAAGGATGCGATTGAAAAAAACCATGACGTTCAGCTTCACCTGCATCCGCATTGGTTAACCTCAACATTTGCAAATAACTCATTTATACCTTCGAAGGATTACAGGCTTGCTGATTTCTTAAATAATAAAATATACCCGATTGATGATATCATTAAAAACGGGATAGGTTTTCTAAAAGTTATCTGCACCGAAGCAAACCCCGATTACAAATGTATTGCATTCAGAGCTGGAGGATATAATATGGAAGGGGCAACGTCGGAAATAATCGCTTCACTTTATAACAATGGAATCAGGTTCGACAGCTCAATTATCAAGGGTTATTATTTCAGGTCAGGGCTTTCGGAAGTTAATTATCTCAACATGCCTTCATCTCCAAACTGGGTTATCGGCCTTGATGGTAACACAAGGAAAGATACTTCCCCCGGTATATTTGAGGTGCCAATTGCCAGTATTCCTAAAACTCCTTTTGAAATTCCAACCCGTTTTAAATTGAAAAAATTTGCCCACCAGGCACCTAAAGATAACGGTTTTCAAATCCATGAAGGAAATCCGACCGATCTGAAATCGAAAATCAAAATGATGTTTTCATCACGTATGTTATCTTTTGACAACTATACGCTTTCGATCAGTTACCTGATGAAAACCCTCGATTATAATGTAAAGAAATACAGAAAATATGATACTGCCATTATAAGTGTAAGCGGGCATCCAAAGAGTATGGGTGATTACTCTTTCTCACTTATGGATTCCTTTGTTCATAAAGTACGTGAGAAGTATCCCGACGCTGAATTTACAACATTCAGTAAACTTTTGCCAGTGATATGAAAATCTGCTGATATGTCAATAAGGAAAATAGTCTTCAGGATTTTACCGGTTAGTGCTTTTACTTTTTTAAGGAAATTGTACCGATCGGTTATAAAATCTTTTTACAGGCCGCTGTCGGAGGAATATCTTAAATCCATTTTAACTCAGCAACTAGGAATTCACAAAGGATCGGTGGTTTTTATTCACAGTTCAGTTGACATGTTAAATCTTAATTTTTCGGTTTACCGTTTATTTGAAATCCTACTCGAAACAGTTGGCACGGAAGGCACATTAGTATTTCCTGCATGGCATTTCAGATACAGGGCTGAGGATTACCTGAAAAAAAACCTGATTTTTGATGTTAAACGTTCGCCTTCGGCACTGGGGCTGCTGTCAGAACTCGCCCGCAGACATCAGGCGGCAATACGCAGCATTCATCCTATTAATTCAATCGTTGCCATCGGCAAAAATGCGGCGAAAATTGTTGGCGAACATGGAAAATCTGTTTATCCCTGCGACGAAACAAGCCCATATTATAAAATCATGAAATTCGATGGCATTATTGCAGGCTTAGGTATTGATACAAATTTCCTTTCGTTTGTCCATTGCCCTGAAGATGTGATGAAACAGCAATTCCCTATAAAAACCAGGCTGGACCAGCTATTTGAGGCTAAGGTGAAAAAAGCTGATGGCTCATTTGAAATCATCAGAACATTGGCCGCCCATCCACAAATTAGATACAATGATATTAACAAATTTCTGAAAAAATACATCAGCCGGACAGTCTGCAGAAATATTACGATAAAAGGAAACAGGTTTTTTGTGGCACACTCAAAGGAATTGTTCGACACTATGGTGGAATTGGCTAAAGAAGATAAAACGATTTATACCCAAAAGGCTGTGATCAGAAATTTATAAAAAGACAATTGTGGCGATACTGCCGACAAGTGATTCACCTTCGGAACCGGCAATATAAAACAAACATCAGAGTTTTACGATTACTAAGAATGAAAGACATGATAAAACCAATCACATTACAAACCGTGCGCTCACATAGTATAATCACATTCGGATTATTGCTTAATGCGCTGGCATGGACGGCATTCCTGATTCCGGCCGAAATTACAGGCGGCGGCATCACCGGTGTTTCCACCCTTATATTTTATGCTACAGGCTTTCCGCTGGGAGTTAGCTACCTGATTATTAATGCGATATTGATTCTGATTTCGATTAAAATACTGGGTACAAATTTCGGCGTAAAAACCATTTTCAGCGTGGTGGTACTTGCGTTTCTACTCTCGTTGCTACAGCGTTTTATTACAAAACCAGTTGTTAACGACGTTTTTTTATCAACTGTAATTGGCGGTATTTTGGGAGGCGCAGGAATCGGGATCGTATTTTCGCAGGGAAGCAGCACCGGCGGCACCGATATTATTGCCATGATAATTAATAAATACCGGAACATTAATCCGGGTCGGGTGATTTTGTATATCGATATTTTTATTATTGCTTCATCCTTTCTGCTTTTCCGTTCGCTCGAAAAAATCGTTTATGGCTATGTAGCCATGGGCCTGACTTCATACACCATCGACCTGCTGTTTACCGGTTCCAAGCAATCAGTACAGATGTTTATTTTTTCGAAGAAATACGACCTCATTGCCAATCGCATCGGGAAAGAACTGGGCCGTGGAATAACAATTATTGACGGGCAGGGCTGGTACACAGGGGAACAAACCAAGGTGCTGCTGGTGATGGTGAAGAAACCCGAAGCCAGCCAGATTTTCCGCATCATAAAGGAGATTGATCAGAATGCCTTTATGTCGGTAAATAATGTAATGGGGGTTTATGGGCAAGGATTTGAAAGGATAAGGACGTAAAAATCAGGAAAACAGATCAAAAGCATATAAATTACTTGCCTTGCTGATAAATTGACTCTGCGATGTAAACTGTGAGTTTCCCGTTATTTAACGATACTATTTCCCATATTTGAGTTGATTTTCCGCCCCAATATCCAACTGTGATATTAAGCAATGAACTATCCTGAGTCCAGCTACCTTCGTAATCGGCTGTTGTAACCGGAGGAGTACCGCACCAGCCACTGTTTTGACGCTGCACAAGTTTGCCTCCTGGATTAAAAGTGATACCATATTGATTTTCTACCAGGTTATTAGCACGGGTGTAAGTTACAAGAGTATCAGTATATTGGGGATTTATCCAGCTTCCAACCAGTTCAGTATTGCCATTCTGAATAAGTGTAACATCTTTACTGCACGAAAACAAGGCAAGCGAGATGAGTAAGGTTAAAAATATTGTTTTCATAAAATGCTTTCTACAAATGTTTTTTGAATTATAAAGCAAACTCAAGGTTCAAAGATCCAAGTTCAAAATTCCAGGTTCCGGATTTATATATTGAGCGAAGCCGAATTGCCGACATCCCAAATTATTTCACCGCTCCTATCGGTATTTTACTCAACTGTTTAATATTCAGCAAATCGGAATAATTATACTGATAAATTCCGTCTTCGGCAATCATTATCAGCACGTTACCGAATGGAATTACATCCAGCGCTTTCAGATTAGGGTATTGTTTCAGAATATTAAGGTCGATACGAAGCGGATCGCTGGCATCATAAATCTTTAAACCTGCTTTCCCATCACAAACAAAAAGTGTTTTATTATCGATGCCCAATCCGTATGGCTCCACCATGGAATAGCTTTTCATCAGAACCGGGCTTGTAATAACTTTCAGATCTATCACTTCCATCACGTTCTGCCAGTTGCCACAACGGTTGCCGGCGCGGAGAGTTACATAAGCCAGATTATCTTTTACAACCACAGGATCGCAACTTTGAAAATGATCGTACACCGATTTATACACCGGAGCCGATGGATTGGTAATATCATAAATCAACATACCGGTTTGGGTTCCAATAAACAGGTTAGAGTTGTCGATAAAAACGGTTTCGACCATTCGCTGCATTTCGATTTTAATACCTGCAACTGGTGCTGCCGGCTGATTGATGTTTATAACCTGCAGGTTGGTCTGGTTCAATCCGTAAAACTGGTCGCCATTAATAATAAACCGGGCCATGGATCCACCCAATCCCACAGTTTGTGTTGGTGCGCCGTTTCTTGAATTCACCATAAACAGACCATCCCCTTTTTCGAAATAATAGAATGGTTGCATCCCGTTGTTGGTTATTTCTTCAGTTACTTCCCTGGCCTGCCAGCCTATAATTACCCCTTGCTCCTTATCGATGTTTGAGATAGGATAAACATCAATGGTTTCAGGAATGGTGTAAGGGAAAATATCCTTAATACGGCTGACTTCTTTGGGTTGGTTGATATTGGAAATATCAAGAACCAC
>JBBSDG010000314.1:0-5669 GCA_038249635.1 Bacteroidales bacterium | reverse complement strand
ATGAATGAACTTGAGGTTACAAACACAAAGCTGCTTAGCGAAATTGGCGAACGTCGTAAGTCGGAAATAAAACTTGAGGTTGCTAATGAACAACTTCGTGCCCTTACTTCGCGCATTGTTACCGTTCGTGAAGAAGAAAGAGCTGCCCTGTCGCGCGAAATTCATGATGAACTTGGCTCGGCTCTTACCGGAGTAAAAATGGGGCTGATGCATATAAAACGAAGCCTCCCCACAAATGAAAGCAGCAAGGAATACAATCAGATACATGAGATACTGTCGTCGATGACTAACATTATTGATGGCACCATACGGATGGTACGCAAGATCATTACCGATTTGCGCCCCGAAATCCTCGATGAGGTTGGATTGGCGGAAGCGTTGCAATGGTATGCCGGTGAATTTGAAAAAAGAACCAGCATTTCGATACAGTTTACCGTTTTCCCCCGGAAATTTACGCTGGCTAAAAAACAAACAACCGAACTTTTTCGTATCTTTCAGGAAATATTAGCTAACATTGCTAAACATTCAGGCGCATCGAAAGTAGTTGTATTTCTAAAAAAAGAACAAACACTGGTTACACTGAGGGTTAAGGATGATGGAATAGGAATAAAAGAATCGAATATGGCCAATAAAAACTCGTTTGGAATTCTGGGCATCCGCGAACGGACAAGCCTTATGGGTGGGCATATGAATATTAAAGGTGTGGCAGGTAAAGGGACAACCATTAGTGTGGAAGTGCCGATAGTTGAAACGGAAGAATAAAAAAAAGGGTTTGAAGGGTTTGAAGATTTAATGATTGTATATGTAGTATATATAAACCCGAAACCCTTCAAACCCGAAACCACATAAACATCCAGAACAACGCTTTATAATTTTTTGTATTATGATAAAAATACTCATTGTTGATGATCATGCTATCGTTCGCGAAGGTTTGAATCGTATTATTCAGACCGAACAGGATATGCATGTAGCAGGCATGGCCAAGGACGGATCAGAAGTTATAAGGCTGCTGCTCGAAAACGAGATTGATGTAATTGTGCTCGATATTTCGATGCCCGGCAAAAGCGGTCTCGATCTGATAAAAGACGTAAAGCAGGTGCAGCCTTTGGTAAAAATCCTGATGCTGAGCATGTACCCCGAGGAGCGGTTTGCCTTGCGATCCATTAAAGCCGGAGCCTCAGGATATCTTACCAAAGAAATGGCCCCCGAAGAAATTGTGAATGCCATACGCACCATTCATTCGGGGCGAAAGTATATTACCTCCGCCCTTGCAGATATGATAGCCGATGAACTTCAGAATCCTACGGAAAAAGTTCCGCACGAACTGCTTTCGGATCGCGAGTTCGAAGTATTGTGCATGCTGGCAGTTGGCAAACCGGTAGTTGAAATAGCTGTTGTACTATCGTTAAGCGAAAGCACAGTAAGCACTTATCGAATGCGTATCCTCCAGAAAATGGGTCTGAAAACCAACTCCGACCTTATCCACTACGGAATTGAACATGGGCTTGTTGAATAAAGGACTGGGAGGAATGTTTGAAGAGTTTGAAGGGTTTGACACTTCGACTTCGCTCAGTGTGACTATTTGAAATGTTTGAACAGTTTGAAGAGTTACCCTGAAACCCGAAACTCTTCAAACGCGAAATAATTTAACGACGGCACGTACGCAGGACGGCACGACGGCACGACGGCACGACTGCACGACTACACGACTACACGAACGCACGAATGCACGAATGCACGACTACACGACTGCACGACTGCACGAACATTCAAACCCAAAACGCTTCAAACCCGAAACGCTTCAAACCCAAAACGCTTCAAACCCGAAATAATTTAACGACGGCAGGACGGCACGAACGCACGAACGCACGACTGCACGACTGCACGACTGCACGACTGCACGAACATTCAAACCCGAAACACTTCAAACCCGAAACTCTTCTTCAAACCCGAAACTCTTCTTGTAGTTCTTTCAACTACAACATTAAGGGTATTTCATTTACATAAAAAGAGTGAAATCATCTATAGGCAAGCCGGGAAACTCCGGCTATTTTTGTTATGTTAAATCAGGTATCAAACATTTAATGCGTTTACGAAAAAGAAATCAGAAAAGCAGCCTGAGTTTGAGACCATCTGATACAATAAATTGCGAATTGATGAAAAACAAAAACCACACTAAACCAGGTATGCAGCATGCAGGCAAAAACTCGCATGAAATAAACACTGTAAAAAATATTGATTCAACTGCTGTTATACAGGAAGGGAATAAGGGGTTAGCATATCACACAATTGAAGGATCCGACTCTGTTAAACCAATATTACCAGTATTAGCTAGCGAAACGAACATCATAAACAAAAATTACCAACCTGAGATTAATCCCACTATAATAAACAAAGCCGACTCCGCAGGACCCTTATTCTCAAACAATTTGTATGACAACTCCAGCACCATGGCACCAATAAGAGGGAATAACAAAAAAGAAACCGCAAGGATAAGAAGTATGCGGTCGGATCATTGCTTCAAGGAATTGGAAGTTCCACCATCTGAAACAAGACCTTGGGATGAGGAATTATACGCTACCCGCATAGCCACCCTGAGCATGATGGAGGATGCAGTTGAAGCAAAAAACGCATTGGAAATCACCAACCAAAAACTGCTCGAAGAAATTGCAGAGCGTACCCGTTCGGAAAAAATACAGCAGGTTCTTTATACCATTTCCAATGCCGCATTAACAGCCAGCGATTTAAACGAACTCATAAGCATTTTTAGGGATCAATTGGGGCGACTTCTTGATACAACGAATTTTTACATCGCCTTTTACGACAAAGCCACTGGAATGTTATCCGCATCAAATGTTAGCGACGAAATGGATTCTATCGAAACCTGGCCTGCCGAAAAATCATTAACAGGACTAGTGATAGAGCAAAAAAAATCAATGCTTGTTACTATCCATCAGATTGAAAAGCTGAATGAGCAAGGAATCATAAATATTATTGGCACACTGCCTCAGGTTTGGATTGGTGTTCCTTTGCAGTTGAATGGCCAGGTTACGGGGGCATTTGCAATACAAAATTATCATGATATAAATGCATATACTGCCCGGGATATGGATATGCTGGAATTTATTTCCAACCAGATCAGCATATCAATTGAACGTAAAAAAAGCATGCAGGATCTGAAAGCTGCACTTCAGAAAGCCGAAGAAAACGATCGCCTCAAAACAGCATTCCTCCATAACATATCGCACGAAATCCGCACACCTATGAATGCCATTATCGGCTTCTCCGGATTTTTAAATGAGCCCGATCTTAAACCGGCCGACATGCACGAATACACCGAAATTATATGCAATGCCAGCCACCAGTTGCTGTCCATAATTGAGGACATCATCAATATTTCGACGGTTGAAGCGGGACAGGAAACTTTACAAACCAGGGAAACCAATCTCAACTTATTATTAAGAAATCTGGATAAACAGTTCCAGACCAAAATTATAACTTCCGACATTGAACTGCACTTAAATACCTCATTGCCTGAAGAAGTAGCACTGATTATTACGGATGAAACCAAGCTGATTCAGATTCTCACAAACCTGCTAAATAATGCCTGTAAATTCACTCGAAAAGGATTGGTTTCCTTCGGATATGCATTGAAAGGAGGCAATCTCGAATTTTATGTGGAAGATACGGGCATAGGCATAGCCCAAAATATGCACGATGCCGTCTTCGACAGGTTCAGGCAGGCCGATAGCACTATTGCACGAGAGTTCGGAGGCACAGGTTTAGGCTTGTCCATTTCGAAGGCTTACGTTGAATTGCTTGGAGGTAAAATATGGTTAACTTCGAAGGTTGGTTCCGGAACCACATTGTATTTCTCCATCCCTTTTAAACCCGTGAATTCGATATACGAAACTGCCGGATTTACACCTGATGTTGAAATAATTATACCTGATAATCAAAAAGTGATACTTATTGCTGAAGACGAAAAATACAATTACCTGCTGCTGAACGAAATGCTGAAAGGTATGAATGCCAATATCATATGGGCACATAACGGAATGGAAGTGTTGGAGGCTTGTAAAACACAGCAAAAAATCGACCTCGTACTTATGGATTTGAAAATGCCCGTGATGGACGGTTTTGAAGCTACACAGATTATCAGAAGTTATTTTCCCGACATACCTATCATTGCACAAACTGCTTACACCAGCGAAAAAGAGCGACTGAGAATATTCGAATGCGGCTGTAATGATATAATCACAAAGCCATTTGATGCAAACCAATTTAAAACGATAATCAATAAGTACCTGTCAGTAAGCGAAGCACCACCGCAGGAAATGATTCATCCTGATAATATTTCAGTCAGACCTTCATACTAAAAACCCAGCAGATTTGCCTGTTCAAATTGAAATAAAATATCCAACTCAAAATAAAACAACATGAACTTAGCCGTTATAGGATTAATGTTTTTGGTTTTAGCACTGGCTCTTTTTGGCGGTAAAATTTATAGCCACCTGCAAAGCTACGACTTTCGTTTAAAAGGAAAAAAATAAAACATCGCTTGATTTTCAAATAAATTTCAGCCTCATAGCAATATCGCACCAACTGCTTATCTGCTTAGAACAAGTTGATGGTTTTTTGCAAAAAAGAGGCATAAACATGACTGATTTATTCACATAAGAGGAAAATTCTCAGTGTTTTTTATTTCCTATAAATCAATTACAATGAACCACATAGAAACATAGATTTCACATAGTTTTTCACATTCTGAAAAGAATAACCACAATCTTTTCTATGTTAATTTTTATATATTTTATGTGCCTATGTGGTTCCCTTGTTTAAAGGGGATAAGCGCTTCGCACCACATGCTACCTGCTGAAAAACCTGTTCATCACTCAATTTTTCTATTTAGCTGTTTTTCTATTTATCTATTTTTCTATTTAATGCCACTAAGAAAACTCATTATTTTATACAAATATGCTCATCTTTTTTAACTTTAGGTTTGGTTCGCCAAACTCAATCTTCTGTGCGCGAGGAGTTTCCTTAATGATGCTGGGCGAAGCCGAAGCAAAGGGGTACACAAGAGCAAAACTCATTTTAAACGCGCTTTCTGATACGCGCTAATTACACATTTTCCCAATCCTGCAAACAGTATTTTCTTACTGATCTATTATAGTTAAGTAGTATATTTGTAACATCATTCCGAGCTAAAACATCTGAATTTAACAGCTAATAATATACCTATAACACATACAAATATGAAAGCAACGCATCTCGTGGCTCTATTTTTCTCAGCCCATTTTTCAATGATCGCCCAAAACACATTTTTCCCGCCTAAAACTCCGGTTCACGCTGTTACCGATACCATGCATGGCATGCTGATCACTGATGAGTACCGTTGGCTCGAAAACAAAGCCGATCCTGCAACCATCAGTTGGACCCACGCCCAGCACGATTATGGAAATGTTTACCTCGAAACTACCCAGAAAAAACACGAAGGTCTTCGCCAGGATATTGCCGCATACATTGACCGGGACTATGAGAGTTCGCTGGTTAAAAAAGGCAAACGCGTTTTTCAGACCATCAAACGAAAAGGAGAAAAGCAATCAAAACTTTATACCATACTCGAAGGCAAAAAAATACTCATCTGGGATCCGGTACAACTGGAT
>JBBSDG010000313.1:0-5669 GCA_038249635.1 Bacteroidales bacterium | reverse complement strand
GACTGCATGATATTGACTTTGAAACTCTGCGCTTCGACTTGGTTCGGCTACGCTCACCAGCCATCGCTCAACTGTCTGTAAGTCTGTAACTCTGAAACCCTGAAACAATTTTCTGACAACTGTATGACTATAGAATGACAATTGTATGACATTTTTTTCTACGCCTGAATATCATTTCGTTCAAAATAAATTGAATTGCTTTGTTTAAGGTCTTCGCCGGTTGGACTTTGAAAAACGCGCAAATCAAACTGCGGAACAATGGCAAGTATATGATCAAATATATCGGATTGTATTTTTTCAAAGCTAATCCATTCGGTTTCGGAAATAAAGGCATAAACTTCAATCGGAATTCCCAGCGAGTTTGGTTGCAGTTGCCTTACCAACTGGTCGTTTTTATTATTAACCAACGGATGCTGTTGCAGGTATAATTCAAGATATGCCCTGAAAACCCCAATGTTTGTTTGCCTCCGGCCATTTACAAAAACGGAATTATCAATTTTATTCTCCATGTTATAGTTCTCGAGTTCAGCTTCGGTGCGGTCGATGTATTTCTCAAGAATGGTTATTTTTCTGAACTTATCAAGCATTTCCTGTGTACAGAATTTCACACTCGACATATCAATACTGATGGAACGTTTCATGCGCCTAACACCCGAATCTTTCATGCCTCGGTAATTCTGAAACGATTCCGAAACCAGCGAATATGTTGGTAAGGTAGAAATGGTATTATCAAAATTCTGAACTTTTACCGTGGTAAGCGAAATTTCAAGAACAGTTCCGTCGGCGCCAAATTTGGGCATGCTTATCCAGTCGCCTTGTCGTACCATATCGTTGGCCGAAAGCTGAATTCCACCCACAAAACCAAGAATCGGATCTTTAAAAATCAATAAAAGAACCGCTGAAAAAGCACCCAATCCGGTAAGCATATATAAGGGTGACTGGTTGAAAAGCAGCGAGAGTATCAGAAGAAAAACCACTATAAAAACAACGATCTTACCAATCTGTATATATCCTTTAATCGGGTGATAAAGCGCAAATTCGCTTTTCTGATACATGGCAAAAATTGAATTCAGAAAAGAGTTTAATATCAGTAAAAAAACAACTATAATATAAATGTTGGTCAGTTTTAATGCCATGGGTATAAAACCGGGAAACTCGTCGAGTGTTACCGGAATGGACTGGTAAATCAGGATTCCCGGAATCAGAAAAGCCATTCGCTGAAATACCTTATGTTCAAGCAGGGCATCATCCCAGTTACTGGAAGTTCTCCGAGCTATTTTTTTAAGGATGCGAATGATAATGAATTTAGTTATATAATAAATAATCACCCCGATAAGCATAACCATTAAAAAGTCGGAAATACCGGCTGTTTTGGCGGCTGCGTCGGGCGAAATCCCAAGCCAGGTAAGCCATTTTGTTATTGTACTGACGAGTGATTCAAACATATGATTCTATGGTGTTTGTAAATTGAAATTGTTAATAGATGATTCCGCATTAAACTATTTTCAGCCGCCTGCCAATTTTGCTTTATATCCTGCTTTTATGAGCAATTCCAAAGCTTTTGTCCTGAAATCGCCCTGGATAATGATTTCATTGTCTTTGGCTGAACCTCCTACCCCGCATTTGCTTTTCAACATACGGCCAAGATCTTCAAGGTCGTTTTGCGAACCAATAAAACCGGTGATCAGGGTAACCTGTTTCCCGCCTCGCGATTTGCGATCAAGCATCACACGGAGATTTTGCTGCTGAGGTGGCAAGGTTACTGCCTCAGAACCCTGTTTATATTGGTAGCCATAATCAGGGTTAGTTGAATAAATAATTCCTACTGGTTTATCTTTTTTTGACATGTTTTGAAGAAAAGTTTAGGATTTGGGGGTTAAGGGTTAGTGGCACTATTTGAATCATGTTTAAAACTTTGATTTCTGCAAAGCAAATTGTGGTTTCCATTAACTTTTTTCCATTTGCCATCCTGAGCGTAGCCGAAGGTAACTATTAACCATTTCCCATTAACCATTAACTATTAACTAACTATGTTCAAGGTACAATCACCCTCAACGACAACGGCTTAATGCGGATATTCAGCGGTGAATTCACGATCTTAGGTTCTCCGTCAATATTCATTAAAGGATCCTGAATATCATTAATACTGATTTCTTTCCCTCTGTAGTATTCTGCAAAACCAGTTCTGTCAAGTGTGCCTCTCATGGAGTGATAACCTACTTTTAGCAATTTTGAAACGGGCATTTTATGGATAACACAAATATCGAGAAAGCCATCGTCAACTTTAGCTTCAGGAGCTATGCGTGTGTTAAAACCAAATTGATTGCTGTTGGCAAAAACAATCATAAGTGCCTGTTTTTCAATAGTTTTACTATCAATAGTAAGACTGTATTTTACCGGCTTATAATGCCTGAATTCATTCAGGATGATCTTCAAATAAGAAAGCATGCCGCGGATTGCTGATTCAGCAAATTTCCGAGCCACGAACGCATCAAAACCAATACCGGCAATGCTTGTAAACATCTGATCATTTACAAATGCCACGTCCATAAGTTTTGTGTTGCCACGGATAATAGTACGGAGAGCAAGTACATAATTCATGGAGATACCAAGGCAGCGTGCCAGTCCGTTACCTGATCCTGCCGGAAGGATTCCCATAGGAATATCGGTTCCAACCAGCGCGGAGGCTACCTCGTTTATTGTACCATCACCACCTAAAGCTACAATTATGTCAGCACCTTTTTCGAGAGCTTGTTTGGTGAGTTGAGTAGCATGTCCGGCTCTTTCGGTGAACACAACTTCGGGAATAAACCTGGCTGACGGCATAATATTTCCGGTAAGCAACTCGATAATCACTTTGCTTTTAGGTGTAATACCCGCTTTCGGATTCACTACAAAAATTATTTTTTTCTTCCCTTCAATCATATAGGTTTACTGTATCATTAGCTTATTTTCAATTACTCGGTTATTGTACTGCTGTATAACTGATTTAAGCAGTTTGTCCTTCTCCGCGGCAATATTACCCTGACTCGTGAATACATTTTTTGTAAGCAAGCTGTCATTTTCGAAGTTATACAAGGATTTTGATGCATTATAATCTGTCTGCCATGCATATCCATCCATAATCAACTGGTAGTTTCCGTTAAGGTAGCTCAGGTTGAACCGTGGTTCATTATTTCTGAGCAATGATCCTCCGAATGCAATGAAAGGTTTAGGGTAATGAAGCATATCAAGCAAAGTAGGCATAATATCGGTTTGCTGGGCTATAATATCCTTATGTCCCACTATACTATTTTGAGGTTCGTAAAAAATAATTGGAATGAAATACTGCCCCACCCTGTTTTTATAAAAAGGCTGCCAGGCTTCCGATGTATGATCGGCAGTTATCACAAAAACAGTATTTTTAAACCAGGGCATGGTAGCCGCTTTTTCAAAAAACTTTTGCAGCGCGTAATCCGAATACATTATGGTTTGCTGAATTTCGAGTGGCCCTTTCCTGAATTTTTTCTTATACTTCTCCGGAACTTTGTAAGGATGATGTGACGATAGCGTAAAAACAGCACTCATAAATGGCTCAGGTGTAGCGTTCAGCGTTTTGGCAATGTATTGAAGGTAAGGTTCATCCCATATCCCCCAGTGTCCGTCGAAATCCTCAGGATTTGGATATTCATTTTTTCCGTAATAATTATCAAATCCGGCTGAACGGCAAAATGAATCGAATCCCATTGTCCCATTTTTGCCTCCGTGGAAAAATGAAGTGTTGTAGCCTTCGGTTTTCAGCAGGCTGGCAAGGCTATTGAACTTATCCGAGGCATATTGCGAAGTAATGAAATCCTCAGCCATCCAGGTAGGAAGCGAAGCCAGGACAGCAGGAATGCCTTCAATACTCCGCTTGCCGTTGGCAAATCCTTCGTAAACGATGCTTTTTTCAATAAGGCTATTGAGAAAAGGTGTAAAATCGCTGTTTGGGTTTCCTTTCTGATGGTTGAGCGCACCTATATGTTCGGACGAAAAACTCTCGAGAATAATTACAAACACATTCTTTTTCTGCATTGGGATCACGTTGCCAAGGCTGTCGGGGCTTGAATAGTTTTTCGCTGCATTAAAAATGCCGGTCATCTCTTTTTCGTCAGTATAGAAATTGACCCGTTTTATCCCTTCCTGACCATACGAACGCATCAGTGTAAACGCTGAATTCAGCACAACCGGAGTTTCCTGCGAAGGAGCATATTCCGATGCGTCCAGAATACCAATAGGTTTCAATTGTAATCCTCCACGAACGCCAAGCACGGTTAAAGCAATTATAAAGACCATAGCCAGCGTTTGAAAAAGGTAATAATTCTTATGCTTACGCCTGATAATCTTGTCAGAAACCCTGATTCGGCGGGCAATATAAACCAGCAGGAAAATCGATGTCATCCAAAGTAAAAACACGTACCAGAAATCACGGATAAACTGTGGCATCATATTGGCGGTATCGTCACCGGTACTGATATAACTGAATATATCAATCGTCATGCGTTTCAGCGAAAACGGGTAATAGGCTGTATCGGCCAGATTGGGAACCAATAGAATAATGTTTGTTACATAAAAAATAGTATCCGTCACTATTGTATTTATCCTCTTTCTCCTTGACCGTAGTGGTACAACCATCAGGAAAATGTATAAAACATTGGCGTAAAGTATAGCCACCACATCGAACCTAAGGCCTGTAAATCCATAATACAGAAGTTTGAGCGGAGTGATGCCTGGGAAAAGTGAAGGATGCAGAAAGTAAATGAGTAAGCGTGTTATTACCATCAATACTAATACAAGCAAAAGCCTGATTATCAGTACAAATTGAGGGCTACCTGAAAATATTTGTTTTCGGAAAGAGGATAGCATGGATTCTGTTAAGTAAAATATTTAGCGTTGTTTTTAGCGAGTTATGGCTATAATCTGGATTTTTTGCCACCTGCATCAACCGGCAAAAGTAAAAAATTAAGAGATGCCGTGGCTTATCTCTTACAGTAGGGTGACGAAAAGCTTTATTGTTAGAGTGATTAATTAATGGTTTCGATGTGTATTTTGACAACAAAAGTATGATGTAAGATATTGATATAATAGTAATTAATGGATTGTTTGATGAGAATAATGTATAAAAGTGAGATGGTATGGCGATAATGTCGTTTTATAGGATTTAGGAGATATGAATTTAATTAAAAGATAGAAAATACATTTTTCTTCCCATTGTCAAATTTCGTGCCACCCATAAAAATTTTAATTCAAACCTTCCATAGTCGTTGGTTCTGTAAGCAAAATAGATATTAACCATCAGTTTGTTAACAAAAAAAGAAAGGTAAAGTTAGCATTAAAAACAAAAATCGTGTTAAATGTGAATAATATTTGTATAATTTTGCAGCAAATTAACCTCCTAAAACAAACAACACATGAAAAAATTATTCTTTTTCCTTGCAATCGCTGCTCTTACTTCATTCGCAGCTTGCAAATCAGGCGAAACAAAAGTTGAAGCTACCGCTGATTCCACACAAGTTGAAGCTGCTGTTGATACAACTGTTGCTCCTGTTGCTGATACAACTGTAGTTAAGTAATTTCTTCCAGCCTAAGCTGGTTAAATTGTTTTAAAAAGGAAGCCTTCGGGTTTCCTTTTTTTATGCCGTTGCAAAAAG
>JBBSDG010000312.1:0-5678 GCA_038249635.1 Bacteroidales bacterium | reverse complement strand
TTATACCTGAGTAGCCGCCGATGCCCCCGCCAGTTCCTGGCTACGGCTTTTAAGCCTGTAACTTAGTACCATTACTGAAAGTGCAATTATTGCAATAACCAGGAAACTCTGCGAATAGCCATCAAGTTTTGTAGCCATTGATGCCGCAATTATGCCTATCAGTGTTACGCCTGTCATCTGGCCGGTGCTGGTAAAAAGGGTAATAATGCCTTGCCCAAGTGCCCGGTCTGCCGAACGGACTTCATTGAGCATAATATATCTTAACGCCGAACCCTGCAACATAGCAGAGCCCAATCCCATAAAAATACCGGCAGTGTAGAAATTGATCCTTGAAGCTGCGTTAAAATAAAAGAACAGCAAGCCGGTAGCGGCCAGGGTAAGGCCTGCCATCACAATGGCCCGTGAACCAATTTTATCAATCAGGCGGCCTGCCACCGGCGAACCAACAGCAATAGCCAGCACAAACGGAATCAGCATAAAACTCGCCTGGGAAGTGGATACCCCAAATAGGTTAACAGCCATTTCGGGAACAAATATGGTTACAGCCTGTACAATACCGGTTGCAAAAGCAACAAGACCTACAATACGAATTTGTTTTATATCGAACAGTTCAATTTTCACTACCGGTGATGGCGATCGCTTTTCAAGGTAAATAAATATTGGCAGTGTTATAAGTGTAATCAA
Organism: Bacteroidales bacterium; assembly: GCA_038249635.1. GTDB lineage: Bacteria > Bacteroidota > Bacteroidia > Bacteroidales > UBA4417 > UBA4417. The sequence continues at coordinate 4,994 of JBBSDG010000312.1, read as the reverse complement.
CAGGAATGGAAAAACGTCAATCGATAATATTCCTTTTATTCCGCCGGATGCTTCAATATTGTTGATTCCATAGGCAAAAGAAGAAAGCAGTAGGGCGATAAGAACCATGCCGGTCCAATCGAAATGCGGTTTAACACCGCTCTTTTTTGTAGGGAGTAATCGCCACGAAAAGAAAATTACCACAGCAGCTATCGGAAGATTAACAAGGAACAGCGCATTCCACTTGAACCAAAGCAACAAAACGCCTGCAATAACAGGGCCGATAATAAATGCTATTCCGAATACGGCGCCAATCATTCCAAGTGTACGTCCGCGCTTTTCGGGCGGATAAATATCACCGATAACAGCCGAAGCAACCGGGAAAATACCACTGGCTCCAAACCCCTGCACAGCCCTGCCAATAAGCAGCACCGTAATATTATCCGACATAGCTACGATGGCAGAACCTAATGCAAATACTGCTACAGATAAAATATAAATATTACGACGTCCGAATAAGTCAGAAAGCTTTGCCAGAAAAGTTACTCCAACCAGGTTGAAAAGTACATATATGCTGAAAATCCAACTGAGTGAGCGATGGTCAACTTTTATGGTTTGCTCTATTGCCGGGATTGCAGGACCCACGATGGATATATCGAGAGCGCCCATTAATACCCCGGTAAAAAGTAAAGCAAGAATTTTTCCGTTGCGATGTTGTTCCATGTAAAAGATCGAATTGATTGAAATAAAAAAAGCCGGGAAACCCCGGCAAAGATACTTTAAAGTTAGTGACAGTTATCCTCTTTCATAAAAGGATAGCGATAATCGGTAGGAGGAATAAGAGTTTCTTTGATAGTGCGGGGACTGATCCAACGCAACAGGTTAAGATGACTTCCGGCTTTATCGTTGGTGCCACTCTGCCGCGATCCGCCAAATGGCTGCTGACCAACAACAGCTCCCGTTGGCTTATCATTAAAGTAGAAATTTCCGGCAGCGTATTTAAGCTCATCGGCCACTTTAATCATAATGCTCCTATCCTGGGCAAATATACATCCGGTTAATCCGTATGGCGATGTTTCGTCAACAAGGCGCACCGTTTGGTCAAAATCCTTATCCTTATAAACATGTACTGTTAAAACAGGTCCGAAAATTTCATCCGTCATGGTAACAAAATGAGGATCGTGAGCCTGAATAATGGTTGGTTGAACAAAATATCCTTTCGACTTATCGCCGGAACCACCAAAAATAACTTCAGCATCATTGGTATTTTTAGCCTTGCTGATATAATTGTTAATGTTATCGAACGATTTTTCATCGATTACCGCGTTCATAAAATTGCTGAAATCGCGTACATCGCCAACTTTAATTTCGGCAAGCATCTCCCCTACCCTTTTCTTAACGGCTGGCCAGAGACTTTCAGGTACATAAGCCCTGGAAGCTGCCGAACACTTTTGTCCCTGGTATTCGAAAGCACCACGCACCAGAGCCGTTGAAACCTCATCCACCTTGGCACTTGAATGAACAAGCACAAAATCCTTGCCTCCCGTTTCACCAACTATACGCGGATACGAACGGTAATTTGCCAGGTTGGCCGAAGCACCCTGCCAGAGTTTGTTAAAAGTACCGTTACTGCCGGTAAAATGCAGACCTGCAAAGTTTTTATCAGCAATAACCTGGTTTCCTACAGCAGAACCCTGCCCGGGAATAAAGTTAATTACACCATCGGGCAAACCTGCTTCTTTAAAGACCTGCATCAGGATATAATTCGACAGAATAGAAGTTGTTGCCGGTTTCCATAAAGTTGTATTGCCCATAAGCACAGGCGCCATATTGAGGTTCGAAGCTATTGCCGTAAAATTAAAGGGTGTAACAGCAAATACAAAGCCTTCGAGCGGACGATACTCAAGGCGGTTGATAATTCCAGGATCGCTGTGCGGCTGTTCATTATAAATATCGGAAATAAAATGTGCATTGAACCGAAGAAAATCGATTGTTTCGCAGGCTGCATCAATTTCGGCCTGGTAAGCACTCTTGCTTTGCCCCAGCATAGTAGCTGCATTAAGCAGCATACGGTATTTTTTCGACAGGAGTTCGGCAATTTTCAGGGTTATCGAGGCTCTTTCGAACCATGAAAATGATTCCCATTCGCGATGTGCTTTCAACGCGGCATCAATCGCCATTTTCACTTCCTTTTCACCCGCCTTGTGGTAAGTGGCCAGTACTCGACCATGGTCGTGAGGCATGGTTACGGTGCCGGTATTATTGGTATAAACTTCCTTCCCTCCTATTATTAAAGGGATTTCAAGCTGTGATGAACTTAACCTGTCGAGTTCAGCCTGCAGTTCCTTGCGGTCGCGCGAACCTGGTGAATATGTCCTGATAGGTTCGTTTGCAGGATAATTAAAAACAAAAACAGCGTTATTCATTTCAAATTCCAGATAATTGTTAATTTTAAAATACGGGCGATTAATCTTCTTTAAAATTTCTTAAAAGAATGTATAAAGAACATGAAAAACATATATAATGTTCAGTTGTTTGTATATTTACAGCGAAGTTTCGAAGGCATTTTGATACAGCATACTTACTAAACAAGAACCATATATGAATTACTATATAATTACTGGGGCGTCGCGCGGAATCGGCGAAGCATTAACGCGCAATCTTATTGTACCAGGCAATACCATATTTGCCGTATCCAGGACAATGAATGAGGATCTGGTGGAACTTGCATCCTCGTTAAATGTACCAATGTATTATACCGAAGCCGATCTCACGCTAAGGGTGGAAGCTGAAACGTTTATCAATGATGTTTTTGAAAAAATAAACCTAACCGGTGCCGACCGCATTGCTTTAATTAACAATGCAGGAATGCTGCAGCCTGTTGCTCCGGTAAAAGCTACCAATTTCACCCTGGCCGAAAAACATCTGCATCTGAATTTGCTCACACCTTTAATTCTGAGTTCGGTGTTTACGGCTAAAACTTCATCGCTTGCTATCCCTAAAGTGATACTTAATATCTCATCGGGGGCAGCATTTTATCCTTACAGTGGCTGGAGCGTTTATTGCAGTTCGAAAGCCGGCCTGGATATGTTTACAAAAGTGGCTGGTCTGGAACAGGACACCGAACAATATCCTGTTACAATTTATGCACTGGCACCAGGAATTATCGAAACCGGTATGCAGGAATCCATCAGAGAATCAGATATTGCTGTTTTTCCCGACCGCGACAAGTTTATCAGTCTTCATGAGGAAGGCAAACTGGCAAAACCCGATGATGTTGCCAATACTATAATCAGTACTATTTTTAATAATTCGCTGGTTACAGGCTCGGTTGTTACTATCGATCAGCTGAAAGAAATTATAACGTACAAAGGATCCACATTGGTTTAATTTCAGTGCCTTAAGTAAACAATAAACTGATGCTTGAAACTATCAAAACTCTTGATGAAAGCCTTCTTTTATTTCTGAACGCTCAACACAACCCACTCTTCGATCAGTTGATGTGGCTTTTTAGCGACAAAATTTTCTGGATTCCGCTTTATGCCTGGCTTTTGTGGATGATGTACAAAAAGTATCCAAAACATTACTGGACGGTTATTGTAACAATTGTTCTGATGATTGTAGCTTCCGATCAGCTTTGTAACCTGGCCAAGGTAAATGTAATGCGGCTCAGGCCGTCGCAGGAACCACATCTACAGTCGTTAGTTCATGTTGTTAACGAATATCGGGGTGGGATGTACGGATTTTATTCCAGCCATGCATCAAATGCTTTTGCTGTGGCATTTTTTATGATAACGGCCCTTGCCAAAGAACGGAAATATTTAATTCCGGTTTGCCTTGTATATGCAATTCTGACCTCTTACAGTAGGATTTACCTCGGGGTGCATTATCCGGGCGATATTTTAACAGGGGCAATAATGGGAGTTTTACTGGGTACGGGATTCGCGTCAGCTCACAGTAAATCAAGAAACAGGTATTTGGCTTTTAAAACTCAATAACCGTAAAGCTTAGCCGTAAACTTTTCGACTTTTACAAAGTAGGTGCATACTTCGCGTAGAGAAGGCTCACTATACTTAAAATCACGATCCGTATAATGCGACATTACGGTATTCATAAATTCAATCTTCTTTTCCATATCATCAATAAACTCAACCTTTCCAAAAGCCAGCACCGAGCGGTATTTCATGCTGTAGCTACAGGCCATCTGTTCGCTCTGGTAACGCAGTTGATGATCGGTACTAAAAGCGATGCAAACCGATGGATTCTTCCTCAGAATATCAATTTTATGTCCTTTCTGCGATGAGTGCAGGAAAATCACACCGTCGTGATACCCAAAATTAAAAGGCAACACATACGGCAGGTTATTTTCATCAACCATGCTTACATGGCAAACCTGGCATTTGTTGATTATTTCGTCAATTTCTTTCTGATCGGTGATAAAGCGGCTGTGCATGAAAAAAGGTGTTAGGGGTTAGGATTTAGGGACTTAAAACAGGAAAGCTATTCCTTACTTGTGGATCTTGATTTCGGATTGGCAATAGCTTCAAGTATCCAGGTGATGAAAGAAATTAATATTGAATACAAAACTGCTGTTAAAAAACTCTTTACTTCAAAACCATCAAGCGCGGAATCAACCAGCAAAATTATAACGGCATTTATTACCAGCAGGAAAAGTCCGAATGTTACTAACGTGATAGGGATGGTTAGAATGACTAAAATAGGTTTAAGAAAAGCATTTAGAAAACCCATGATTAAAGCTACCAGGATAGCCGTTGGAAACCCGCTCAGATAAACCCCCGGGAGTATCCAAGCTCCGAAGAACACCGCCAGTGACGAAACAAGTAATTTCAGGAGGAATCTCATACGATATTTTTAAAATTAATTCGACAAATTTACAGAAAAAAGAAGTTCTGTGAAATGCTTCTTCTCAATCGGGAGGAATCCATACCGGAAGCCAAGGTCTATCGGAAAAACAAACCGCAAAAAATGAAGATCAGATGTTATTTCCATACCTG
>JBBSDG010000311.1:0-5698 GCA_038249635.1 Bacteroidales bacterium | reverse complement strand
AGTCTTTTGCAAAAGGAGGATTGGCTGCTGTAGTTATTCCGGTAACCAATTTGTATCCTTTGGTTACTATACTTATAGCCATATCGGTGCTAAAAGAAAAGATGCACTGGCTTAATGGAATAGGCATTTTGATAGTAGTTCCGGCCATTATAATGTTGTCTGGTCAATCTCAAATTTTCGATGAGCCGTCCTTATTTTTTGCCAATCTCGGATTGAAACTTTGGTTGATATTTGCTTTGGTAGCGTTGGTTTTTTGGGGATTGTTCAGTGCGGCTCAAAAGGTCACAACTAATTATATATCTGCCGAATGGTCCTATTTGAGCTTTATTGTCTCCTCGATGTTGATTTCTATTGGATTCATGATTTTTGGACTGATTGATTTTAATTTCACGGCTCAAACACTTTGGGTTGGTTCGTTGGCCGGAATGTTGAACGGCTTGGGTGTGTTGGCAAGTTTTGCTGCTTATAGTGCCGAAGGGAAAGCATCGAAAGTTACAGCTATTGCCGGCGCATTACAACCGGTTTTTACCATTGCTTTAGCCATTGGTTTTTTAGGAGAAAAGCTTGGTTTAATCGAATTTATTGGTATTGGATTGGCCATTATCGGGTCGTTGCTTTTATCGGTTGAAAAACAAAAAGAAGTGCATCCCATCTCAAAATAATTATAATGATAAAGTTAAAATATATTTTCAGTCTACTATTAATTTTCAGTCTCTCGTTTTCTGTTTTTGGACAGAAAACTTCTGATGCGAATTTTCCTAAATGCACAAAGTATCCAAAGATTATTCCAGCAAAAAAAAATGTTTGGATATTCATTATGGCAGGCCAGTCGAACATGGCTGGTCGAGGTTTCGTTGAACCAATGGACACGGTTACAAATCAACGGATTTTGAGCATCAATACAAAGGGTGAAATAATTTTGGCTAAAGAGCCGCTGAATTTATATGAACCACAAATGAAAGGGTTGGATTGTGGCGTTTCGTTTGCTCGTGAGTTGTTGAAATACATTCCAGATTCGGTCTCTATTTTGCTTATCCCAACAGCTGTTGGTGGTAGTTCCATCGATCAATGGATTGGAGATTCATTGCACCGAAAAGTGAATTTGCTTAGCAATTTTCGTCAGAAAGTGGAATTAGCAAAAAACTTTGGTGAAATAAAGGGTTTGCTTTGGCATCAAGGCGAAAGCGATGCAAAACAGCTATTGGTCAGAACTTATGCAAAAAAACTGAAGGGTTTGTTCAGCGATTTCAGAAAAACTATAAATGATAAGAAACTGCCAATTTTGACAGGCGAAATCGGAACTTTTACTCCTGATAGCACATTTCAAAACGCAATTAATAAGGCTATTGTAAGTAATGCTAAAAAAGACAAACATACTTTTTTGATTCAAACACGCGATTTTACCGATAAAGGTGATAAGTTGCATTTCGACTCAAAATCGCAGCGGATAATGGGTGAACGGTTTGCCCAAAAATACATAGAAATTATTAAATTAAAAATAAAACAGTTAGTACAATGAGTAGTAAAATGCTTGCCGAAATCAATGAAATTCCTGTAAAAGCAGTTGAATTTCTTAATCAATCTCCGTCTTATACTATACCTCTTGGTGTACCTTATTTGGGTATGGGCTCATCCTATTTTGCACCATTGGCTTTCAAATACATGGGCATTAATATTCAAGCAGAAATCGCTTCGGAGTTTTTCAACTACCAAGAAAAAAACAGCAAGTTCCCTAATGGTGTAATTCTTTCGCAGTCCGGACGAAGCAGCGAAGCTATATGGTGTACGTCGCTTTTTGAGAAATTCATTGGACTTTCTAATTATACCCAAAATGCCTTGTGTACAGCTTCTAATGTTTCAGGATTTATTGATTTACTGGCTGGTGATGAGCTATATTCTTCATCTAAAACCTACATAAACACTTTACTTGCTCTGTTCAAAGGTTTTGGAATGGATGCCACTGATGCCATTGCACTTTTGGAAAAGAAGATGCCTGAATATGATAAAAAAGGAGAGGAAATGGCTAATCAGGTATTTGAATTGATCAGCAATAAACCAATACATGGCATTTATATTATTGGCAACGGTCCAAATATTTCAACTGCATTAGAGGCTGCATTGATATTAAGTGAAAGTACAAAACGGAATTTTCATGGGCTGCCGATGGCACAATACGACCATGGTCCGAAAGAAACTGCTGAGAATAGCATAGTGATTCAAATCATTTCCAAAGGTGCATCTTATGAGCGGAGCCTGAAACTTTCAGACACTATTTCAAAAGCAGGAGCAACTGTCATTACCGTTGAAGAACCTAATGCGGAAGAAAATTTCTCCATTCTGCACAACATGGTACCCTTTAATTTTATGGCTTATTATCTTGCTGAAAAACTTAATATTGGAGAAACATTTTTGATTGGCGGAAAAGTAACTGAAACGGAATAAAATTAAAGTATTTAAAATTATACACATGAAAAAACATATAGCAAATTATTTAATTCTGGTCTTGATAATGACAGGTAATCTTTATGCACAGCAAAAGAGAATCTATCTGGCCAACGACGACCATACCGATTTTATGTGGACGGCCAACGAGGCAGTTTACGACTCGGCTTTCGTTCACATGCTCGATTATTACTTAGAAAAGATTGATTCTACTAAAACAAATCCGGACGATTTTCAGGCACGTTTTAACTGCGATGGAAGCTATTGGATACAAGCATACCAAAAGTACCGTACGCCAAAGCAATTCGAACGATTAATTTCAGCAATTAAATCGGGTCATATCAGTGTTCCGTTGCACGCACTTATTAACTGCTATGGTGGAATGCCAACCGAAGCAGCCATTCGTGGAATGTATTATGCAGGCCAAATGGAGCGGAAATACGACCTGCGTTTCAGGATGGCAGGAAGCATGGAAAATAATACCATACCGCTTGGTATGAGTTCTATATGGGCTGGTTCGGGCGCAAAATACAGTTGGTACGGCATTGGCGGATATGGCAGTCAGATGAGTTACGAATACCGTGCTAACCGTCGCCACCAGTTGTATAATTATACAGGGCTGGATGGTTCATCAGTGCTGATGAAATGGTATATCTACGATGAAAGGAAAACTGCTCCGTTGGGTGGTTATGCAGAAACCCGTACAGCAATCCCATCGAAAAATGCTGTGAAAGAAATTAGTAGTATGATTCCCCGTCTCGATGCGATGTGCGATACGATTTCTCCAAACTCGAAATATCCGTTTAATGCAGCGGCTGCATTTGGGTATGGGCACGACGACCTTGAAACCTATCTGTCGCCGGAGTTTATTCAGGTTGCTAAAAATGGAACGACACCAACCAGAAAGGTTCGTGTTTCAGTATTGGAAGATTTCTTTAAAGATATTGAAAAAAACTATCCTAAATTACCTTCTGAATCTGTGACTTACGGAAATGAGTGGGATATATTGACAGCCTCGATGAACGAAACCACAGCCAAAATGCGGCGCTCCACCGAAAAGCTCAGAGGTGCAGAAGCAATGGCGACAGTTGTTAGTTTGAAAAATCCTCATTTTGCTGATAAATTGATTGACATGCGGAATAAAGCATGGGACGCGTTTGGCTACTATTGGGAACACGACTGGACGGGCGACAGCAAGGTGGCCATGAAGGAAAGACCCGCATGGCAGATTAATCAGCAAAAGAACCTTAGCACTTATGCCGATACGCTTCAAAACCTTTCAGCTAAACTGCTGGGCAATCAAATCGGTCAATCTGTCAATCCACGCTTTTTCGTTTTTAATTCGTTGAGTTGGAACCGAAACGATGTGGCGGATTTGGAATGGAAAGGCGAATATCCGGTTAAAGTGGTCGATCTTCAGGCAAAAATGGAAGTCGCCAGTCAATTGATTACCAAAGGAGGAAAGAAATTTATCAGGATTTATGCTAAAAATATTCCTTCAGTAGGCTATAAAGTATTCGAAATCAAGAAAGAAAAACCTGCTGAATTTCCTTCTGTAATTATTGTCTCAGGCGAAACCATCAGCAATTCGTTTTACAGTTTACGCCTTAGCCGTTCGGGTGCGATTACCGGAATTACCGACAAGCGCGCAAACAACAGGCAGTTGGTGAAATTTATTGAAGGCAGATACCTGAACGACCTGGGAAGTGGAGACGTTGAAAGCGGAAAGCCGATCGAGGTCGAAAATGCAGGTCCGATTTCGGTCACTTTAAAGGCAAATTCCGATTTTCCTGTTAAGCATACCGTTAGGGTAACATTATATGCCAACAGTCCACGTATTGAAATTGAAAATAGCATTGATGCCAATTTTGGGGATGTAAAAACTTGGGCTTTCTCTTTCGACCTGAACAATCCTACCACCCGACATGAAGAATTGGGTGCTGTAATAACAGCTAAAACTGAAACCAACGGAGGAAATTACTCTTCACAAAATGCCCGTTACGACTGGCAAACCTTCAACCATTTTGCCAATATGAGCGAATCTGATTATGGAGTAACCGTCTCGAACCTCGATTGCAGTTTCTTTAAATTGGGTAGAAGTTCGGTTTACACCTTAGACGAAAATGCATCGCAATTTAGCGCACTTGCTGGCGGACGGGTGGACAGAAAATGGGAAGATGGCGGTTATCTGGGATTTCCGAACCAGAATGGCGAAACCAATTTCCAATACCACTTTGCGCTATCCACTCACCAGACTAGCTTTGATGCAGTTGGGTCCATGAAGTTTTCGTTGGAACACCAGAATCCATTACTAACTGGTGAAGTTTCGGGCGGTAAATCGGCTTCAAAACAAAACGAGTATTCGTTGCTGACAGTTTCCAATCCGAATGTACTGCTTTGGAGTGTAAAACCTTCGGAAGAAGGTGTTGAAAATGGTGTCATCGTTAGGGCATGGAATATGGACAATAAAGACGTTGATTGCAGCATTACTTCAGATTTAAAAGTTCAAAGTGCCAAAAAAACTACCCATATCGAAACCGATATTGAAACCATTGCTCCCGTTTCAGGTACACTTAAAACAAACCTTGGACACAACCGAATGGAGACCTTCAGATTGTTCTTAAAGTAAAAAATATAAATCTATTTATTAACCAAAAAATGAAACTAAAAAAGCCTTTTCAATCCCTAAAAAAACAAATGTGTGCAAACATTCCTAAATTCATTTTGCTGGGATACTTTGCTTTAGGTTTAACACAAAATGCAGATACACAAATCATCCGCACTGATTTTAACCGCGCAAAAGTTTGGCTGAAAGATTACAGAGCCAACGAAAAATGGGCAGATGTAGCTGTTGTTTCCAAAAACCCGTCAGTTACAGCAAAAATGGAATGGGGTAAATTTGGAACGATTGATGTAGCCAACACTTTTACACCTTCTGAAGCTTTGGTATTGTCAGTCGAAAATCCAACGAATGTAAAAAAATGGGATGCTTCCATCAATTCTGGCTTATTGGCTTCTAAGAACAAAGAAACAAGGATTGACAAGCTTAGTTTTAGTTTCGACAATTCGGTGTCTTCGATGCGTCCTGTCACAGTCCGTATTGAATCGTTCAATGCCGATAAAAAACGTACTGGAGGACTTGAAAAACAGGTATATCCAGCCACGATTAATCATTTTATTCGCTCGGCTTTCGAACTATCAGAGATGAAGGCTTTTGGCGAAGGTAAGTTTAATCCGCTCGACTCCTTTGTCAGTT
>JBBSDG010000310.1:0-5724 GCA_038249635.1 Bacteroidales bacterium | reverse complement strand
TTCGAGATATTTCTGTTCGAATAGCTGGTTTGCAGCTTTTAATTCGGCAACCCATGCAGTAAGTCCAAGCAATGTAATGGCAGCTGTCAGCTCAGGTTTAGTTTCCCAATCTTTGACGATGGCATCGATTGTTCCCGATTCAGATGGCAGATTCATTTTGGCAACCCCTTTGCCATAAAGATTTAAACTCGCTAGCAGAAGGTTGGCAGCCTTAACAGTAGCACTGTCAAAGTGGTAGCAATAACTTTCGATCATACCACTTATCCCATTAATAGCCTTGTCGCGGCGTTCGTCGTCCAATACCAACTCCTGCGTAAGCGGACTTGACTGTTCCAGTTTGAAGAGCTGTGACGTTTCGTCTAATTTGATTTTAAAGGCAACGTGTTGCGGTTCGATATTCAAAACAACCGGATCGTTTGCATTTACCAAACCATAAAAATCGGCTCCGAATCTCAAAAACTCTACATTTCGTAATGTTCTTAGATCAATTGCATTTATCATGTTAAATTTTTTTTAATGTGGAATAATTTTTTTTAATGACCAGGTGACTGCACTCATTAAATGAGGAAAACTACAACGCGTCGGTTTGGTTGCTTAAGACGTAACCGGGTCATTTCTTTTTATATTTTATCTTCCGGTGTTCCGGAAACGTTCCTGCCCTTGGCGCGGAGCTTTCCGATGTTCCGGAAACCTTCCTGCTATCCGCGCGGAGCTTTCCGGCGTTCCGAAATCCTTCCTGCCGTCAGCGCGGAGCTTTCCGGAAAAAATGGAAGCAGATCTGCCAATGGCAGTCTATCATCGGATGCACCCGAAAACGTCCAGCCAATAACCGGAGGCTTTCGGGAAGCAGAAGCCGGGGCTCCACTTAAAATTGTACTTAGGTAAGTGATTCTTCAACTTTTAAAGTTTTATTTAGAATAGGTTTATTATTTATGGATGTTATTTGGCCTATACGGTTTACCTGGAGTTTTTCGCAAGTTTCTTTAATGGATACCCCTTCTATTCCTTCGAGCTTATTTAACTGACTAAATTCAAACTTGTCAACAATTGATGAAGAAATGTTATTGGGAATTGCATATAACCGACTGCCAGTGAAACTTACTATTTTATAAACTCGGTTTACTTGATCTAATGACAGATTTGCAAAATCAATGTGAAATTTGGAGTTCGTATCGTCCTTTGGATGAATGTAAACCAAGTCATTAGGCGAAAGGTAAAAAGCTAATTGTTCACCTTTATCATTCGTTTCTGGTACTGGTTTAAGTCCTTGTTTTTGGCGTTCGATCACAATATTTAAAGGGATGCTTTCGTAGCTACGCTTTCCTTCGCTGTTTTGATAGATTGCAAAGAACAGATTAGTTCCCTTTGCCGCCTCCACGTATTTTTGGCCTTTATTACCGGTTGTGCCTACATTGAATTTATTTCCTTTAGGTTCAAAAGTCCGGACTTTATAGATGGGTTGGTGGAATTTACCATCATTAAGCTGGAAGATATTCTTATTCATTTCGTCCAGTCCATCGGGTGAGAAGGCCAGTTCTGGATGCTCAATAACCTTCCCATCTTTAGTTTCATTGTATTTCTCGAGATGATTAAGCATGATTTTTTGGCTGGCCGTATCGGTAATGCTTTTGATAAAATTGGTATTATACGCTTCGTTTATTGAAGACCTGGAAGCGACCATCTCTTTTTCGAAATAGTATATTTCAACTTTTGAGATACTATTTCCATCCCATTTGTCTTCTAATTCTTTGAAAAATTTCCGGAGCTTTGTCTTATCAAAGCCTTGTTTTACAAGTGTCTTTATTTGATTTTTCAATGATTTGTCGACAATCATTTCCCATTGGTCGAGTGCCGCAGAGAGTTGCACTGTTTTTTTGAAACGTAATTGCACCAACCCAGCAACCGTCTCTTTGTGCATCGGTTTACGGATCGCCCAATGGTCACCAGTTTTCTGCTTTGTGAATACTTTTTTCAAACTTCCATCGTCCTGCGTTTCCCATCTCTGATACCAGTTGCTGGTCTTATTAATAACTCGGATATTTTGTTTAAAACTGACGATAGTCGTTGAAAGGGTGTGACGTGCATCCTGCGTAAACGTATCCCATGGTTTATAAAACGACCATTTATAATTTCCATTTTCATCTGGTTTCGTTTTAAAACATAGTTTTTGCTTTAAATCGTAACGGGATTCTTTTGAAGTTGATTTAGCCGACTCATTATTCAAATAATTGATATGACTTCTGGAGGCACACGCTATAACCAATGCATCCATTGCATGATGGCGGTGGTCGATCCGTTTTTTAGTAAATCCCTTTTGCAGTTCAAGTGGTATCTCCGTTTGAAAAACTCTTTTCCCATCTTTGTTTGTCCAATGTCCAAAATTATTGCTTTTGGTGAGATCGTTTAATCTTTCAAAACGAGGGGTAATTAGCTCATTCCAAACATCGTTTAGTCCCCAATCTTGCTTTAATGTTGAGGTGATACTTCCGTTGCAGGCTGCAATATTTTTCGATGTGGTTTCAACTTCGCCCTCTTCGCGGACAATGTTTGACAAGAGATTTTTGATCAGTTTGCTGATATACTTTGTATCGTTCAATTGTCGGTTGATGAAATCATCGGGAATATCTTCCATGAGTAATTTCTTCATTTTGCTTCTGTTTTTTGCAAAACGGTTTTTTACAAAATCTTCGTAAGCGTCGAGGGTGAAAAGCGTTACCTTTTTACCAAAATCTAATTCGATGATCTTACCATGTTGTTCTTTGATATAAGCGTAAGCGGTTTTGTTGTCTTTATCCTTGTTCACTACCGACTCGCAGATGACTTTATTGCTTAACGAATCGTCGAAATAGCGTGATTGTGGTATAATGTGCTCAATCTCATAACTTGAAGTAAAGAGTTTCCCAAGTGGGATAATTTCTCCGGTATAGGGTGAACGGTATTGTTGGTCGAGCCAAAGCTTATACCTTGTTAATTCTGATGAAGTCGGTTGAGCATTTTTACTGATTTTTAGTATTTCGTCAGGGATATCGGCAACAGCACTTAAAACACCCTCTTCATATAATTTTAGAATTTCTTGCTGACTTGGCGAATATGGACGGACATTTTGAACGGTGTTATCGTTCTTTAATTCTGCGAGCAATGCCTTAATCCGCAGGTTCGTGTTTTCATTTTCTGTTACAACAGATGTGAGTCGTTTCCGTTGATCGGCAGTATTTTTCATTTCGCGCCCTAACTCAATATGAATTTCATCGAAGAAATCTTTTTCTCCGTTGCCAAATTGTTTCCAGATATCGGTAACAACCCTAAGTGTTTCTGTTACGACTTGTTCTACAATAGGATTTCGAAGAGAATGTTGCTTAAATGTATCGTTTAAGTAGTGTTCAATATCGATTGGTACCTCCCATTTAACAACTTCACCCTCTTCGGAGTGTCTGCCATACACAGCATAACATGCCTGATAAGTATTTAGGGCGGTTAATGGATTACGGCAATCGATAAAGCTTTTTAATACTTGCTTTGGAATATCATCATCGGCGATGTTGGCAATTCTATTTTTTTCATAATCAATCGAATCGAGACGCTCAACGATTGCTGAAATGCGTTTTTTAGTATCAATTGAAATGGCTTCATCCGACCAATATTTTCCTCTGCGCATCAGCGGCAATAACTTTTTAATTGCTTTTGCGGAATAGGCGCCGTACTCCTTCTTAAACGGGGTAAATTTTTTGAAGTTCTCTATAAATTCCTTTGGCAGGCTGCGCTTACCGGCAAAAGTTGTCAGTGCTTTTTCTATCTCTATCTTATCATCTATCGAGCTTAGAATATGCCAAAGTTGCTCTTCGATATCCTTAGTTAAAAACTCTGGTGCGATATCCGATGTTTTTAATTTTGTAAGCATCTGTGACCTTGTTTCGTTCGCCGGATAAGTTTTATCTTCTACATAATTCCACCGGTAGAGTTCTACATTCTTCTTCAAATTAAACGCAGGATATTTCAGGAAAGCTTTCTGATCTATTTCTTTGCGGTCATTTAGAAAATCGAATAAGGCAACCCAATCTTCCTCTGATTTTAGAAATTCAGAGGTAACATTGATATCGGTATTAAGCCGACCATCGATGTATTTTTCACGCTGATAGATTGTCAGGTTTTGCAGGAATTGCCAAAGCCGAAATTCCTGAAATAATGGGTGCGACCTTGCAATACATTTTAATGCATCATTTTGCAATATCCCTTCCTTATCAAGGTACGACCGCGATTCGTAGCGGCACTCGCTGATTTCCGATTTCTTGCTTTTTAAAGGACGCTGATAAAAAATAATGTCATTAATAAAGAGATGGGTAAAGTCTTTCTGGCTATATGTATTCCGATGATCCTGATTGTTTCGGTAAAGTTCTTCAAGACAAGCCGTATAATTTTTCTTGTCTTGTAATTCGGAGTGAAAGGTTTGTTGTTTATCGAGAATGAACTTCAACTCTTCGCGATAGAATCTCCGTTCGATGGTACGAACGAGCTTCCCTTTAATTTTTTGACCCGGAGATTGGAGCAAAGTATCATAGATATAGGTTCCTACCGTATGATTAGTCCGCTCAATTTCTGCTTCAGTTTTCTTTTTAACCAATGTCCAGTCATCAGCACCTGGTGACCTGAATGAGCGTTTTTCTTTTCCCTCTTTATCTGTTTTGATACTTCCGTCATCGTTGAGATCCGTAGTGACAATGAATTCTTTAATCTTTCCAACCCAATCAAGCGGTGTCCGGCTTGTGCGTCTGTAAATCCATCCATTTTCCAAAACAACAGTATACCAGATTTCTTCCTTACTTTTCCTGTCACCGCTATCTAAAACTTCAACGACCTTTAGCGTATGAAATTCAACAAGTTTATTCTTGCTATCGTCTTCATCTTCACCGCGGAGTTGATAGTAACCGCGTTTTTGGTTAAAATGAAGTAGCAACCATGCTAATTCTGCTTTTGCAATGGGATATGTCAACGCTTTTTTGCGGAGAAAATAAATTGTCCAGTCGTAAGGTATCTTTTTATTGTTTTCAAATAACTGGGGTTGTATTTTTTTAAAGTCCTCAATCATTTCATCGAATGAGTCTTTGAATAGGAATTCGTATTTCCCGGTCTCTGCATTAAGTTGATAGGCTATTTTAGGCTCGGCATGATTCAAAAACTGTCCGAAATGACAATCAAAGTCAATCTGGTCTGAGTAATGTTCTGGTAGAAATCCCAATTTGTAAAGGACTCTGTTCAATCTTTCCCTTCGTAATAAAAAACGTTCTCTTAATCTCCGAATCCCTCTGAAATTTGTTCTATCTGCCGTCTGTGAAACAGGATTTCCTTTTTCAAAATCGCCAATACTGGTTTGATCCATAGGAATTATCCTTGATCCTATACCAAGTATTTTTCCGGACTTTTCCTTAAAGTCTTGTTCGGTTAAGGCCCATCCGATACTGTTGGTTCCTAAGTCAAGTCCTAAAATTTTTTTCATACTATTTGGTATTTCGATAATTATAACTACTTTGGCCGTACAATTTGAAGCAAATCACAATAAGGATTATTCCGTTGTGAAAACATTTAAGTCACCCTCGTCTTACAATACGGGGGTATTTTTTTGCCATGTCCTGCAAAAAACGCCCAACTCCAAGCCGTACGACATAAGATCATCATTTGAAAAACAGTTGGTCTTGCATTTTAAACAATCATTATTTGTGGTATTCATGG
>JBBSDG010000309.1:0-5726 GCA_038249635.1 Bacteroidales bacterium | reverse complement strand
TTCTTATCTCCTTGCACTAACAATCCCCTTGTTTTCGTTCCTGGTTTCGGGGCATCCCTTTTTCCTGAAGATGATAATCATTTCCATCGAATTGATTACAAATGTGTATTTGTACTACTTGATTTTCAGGGTGACTAAAAATTCATTCGCGGCAGCATTTTTATCCATTTTGGGAGCCAAAACTCTCTACTATGGTTTGAAATACCTTCTGATACTATCTGCATTAATTGCTACAGATATGGTTGCGACACCTTTGCTGATGCAATTAATGACAACAGTATTATTTAGCATAATTGTTTTTATTGTTCCATTTTTTGCTGATCGGTTAAAGAAAAAAAAGATTGATTGACATTTAAAACTTTCAGATAAAATTGTTAAAAATGAAAAATGAAATATAGCACATCTACGATACTTAAAAATCTGGTACTTTCTTTTTTTTTGGCTGCTGCAATATTTTCCTGCAAAGTTAAACCAGAAGCAGAGCGCGTTGCCTATTTCGGGAAGTTTTACTCCATTCCTGCCAATGCAATTTCTCCAAAAGGATGGCTGAAACAATACCTTGTAAACCAACGTAATGGCTTAACGGGACACCTGGAAGAAGCCGGGTATCCCTTTAATACCGTGGGTTGGGCAGCCGACAGCATTCCCGGTAACCGAAGTATCGAAAAATGGTGGCCCTACGAACAGAATGCCTATTGGGTAGATGCAATGCTACGTTGCGGTTTATTGTTAAATGACACGTTTTTGTTAAACAAAGCGCACAAAAGTATAGAGTATGTGCTGGCACATCCTGACAGTACAGGATATCTGGGTCCGAAATTCACCAAGCCGAATTACGAACGAGACCGTTGGATTTATGTTATCTTTTTCAGGGCGCTGATGGCTGAATATGAAGCCACCAAAGACCCTGCTATTTTATCGGCCATTAAAAAACACTATCTGGGAGATCGTTTCCCGCACACCGGCATCCGGGAATCTATAAATATCGAGGTCATTCTTTGGGCTTACGAGCAGTCGAAAGACACGGCTCTGCTGAATTTTGCCAAAGAAATCTATAAAAATTCCAATATTCTGAATGCCGGTTCAACGGTTTCGGATATTAGCTTCATGAAGGATACCATGGCTACCGGCGAGCACGGCGTTACCTATCTCGAGAAATCGAAACTCGGTGCTATCCTATATTTATACACGGGCGATAAATCCTACCTACAGCCAAGCGTAGCCGCTTTTAGCAAAATAGATAAGTACCACATGCTGGTGAGCGGAGTAAATGTTTCGTCAGAGCATATACGACCAGTTACAACCCAGGAATCGCAAGAGGTATGTGACATTTCCGATTACACCTGGAATATTGCCTACCTGCTAAAAGCTACAGGTGATGCTGCTTATGCGGATAAGATAGAAAGGGCTGCCTTTAATGCAGCTCCCGGTTCGGTTACTAAAGATTTTAAAGCATTGCAATATTTCTCTGCACCTAACCAGGTGATTGCGGCAAGAGGCAGTTTTATAAAGGACGGCGGCGACCGAATGCGTTTCGCGCCCAATCCCGGCACTGAATGCTGCCCTGGAAACGTAAATCGAATGATGCCGAATTTTGCCATTAACAGCTGGATGACCGATGGTAAAGGCGGATTGATTGCTGCAATGTATGCGCCTTCCTCTGTCACTTTTCCGGTAGGAAAAAATAGTACAGAAGCAACCATTGACGAAGACAGCAATTACCCGTTTTCGGATACCATTACATTCACCTTTCACCTGAACGAAACCGCAAATTTTGATTTTTACATCAGGATACCGAAATGGTGTAGCAATGCGGCTGTCATGGTAAATGGGCAAGCAGTAAAAGAACCGTTAGCAGCAGGGACTTATTTACCGCTTCGCAGGGATTACCGGGAAGGTGATAAGGTGACAGTTATATTGCCATCTGAATTCACACTTACTCCCGGACCTGAAGATGGTATTTCCATCGAAAGAGGGCCTTTGTTATATGCCTTGAAAATTGAGGAAGACTGGAAAATTGATACCAAAGACAGACGCTCCACTGCTGATTTCCCAGCTTATGAGCTGTTTGCAAAAAGTCCCTGGAATTATGCCTTATGTTTAACAAAGGAAAACCTGAAGAGCCAGATCAAAGTGATTAACAAGCCCTATTCCGATAATCCATGGAGCATCGAAAATGCGCCTGTCGAATTGCAGGTTCCTGCCCGCATGGTTAACGGTTGGACCCTTCAACATGAAACCGGGATGAAATTTGAAATGTGGGATGTGGAAAGAGATGAACGAGGTAAAGTGAAACGCTGGTACATAAAAGGAGAAGGCATGCGAAAAGGCGATTGGCTGTTCTCGCCACTATTACCAACTGCAGATTTATTAAAAAAAGGGCTGAGTAAGAAAACAGAAACAGTAACCCTTGTTCCTTATGGTTGCACCAAGTTAAGAATTACCGTTTTCCCGAAAGGAATGTAAGTTTCAGGCAAATGCTTCTCCAAAGCAATTTTCTGGTTTCTGTCAATTACAAATGAAGAGTTAATATTAAGTATCGAAACTCCATTCAAAACATGTCTTTTAAAATCAATTATATGAAAACTGAAAAAATACTGAAATCATTTATCAATTGGAATATCAAAAGCTTTTCTTCCGTATTGATTTGCTTAATTCTAACTTCTTTTACAGGTATAGCGCAGGTGAATAACGATGTTCTGGTTCTCAAAACGGCTGGTATCATTCATCCTTTTGACGAGGTTATAGTTTCGTGTAAAAGTTCAGGAACTTTATCAGTTACAGATGCAAAAGGCCATGAATATTACAAAGGTAAAGCAGATAGCCGGGTAGCATTTTTAGCCGGTGGCGCTGCCGGAATCCAGAGAATTTCAGTGATAGATAAAGCAGGAAAAACAACCGGAACTACCACCTTTACTTTGGAGGCCAGCACCGAAGTGAATGATGGCGGAAAATTCAGTGAATTATTCAAAATCTGCTACAATGGTATGTTGAAGGACAGGCGCGAAAACGGAGAAATTAAATGGAATGGTAAAAGCTATAAGTTTTTTGTGCCTTGGGATTTAGATAATAGTAACGTAATGAATGGCATCCAATACTTTTCACCATACGGAAACGGACTAACCGACCTGTTGCGCGAAACACAGCGGGAAGATGGTATGATATGGAGTTTTGTGCGCAGTGGCCGGGATGATTATTATTACTATGAAACGGCCTATGGCCCGATCGGCTTTTTCAGAAAAGACAAGGATGCCTGGTTTGTTCGTCAGCCGGTTGATAACCACTCTGATTATTGCTATGTGAACATGTTTTACAAGCACTGGAAAGCAAGCGGCGATGTGGAATGGATGAAGAAAACGCTTCCATCGGCTGCCCTGGCACTCGAATATTGCTATACCGATTCCATCCGCTGGTCGGAGCGGTTTCAGCTTTTGAAACGACCTTACTGCATT
Organism: Bacteroidales bacterium; assembly: GCA_038249635.1. Classification (GTDB taxonomy): domain Bacteria; phylum Bacteroidota; class Bacteroidia; order Bacteroidales; family UBA4417; genus UBA4417. The sequence goes on along the minus strand of JBBSDG010000309.1, from coordinate 2,274 downwards.
GACTCCTGGGATTTTCAGGTGGATGATGAATACACTCCTGAAGCACCGATAAGTCCGACCATGGTTATTGTACCCGGCAAAACGAAATACGGCGTTTTCTTTGGCGACAATACCGGTTATTTCGAAGCCTGCAATCAATTGGCCGAGATGTATGATTTTGCCGGTGAAAAGGACAAGGCTTCTGTTTATCGGAAACGTGGGGAAGAAATCATGAAAAATCTGACAAAACTTTCGTGGAATGGCAATTTTTTCACACATTTTATTGACGAAGATCCCACCGTGAAACGTAACCTGGGTGTGGATGAAAAATCGCAGATTGCACAAGGAAACATGAATTCCGTTAACCGGGGGCTATCGCACGAAATGAACGTAGCCATTATCAAAACTTATCAGAAATTAAAAGAAAACCTTCCGGCAGGTTCCCCAGGTGAATGGTATGCTATTTATCCGCCTTTCGAAAAAGGCTTTGGCGGACACGACGAAAAATGGCAATATATGAACGGGGGCGTTGCCGGTCATGCAATCGGCGAATTAGCCAGGGGCGCTTACGAAAATGGTTTTGAAAACTATGCCTCTGATATTTTATCACGTCTGCTCGATCTTGGGAAGAAATACAATAACAAAATCTGGTTTTCCTATACCGGTTCTATTCCCGCACCTCCGGCTGCTCCGAAGTTCAGGTCGGTTGATATTTCGGCTTCAGCCAATATGGACTTATGGGATTTGGGTTCAAAGGATGTGCATAAATGGATGAATGACAAAAGAGCAGGCAATGACATGCGCGGTTTGCCGCTTGGTTCGCAGACTTTTGATGGCATCAGGTTCAACGTGATTGATCCTGCAAAAAACCAGAGGCGGGCAGCCATTGCCGTTTCTGTCAGTGATAATTTTCCTGCGCAGGCTGAAGTGACAGTGAATGATACGGCCTCGGCGGTCTATTTGCTACATTCGGCATCGGGTATTGGGAAAATGGCCGGAGCCATAACTTTTGTTTATACCGATGGAACTGCTTCATCAAAATACCTGTATTCAGAAAATGATGTAGTTACCTGGTGGTTTCCTTCTTTAAAGACCGATAGGTCGGGTGTTGCATGGTCGGGGCCAAATATGGTTTCCACTCAGGTAGGAGTTTGCTGGGCGGCAGTTGACAATCCAAACCCGACGAAAAAAATTGAAAAAATCCGCTTCAACGCACCGCTCGAAGGCGGAATTTATACTGTACTGGCCGTTTCACTTGCTAACCAGCCTCGGTATGTAAAGCCCTCTGGCGAATCGTTTGGCGGTCCTGACAATTGGGCTGCAGCAAATGGAATGGCCGCTTTAATCGAAGGTTTGTCGGGCATCCGCAATAACACGCTGGCATACGAAAATGTGACGATTTCGCCTCGCTGGACTTCGGCTGGAGTGGATTCGGTAAATGTTACTGCCAACCTGGCTGCGTCCAATGGTTATGTTTCGTATAAATATCTGCATAATAAAAAAGCGAATGAAATTTCAATGCTGCTGACCGGTAGCGGAAAGGATGCTAATATTCATGTTCTGCTCCCTGAAAATTCGAAAACGGTTCAATCAGTAGCAGTCAATAGCAAACCAGTTATATTTTCTGTTTCAAAGGTTGAAACTTCAAGATATGCTGATTTTGCTTTGCCTGTAAACCAGGTACAATCGGTTGTAATAAGGTATCAGTAAATTAATCACTTCAGGCGAACTCTTCCGGAGTTTAAAATCCTGGATGTTTTTAGTTCTCCAATAAATAAAATAGTTAAAAAATATGAGGCAAATCATCTTTTTGGTTTTTATCCTGGCTTTCATCAGCCTTGAAGCAAGTTCGCAGTCGATGGATAAATTCTTTCGCCAGCCTATACTGGAAGAAGGCGATAATAATATTATTCTCCAAAACCGCTGCGGCAACCGTTTGACTTTTATGTTCAAACCAACCGGCACAGAACTGGAATTTGTTTACAAACCAAATGCCTTCCGCCGCAAGGAGTTTTGGGCGCGTAATTTCTCCAACCGCGATAATCAAACGGTTTTGTTTTCATCATTTTCAATGCCTGATATTCGCAGCACCGATGCCACTTTCGAATACGATCCGTTTGTAACTGCGATCAACATCAAAGCACCTTCGGGAGCTAAAAATAAGATTGTTGCACTGAATATTGCTGACGAAAATGCATTTGTGATATCGGCACGAAGCCCGCTGCTACTGGCCTTTAAACCACATACAAAATTTGAAATAAGCAATGGTTTGCTTACCGAAAAATTTACCGAAAG
>JBBSDG010000308.1:0-5729 GCA_038249635.1 Bacteroidales bacterium | reverse complement strand
GCCACAACTCAGGACTGGATGGTTACCGTTACCAAAACAGCTCCAACAACCGGTAAGGATATTATTACTTTTAAATTTGAAGGATTAAATCCCATGCTTACTGGTGTGGTAGTTCCAGGCAGTAAAACTGTAAGCATTGAAGTTCCAGCCGGAACAAATATTACGGCTTTGGTTCCAACAATTACTTTGTCACCAAACGCTACCGTTTCGCCGTTAAGCGGAATTGCTCATGATTTCACGGCTCCTGCAACTTATACTGTAACTGCTGAGGATGGTTCCACTCAGGCATGGGTTATTACGGTTACTAAAACTTCTGCCGGTCAAACCACTCTTTTCTACGACGATTTTGAAAGTTCATCGTTAATTAGGCCAGGGTATACTATCATTAATAATGATAATTTCCCTATGGCAGCGGGCGAAGAACGTTGGGCTGGCGACAGCTGCTGGCTGGTTTCAACCACATCACGTCCCGAAATGGCAAGTACTCACGTGGCAATGGCTTCTTCGTATGTTACCATGACGCTTACCGATAAAGTGGACCGCTGGCTGATTTTGCCTGCAGTAACTTTGGGTAATAATTCAACTCTAAGCTGGCAGGCATTGTCAACAACATCATCGGGTAACTACCCTGATGATTATACCGTATATATTGCGCCTGCTGCAGATGGCATTACCCCATCAGTTGCATATTTTGAAGAAAGTGCTAATATCCTTCAGAATATTGCCCCCGAAAACTGGTCAGCCAATGTTAGCCGCGCTGGTGCCGGATTGGCAAACCGTTCCATAAACCTTAAAAACAAAATTACGCCAGATGCTCCTGCCGGCTGGTACGATAAGAAGGTTTGGATTGCTTTTGTAATCAACACCGATCTCTATACGAATCCAAGTACAGGAATTCCCAATGGAACCTCCGGTGGATCAGCTCTGGCAATTGATAATATCAAAATTGTTAACGATGTCATTACCAGCCTGGATGATAGGCGGGATGCTTTCAGCACCTCAGTTTATCCGAATCCTGCAGTAAGCGAAGTGAATGTTGCCTTTAACGCTCCAAAAAGCGGGGTAGCGTACATCAGCATTGTGGATATGACCGGTCGCGAGGTAAAGAATATCAACAAAAATGCAGGTTCAGGCCCGAACAGGCTTAAGGTGGATATTACCGGTCTCACAAAGGGAGTTTATTTTGTACGCACAAGGGTGGACAATAAGACGAATGTCACAAAGTTAGTAGTTCGCTAATACTGATTGATAGTTAGTTAGTTGGTGAAGAGGCTGTTCGAAAAGCTGTTGGCAGAAAGGTCAGATGTAATTTTTTCTTAAATGTGCCCTGGCAGTTGAAGAGAAAGTTAACAAAACAAACCGGGAAGTCATAAGTTTCAGGACAGCCTCTTTCATAAGTGTCTGCACACCCGCAGGGTGTCTGACACTCCAGAGGCTTCGTTATCTTGTCCGAATTTTTGTAGTTCAAATGCTTATGGCGTTCCTGCTTCGTCGCTCCTCCTCGTAGTGACGGCTTCGCGTTCAAGGTTCAAAGTTTATAAGTTCATTTATTCAAATGTTCGATTGTACAAGGTTCAATTGCCTGCGGCGTTCAAGGGTTCAATAAGTTCAATTGTTCATTTATTCAAATGCTCGATTGTTCTAATGTTCAAATGTTGGTTATGTAATAACTTCTCATCAAAAAATTCTCCTCTTCCGGTAATAATTCCACTTCAATGAAACCTATATCTTCCAAATATTTACTTCTTATCTTCCTGATATTCTCAGGAATAAACTCATCCGCGCAGGGATTCCTGATGCTGGCAGGTGGAGCCGGCGAAGTTGCCGGTGGATGGAGCGATACGCCTTATCGTTGGGTTGTTGATCATGCACAGAATAAAAGAATTGCTGTAATTGGCTATGATGCAGCCGCAACTGACTGGATTCCAAATTACTTTAAAAGTTTTGGCGCGATTGCTGCAAAAAACATCGTAATTTCAAGCCGCACCGCTGCTGATATGCAATCGGTATATGATACACTTATTACTTACGACGGCGTTTTTATCAAAGGAGGCGACCAGGCGAAATATTACCAGTATTACAAAGGGACCAAAACCCAGGAAGCGCTTCAGTATATTTACAATAAAGGGGGCGTACTCTCAGGAACTTCCGCCGGAACGGCCATTCTTTCGCCAATTGTTTACACCGCTACTGTTGCGTCCGCTGATCCTGCTTTGGCTTTAATGAATGCATATACCACACAGATAACTCTGGAGAATGATTTCCTGAATACCCTGCCCCAAAAGTTCATTTTCGACACACATGTTGCCGAGCGGGGGCGGTTCGGACGATTACCGTCATTTCTGGCTTCCTGGTACAAAAAAACAAAGGAAAATGCCATTGGAATTGGCGTGGATGATCATACTGCACTTTGCATCGACACCAGTGGAAAAGCTTCGGTGTTCGGAACCGGTGCCGTTGGGTTCTATTCTAACACAAACCCTTCCGATCCATATGATACAGAAGCAACTATGCTGCGAACAAAAAATATGAAAATTTCGCAGCTAACTCATGGGTGCACAATGGATTTAAAAACAGGTATAATTACCGGCTTAGTCAATTCAATACAGCCTCCTGTAAAAGAAGAAAATGCAAGATTGAACTTGTTGTTCTGCGGAACAGATTACCCTTCGGACGATGCTTACAATTATTTTGTAAATCAAGTCGGTAATAAGGATGATGCACTTGTAATAGTAACCGGTAGTAATTTGTCGAGGGCAAATGATGCAAAAACCCAATTACTTGCAAAAGGCGCAAAAGATGTCATTATCATACAGTCAATACCAGCTAATCAAACCGATGAAACCTTAAGGGTACAAATTGATCAGGCTAAGAAATTCTTTATAATTGCTAATGACTATACCGGTTTCATGAATTATATTAATGGATCAGGGAATGGAAGTCTTATAAATGAAAGATTGAAGCAACCCGGAATGATTTCATTTTTTGCCGGTGACAATGCCCGTTTTGCCGGCAAAACTGTAATTGATAAATATAACGGTGCCGGGTACACATCTTATCATGGAACGCTGGAGTTCAAGCCAGGCCTGGGATTGCTTAAAACCACCGCCATTATGCCAAATGCATTTATTAGTGCCGATACCTACGAAAATACAGTTACGGGATTGCCTTTTGCCATGATGTCGGATTCGCTGGAATTAGGATTGTACCTCACAGGAAATACCTTTGCGGCCTACGAATTTACAAGCGACAATACTTCATTTTTTAAAAACATTTCGGGTAGTTACCCGCTTATTTTTTTACAAAACCAGGGTACTAAAGCCGGGTTAGCCAACCAAGGGCCTTATACCACTTCGCGAAATATTGCCGGTTTCGAATCAATGAACCTGAAATTTTTGGGAGTTTCAGATACCGTGGTAGTTGGTAGAAATATTCCTGTGCCTATAAAACATTTCAATGAACTAAAGATGAATATTTACCCTAACCCGGCCAAAAGTTCAATTTATATCCAGGGTCAGGCGGGCCATTATCTTTTGCAGGTGACCGATATGAAAGGAAGTGTGTTGTCGTCAAAAAAATTTGAAGGCTCAACCAATATTTTGCTCAATTCATTAGCTGACGGATTATATGTTGTAAATGTTTTTGATTTGAAATCGGATAAATACTTTTCGACTAAACTTTGTGTGAAAAAATAACCATCCCTGCTGCCGCCAGATAATAATACCAGTAATTCTCAATCCATCCAAGCAATGAAAATCAAAAGCTTTCCGCATACCATCACCATCATTATGTTTATTATGGTGGTGTTTTTAATTCTCACCTGGGTAATACAAGCGGGCGAATACCAGCGCACAGAGTTCAACGGGCGTATGATCGTTGTACCCGGAACTTTTAAGGAAATTCCAAACCAGCCGCAGGGTATATGGGCCATGTTAACGGCTCCTATCAAAGGATTTGTGTCAGCTGCGCAGATAATCGGGTTCTGTTTGCTGGTTGGTGGCGCTTTCGGGATGATCAATAAAACCGGGGCAATCAGTTCGGGGTTATCGAGTGTATTGCAATTAAGTGTCCGCAAACCAAAATATAAAAAACTGGTCATTCCGCTGATCATGATTCTTTTTTCACTGGCAGGAGCAACTTTCGGCATGAGCGAATCCACCATTGTTTTCATCATGATCACCATACCGCTAGCCATTGCTATGGGATATGATTCCATTGTAGGGATTTGTATGTCGTTTATGGCGGCCGGAGTCGGTTTTGCCGCGGCTATTACAAATCCTTTTAATATTGGCGTGGCTCAGGGAATTGCCGAAATTCCTATGTTCAGCGGATGGGATTACAGGATTATTGTTTGGGTTGTAATGACTTCGATTGCAATTCTTTATGTAATGCTTTATGCCCGTAAACTTGAAAAAAATCCAGCTTTAAGCCCCGTTTATGAACTCGATAAAAAGCGGGATTTGCAGGATTTGCACAATGTGGAGCAAATGGAATTTAACTGGAAACGTAAGCTGATCATTGTATTTCTATTTGTTTCCCTGGCTTTCCTGGTTATAGGCGCCAATAAATGGAAATGGTATATCAACGAGATTTCAGCCTTATTCCTTGCGCTGGGTATTATTTCGGCAATCATATATCGCTTACCGATGAAGGACACCATTGATTCATTTATCAGCGGGGCAAAAGATATGATCACGGCAGGACTGATTATCGGTTTGTCACGCGGATTACTTGTTATTGCATCGGATGGTAAAATTATTGATAGTATCTTGTTTGCGGTTTCAAACTGGGGCAAAGACCTTCCTGCTTATATCTCAATACAATTTATATTTCTTTTTCAAGCCTGCTTTACTTTTTTTGTTCCTTCCGGCTCCGGACAGGCTGCATTAACGGTACCGATAGTTGCTCCATTGAGTGATTTGCTGGGGATCGGCAGGCAAACAGCTATTCTTGCTTTTCAATTAGGCGATGGCATCATGAGTATGATAGTTCCAACCAGCGGTGTCACTATGGGAGTGCTTGCCATCGCTAATATCCCTTACCAGGTATGGCTGAAATGGTTTGTGAAACTAATGCTGATATTTATTGCAACCGCGATGGTGCTGCTGGTTTTTTCGCTGTATTATTTCAGGGCGGTATAAAAGGACGTGCTGGCCATATAATTTCAATTGTTCTTTTTTTCTGGACGGAATACCTTAGAGTGAATAACGAATAGTGAATAACGAATAACGAAAAGTGAATAATGCCCTTCGACTCCGCTCAGGGTGACGAAGAGTGAATCATGCGAATTAAGGGTTGAAATCATGTTTTATCTTTAGGGGCGTTAAACTTTTCCAAAGTTTAAAACTTTGGAAAAGCTCGCCTGGCTGGTAATAAGTTACAATTTCGACCCTTGATTCGCTTTAATAACGAATATTTCGCTGTGCTAAGCACAAGTAATGAAAAGTGAAGGCCTGTTGTAATTTTGAACTATGAATTTGAGACCTGGAATTTGAAAGCCGTCCTCTCCCTCATCATTTAATACCAAAACAACACTTTAGTATTGTCCGAAACATTAACTTTGTCTCCTTTAAATAACCGGAGCAATGTATGCTGGAAGATAATGACGACAGGCAACTTGTAAGCAGGCTGAAGGTTGGCGATAAAAAGGCATTTGAGGAAATTTTCCGGAAATACAGGGAGAAGATCTACTACTTTGCCATCAGGTATTACAACTCAGCCGAAGATGC
>JBBSDG010000307.1:0-5740 GCA_038249635.1 Bacteroidales bacterium | reverse complement strand
CTTTCCGCAAGTGGCAACTGCTTTCAAAATGATTGCCAAGGTTGAGGCTGAGCACGAAAAACGCTATCTCCGCCTGCTTGCACGCCTCGAAAAGAATGAAGTATTTAAACGCGAAGAACCTACCAAATGGGAATGCCGCAATTGCGGATATATTCACGAAGGTAAAAATCCTCCCGAAAACTGCCCGGCTTGTCAGCATCCAAAAGCACATTTTGAAGAAAAACAGGAGAACTATTAGAGATTCAATTAAAATCAGAAGAGCAAAAAGAGCCGGAGATTTCTCCGGCTCTTTTTGTTTCAAAAGCAATCTGTATTTCGGAATACTTTAACTGGTTTACTTCCTTTTAGTTATCAAACCAACTAAATCTTCCAGCTTTATTGAATGCATAATTAAAGCACCAAAAACAGGATAGCCGTTGTATTCAAAATATTCTTCCTTCTCCTTCTGACTAAATTCGTTATACCCAAATGTGAGAAACTGGATGGCCGATTTTGGTAATGTGCGGTCCCAGTAATCGGGATTAAAACGCATGATCTGTCCGCCATTTTCCCGGTCTTTATCGTCAAGTTCCGGGTGAACATTCAGTAAAAAGAGTTCTTCGTTGCCCGAATAGGCCATCGCATTGAGGTCGGCTTCGGTTAGTTTGGCAATTTCTTCTTTCAAATAAGGCAGTAATTCTGCATCTTTCAGCTTGTGATAGGCTAATTTCATATTAGCCACTTCACGCACGGTAACCGGAATCCAGAACGGCGGACGGTCGGGATTATAAACAATCAGATTTCCATCACCATAAAGTTTTACTCCGGGTGCAATATCCCGAACAAAGGGAAAAATCCGGAACACATCGTTCATATTGGCAGCAGCCTTGTCCATGGCAGCTTCGAGCGATTCAGGGTCCTTGGTATTATCCCAGCCCGGAAAGTTGGGATTTGCCCCATGGCCGCTTTCGGTATTATTAATATAAAAGCTCCAATGAGGTGGTTCGACAGTCCATTTACCTCCGCCATGAGCCTGGCTTATAAACAATTCGAAGTTTATGGTCAACTCTCCACGTTTCGCATAATTGCAAGGCTGTAGTTTATATTTATCATCCCAGATTCCGTACAGGTATAACAGCAGGTCGAATCCTTTTGGATTTGTTAAAATGGGTGCATGCTGTTGAAACCATTCTGCCAGTGATTTTGCGTTTTGGTCAAAAGGATCACCCAAAGTAAATGAAGATTTATTGAGTGTCCAGGTCCCTGGCTTATCAGGTTCATATTCAGATGATTTCTGAGCTTTTATAAAAAAAGGTATCAGGAGCAGAAAAAGAAGAATGACTGTTAGTGCTTTTATCATTTTATAGTTTTTACTTGTTGATTTTTCTATTTAATATCTCCCAAATCAGGAATTCAAGGAGCTGTAAAACCTGCATTTGATTCGATTGTAGGACCACCTTCCAATGACATCCGTCCACTGATTTCGCCTTCGACCAATCCGCCTAAACCAGCTTTTACACTGCTGGTCAACTCTATATCTTTAAATACATCGCCTTGCCCGACTGTAACTTCAACCATAACAGTTGCTTCGACTGTGAAATTCCCTTTCCCATAATCCCCTTTCACGCCTACACCTACACCAATTTTAGTTTCATGTTTATTAAAATCACGGCTTATCGACCAGAGTAATCCTTCGCCACCCGAAAGTTTTACATGATCGCAACCCAGCTCGAACGACAATGCGCCAATACCCAGTTTGATGCCATCCTTACCAAGCGGGCAGTCTTTTTCCTTTTTCTTGGGTAGCTTCGAATCGTCGGGGGCAGCTTCAGGCGGATCAGGTGGTTTAGGTTCAACACATTTCAGCTCGTTGTATTGCTTAGCCATTTCGGGCAGTCCTGCACCCATTCCAACAACTGCTTTTTCGTGTGTAAGTACCAGCATTTCGCGGTACAGGTTCTGTAATTCATTGAAGCTGGGCGAATAAATTTTCTCAAGTATTGGATTTGTATATGCATAATAATCCGACACGGCTTCCTTAAAAGCATTGTATTCAGTTTTATAGACTTTAATAGTAGTAGAAAAAGTATTATTCATTTCGCCTTTTTGCAGGAGACACATCTGGTATGTTTCCTGTTCACCTTCGTACTGAACCTGATCCATCTGGGCCTTTACTTTATTCTGGCAAATTTCATTATCACCGCAAGCCGTCAGGTCTTCATAGAGTTTGAGAAGCTGATCCTGCAGGCGTAAAACCTTGTCCATGTGTTGCTGCATGGCAGGAAGGTCTTTTTCAAGATAGGCCGAGTTTTGCTCGAGCAGCTTGCCTCCATTCGTTATTGCATTACCGTAATTGCTGTTTTCACCAAAAAGGAGTTCTGTCACATCCTGAAATTGCATCAGTTCCATGGCAAAATCACGCTTGAAAACCATGGAATTATCAGGATCTTTTAGTGCCCTTTCCTGTTGCTTTTTTACGACAGCCAGGGCTGAATTGTATTCATCGAGCAAGCGTTGCATACGTGAGTCAATCCGGTTCAAATAGTTTTGAACATGCTTTTCCTGGGAAGCGGTGCGTTCCATTTGCTCGTAAACAGGCATCTCCGGTACATTCACTTCTCCGGCATCGCCTTTTTCAGGGGTAAGCGGTTTCTGTTGTTCGCCCGATGTTTTAGGAGGCTGCGCTGCTTTTGCCTGTTTATAGGCGGCAAAGCCTACTGCCGAATAATTTTCGGCCAAGGCCTTTCTCAGATATTCTTCCGCCTTTACAGTATTGCCTTCGCATTTGGCAATCAGCCCCAAACCCAGGTAGGGAGATGTCATTTCCGGAGCCACTTTGAGGGCTTTTTCGAACATCTGCTTCGCCAGAACAGGATAGCCCATTTCACGATAGACCCATCCCATATTTATGATAATAAGCGCAATGTTTGGTTTGAGCTTGTCGGCATAGCGGAGCACCTGTATGGCTTTGGTGAATTCGCCCATATCCTTTAAGGCAACGCCAAGGTTGTTTGCGGTAAGGATATCGTCGGATTTTTGAGTGGCGCTCCACGAAGCCGCATAAATGGAAGCCGAACCGGCACCGGCGATCCTGAACATGGCTCCCATATCGGCTCCATCGGTAGGTTTTTCGGAAGTCTCCAACAACTTTTTCAAACCGGTTAAGTCGCCGGACTTTGGCCCATAAACTGCCATAAGTCCTTTAGCCATGGCAATATAGCTTTCGCGGGTAAGATCAACTACCTTAAACGGACCTTTTGCAGCAGGCGGACACTCTGATTTTTTAGTTCCTGTTGTTACGGAACCCTTTTTGCCAGAGGAGTTCGCCTGCTGTTCCATTTTTTTATCCATCTCATCAAACCATTTTTCCATAGTAGCCTCTTCGGTCTCGGTGAGGTCTTCGCCGGCTTTTTCTTTTGCCATAATACGTTTTATCTCATCGGGTTGAGCGAGAGAAACAAGACTAATACTCAGGAATAGCAAAAAGAGGAGGAGATACTTCATGGAATAAGAATTTGTTGTGCAGGTTATCAAAATGCATGGACTATCAGAGATGAGACAGATTTAATCATCCTGAGTCAGGAGCAGATTTTTTTTATGTCCTATTTCAAATGATAATTTTCTATTATCCCTATTTCTTGGCTGAAGTGGTAAAAGAAATCTCATTGCCATAGATAGTTTCGGTGCTGGTGGTGATAAACGATCTGATATACAATTTCATACCCGGAGTTAAGCCGGTTAATTGAACATTAAAACTTGGTCCCGGTGCTTTGTCGGCTCCATACACAGTATTTTTGGTGGTAGGTCCGGGACCTTTGCTCAGGCAAATCCCATGTTTGGTTATGGTAACTCCCGCCGATGTAATTACATATCCGCTTTGAGCAGAAGTAGCTGTAATGTTTTTTACAGCAGTAGTTTTAACGGATGGAGTTTGCTGTGCATTAATGCCTGAAGAAAGCATTATAGTACCTATGGTTGCTATAAGTACAATGCATACAGAAAATAGGATTGATTTGTTTTTCATAGCGCTGTTGTTTAAATGGGTTTAAGAATGAATCTGTTTAAACTATTGATTTTAAGAATGATATTGGTACATGTTCGATTAAAACTACAAGTTTACTGAATCGCCAAAATTTAAAGCTTATCTTGATTTTCGATGATTTTTATACCGGCAGAAATTTCAAATTTACTGGCGTGATTTGATAGTTTTTTATTTATTTCACATCAAGCAAAGCTTTCAAAGCGTTACCATCAAGCTGTTTAACGAACTCACAGTGTCTTAGATAATTCAGGTGGTCATTGGGGCATTGGTCGTAATAATAGGCTTCGGTAAGCGTGTGTACGGCCATTATTTGTACATCGGTGCGCGGCAACGATTTATCGAAATAGTCGGGATTAAACCGCACCAGCGGACTGTTGTTTTCAACTGTAGTAACTCCTGATATGTTGTCTGTGGTAAAATATGCCGGACCTTTCAGTTGTTCAGGCGTAAAAATCCCTTTTTCTTTTTCAATTGCTTCAATCACGTAAGAGTATGAATTATCCTTTTCCTGAACAATTTTAAAGTATTCCGTTATCTGATCGAAAAGTTCACCGGATTTAACAGGAATCCAGTAAGTACGTTTAGGGTCTGAAACAATGATTATTCCGGATTGATATGCTGTTACACCCTCTGCCAGTTCTTTGGCCACTAATGGTTTGACAAATATTTTACTCAGATTTTGCGCCGCAATCTCAAGCTTTTCAGGTGCAGGGTGAATTTCGGAAGCCGAATAATGCAGGTATTTTTCGGAAGTAGCTTTTGGCTCGTTCACATGTACGTCGCAACTGGTTACTTCCGTACAATGCTTTTTAACATTTCCCGATTCATCTCTGAACAAGGGACAAAACTGTATGGCTATTCTATATTCAATTATGGCATTTGCCAATGAAATTGTTTTAGATCCAACTTTATCATTCGGCCAGACCATGACATTCAGAGATGGCTCAAAACCAACCGGATTTTTTAATACCGGGTTCAGGTGAAATGTTTCAGCAATAGTGTCAATCTTCTTTTGAAATGTGATTAATTCGGTTGACGTAAGCTTATACTTTTCAACTTCACCATGAATTTTATGGTGAAACGACCATTTTCCGGGCTGATCAGGAAGCCATTGTGTTTCGTTTTGTGCATACGGGCAACTGGTAACAATGGTAACAAGAAGTGTGGCAAAAAACAATTTTATCATTTTGTGATTTCTTATTACTTAACTACATCTCTTTGCTTTCTGTAACTTTTATATCTGCCGGAACCTCAAATTTACTGGCGGGAATTGAAGGATTCTCTTCAAATTTCTCTCCGACCAATTTCATTTTCATAGTTCCCATATCGATATCTGATTGAAGTGCGACACCTTTATAAACAAGGAAGGTGCCTTTCATTTTCATTTTGGTGTAGTCGATACTCATTTTCTCGCAGGTTTTGCCCAGGAAGTCTTCGGTTCCTTCTTTTTTAAGGTTCATATCCTTAACCATTTCTTCGCTCAGGTTTTCAAAATCGATATTTGGAGATTTACCGCTGATTTTTGTTCCGGTTTTCTTTTCAAGGTCAAGCGTGTAGATAAACCCATCTTTGGTAATGGTAACCGTATGAATTTTTACGCCCATCATTTCTGCTTCCATATCAGTTGCTTCTTTTTGACCATAATCGTCGAAAGTAAGCGTCTGTTTCATATCCATTCCCATCACCTGGGTTTTATATTCGACGATGCCCGATTTGATG
>JBBSDG010000306.1:0-5760 GCA_038249635.1 Bacteroidales bacterium | reverse complement strand
TGGCATTGGGTCCGAAAACGGCAATGGATTTCAGATTTTTCTTAAGTGGCAGGGTGTTTTCGTCGTTTTTAAGCAATACCATCGACTGCAATGCCGTAACCAGTGAAAGCGCCCTGTGTTCCTTGCTGTCGTTTACCGTTATCGGAATATTGTTGTAAGGAACTTTATTCTGTGGGTCGAACATACCTAATTTGAAACGTGCAGTAAACAACCGTTTTACTGAAACATCTATATCCTTTTCAGTTACAAGACCTTTTTCGACAGCTTCCCTCAGATGTGAATATGTTTCGCCGCATTCGATGTCGCAGCCTGCTTTTACGCCAATGGCAGCAGCTTCGGCAGGGGTTTTTACGATTTTGTGTGTCAGGTAAATGTCGTCGATGGCTCCGCAGTCGGAAACTACATACCCCTTAAAACCCCATTGATTGCGCAGTAAATCTGTAAGCAATGTGTCGCTCCCGCTACACGATTTGCCCCGGTAACGGTTGTATGCACTCATAATTGAATAGGCTTTTGCTTCTTTAATACTAGCTTCGAAAGCGGGAGTATAGGTTTCGTAAAAATCCCTTTCACTCACACTTACATCAAATACATGGCGAAGCGATTCGGGACCGCTGTGAACTACAAAGTGCTTTGGGGTGGCAACGGTTTTAATGTAAACAGGATCGTTTCCCTGGAGTCCTTTTACAAATGCTACACCCATACGCGAAGTAAGCCATGGATCTTCGCCATAGGTTTCCTGACCGCGGCCCCAGCGCGGATCGCGGAAAATATTGATATTCGGCGACCAGACTGTAAGACCTTTGTATATTCCATAATCATTCAAACGCTGGAACTCGTTGTATTTGGCCCTGAATTCGTCGGAAATCACGGTTGCTTCAACCAAAAGAAGGCTATCATTAAACGTAGCGCCCATACCGATTGCCTGGGGAAAAACAGTAGCTATCCCGGCACGGCCCACACCATGAAGTCCTTCGCTCCACCAGTCGTATGCCGGTATTTTTAATCGCGGAATGGCAACTGCGCTATTCATCATTTGCGATATTTTTTCGTCCAGGGTCATCTGGCTTACCAGGATATCGACTCTTTTTTCAATGTTAAGCGCCGGATTTAAAAATTCACTGTTAATTTGCGACTGAGCATTTAATGTCAGCAGGATGGTTACTAAAAAGAGTGAAAGTCTGTAAAAGACAAAGGGATTCATTTTTCTGATTTTCATATGTAAGAGTTGTTTGTTTTTTTTCTTAAGCTATTTACGTTTTGGCAAGAATTGGATAAATGCTATGTTTCCTGGCCGGGCTAGTAGCCACGTCGGCTTGTGTAGGGATTATGTGCGGCGCACCTGACAGAACAGGCTACAGGAATGATTTTACATAACTTCTTACTCTAGTTTAAAGATGCTGATTGCCTGCCCGCCACTGCCTGCAAGTTTTAAATTAAGTGTGCTTTTACTGTCAACCATAATAGTGCTTATTGCAATAGCGGTGGGATTGGTAAGCATATCAGTCTGATCGCTGTCGGCATATATCTCAGCCCTGTATTTTTTGCCCGGATCGAGGAATGAAAGTGCCAGTTGAAGTGAGCGTGCTTTTTCGTTGGTGATGGAGCCTACAAACCAGTTGCTTCCTTTTTTACGGGCAATGGTAACATATTCGCCGATTGATGCATTCAAAACTTTTGTGTCGTCCCAGCTGGTCGAAATATCTTCTATAAATTTAAATGCAGGCTGGTTTTCGTAGTTTTCGATTAAATCGGATGCCATCTGCACCGGGCTGTATAACACCAGCATCAGTGCCAGTTGGTTGGCTAAAGTTGAATAGGTACGTTGTTTGTAACTGGTATCAGGAGGGACATTTTTGCTCCGGTACGTGTACAGAATATCAAATATCCCAGGTGTATAATCGAGTGGCCCTGCCAACATGCGTGTAAAGGGTATGGTAGCAGTATGAGATGCCGGGTTTCCGCCACCCCATGCATTCCATTCCGAGCCGCGTACTCCTTCGCCGGATAGAAGGTTAGGCCAGGTACGGCAAATTCCTGTGGGTTTTATACACTCATGAACATCAAGGTTTATTTTGTGTTGAGCAGCTTTTTCGACAACGCGCTGATAGTGTTCAACCATCCACTGACCGTGATGATGCTGCCCAATAGTAGTAATATTTCCGACATAACCTGTTTTCAGGTTGTGGATTCCCAGTTTTTCGAACTTAACAAAAGCCGAATCCATATGTTTCTCATAATACTCAACATTGGAACCGGTCTCATGATGGGCAATCATTTCCACACCCTTGCTGTTGCCATATCTTACTACTTCATTTATATCAAAATCGGGATAGGGTTCCGAGAAATCAAATGGGGTAGTAGATCCCCAGGTTTCCCATCCTTTGTTCCAGCCTTCGTATAAAACTCCACCCATATCGTGTTTTGAAGCAAAGTCAATGTAACGTTTTGCATTTTCGGTGGTAGATCCGTGTTTTGGACCGGCAGGCCAGGAGTATATGCCCAGGTGCATTCCCCACCAGATCCCTACATATTTCATGGGCTTAATCCAGGAGATATCTTTTATTTTATTAGGCTCGTTCAGGTTTTGGACCAGGTGCGACTCGATTAATTTTCCGGCCGAAGTAACAATCAGTATGGAACGCCAGGGTGTTTTCATAGGTGCCTGTGTTTTCACCATCACACCATCGGGCCAGGGAACAAGGCCGGAATAAAAATGGGTAGCACTTCCTGATTTCCTGAATAACCTCATGGATGAATAATTGTAAAGGGCCGCCTCGTGTATGCTAAGGTAAAGTTTGTCGTTCACCTTGATGGTGACCGGCGTATTGGCGGAGTCAATTTCGCTCAATGGTGTTTTTGAATACAGCATTTCATCGGTATCAGGGTTTCCCTTAACCCACCAGGCAGTATCGTTGGACGAAAAGTTAAATTCGGTATTCTCGGCCATAATTTCGAAGCTTTTCAGGTTTTCCTGTTCAGGGATCTCGTAACGAAAGCCTACTCCATTGTTAAAAACTCTGAAAACTATATTCAGCCGTCGTTTAGTCGCTGATGTTTCTTCGAGATACACAGTTAATTGGGTGTAGTTGTTTTGTACAGTTTTCACATCGCCCCAAACGGGATCCCAGGTTTCGTTAAATACGGAAGTGTTGGATTTAACCAGTTTAAAATTTCCCACTAGAGAAGGTTGGTTTTTGATGTCAAATCCTAATGCTGACGGGTCAAGTATTTTCTGATTCCTGTAAGCTACTTCGTAACTTGCAACTCCGTTAGTCACCTGAAATTTAACTGCAATATTCCGGTCGGGCGATTTTACGGTTATACTTTTACCGCTGCTGAAACTACTCATTATCAATATACTGCCGATAACTGCTAAATACTGTACTTTTTTTATAAGTTTTCTTTTTGTTGCCATTTCAATTATTTTATGATATTTTTTCATCCGGTATCACCTAACTGACCAGATTATTGACTCTTTTTTCAATGGTTAAATTTTGATTAAGGAATTCTTTATTGCTCTGAAAATGCACTTTTTCAGATACAGTAATTGTCATCAGGAAAAGCATACCTCCGGAATAGACAGAACTATTTTGAGTTACATCTTCCTGTTATTGTAGATTAATCCTGACACTTTTTCTTCATTTATTTTTTCAAAAACAAATGGTTTCAGGCTGTTTCCTGAAACAAACCGGCATTGGTTCAGCACAACACTTTTGCCATCTTTACATTCCATAAGCTGCTGGGCATCTTTCGACTTGAGAAGCACATCAGTGAGTTCAATTTTATTAAAGCGTTCAGCATAAAAGAAAGAATTTGAAAGCATTTTTACACCTTCAAAAAGATCAGCTTTATAAGTCTGTCCGTCAGCGAAGGAGAAAGATGAATTCTGCACCTGCAAGTCAAATTTATAATCCTTGTCGCCAATAATATAAAATGCATTCAATATACCGGTTGCTTTTACATTATCAAACTTTACTGTTGTAGCCGGCTGACCTGTTTGCCAGAGTCCGTTTTCAAAATTATAAAAATAGACATGTGCCACATTTTCGATGATAACATCCTGGATCAGCCAGTTGCCGCTTGATGATTTTGGTTTTCTGTCGCGGGGTGAAAAATGTGTAAATGCATTTGGCAATTTTGCCTTGTGTTCAATTTTATGCACATATTGACCGGGACCCCAAAGCCTGCAATTTTTAACGGTGAAATTCATACATCCAAACCTGAAACAGTTGCAGGAAGAGTTTACTTTACAATCGGTTACGGCAAAATCGGTATTGTCGTTTCCGGCAAATGAATCATCGCCTGTGCGGAAATCACAACCCGAAATTTTGAAATCGGTACAAAAATTGGTGTGAAGCCCGTCATGCCCAGCCAGTATAGTTACATTTTCAATAGCTCCATTAGTACAGTACCAGCAAAGTATGGCGTAATTTCCTGCATTTTTGATTGTAATTTCTTTGATGGAAATGTTTTTGCAATTCGTAAGTCTGATACAATGAGGCCCGCGAAAACCCTCTTCACCATGGGGATTATAGCAATCGACCCCGTCAATAATGCCTTCTCCGTCAATCATCACTTCTGAGAGGTCCCGCCCCTGGATAAAACAACCCGAGGTGTAGTCCTTGATTAACGTGCTGCCCCGGAGAACCGATCCTTTTTCGAAATGAAGTGCAACCTTATTTTTTAACACTATTGTTCCCGAAATGTATGTTCCTGGTCTGAAAATTACTGTTCCGCCACCTGTTGCCGCACAGGAATCGATGGCTTGCTGGATCGTTTTGGTAACCAGTTGTTCATTTGCCGGTTCAATAAAAATCTGAAACTGCTTATCCTGTGAAAATACCTGTGTGGACATGCTTAGCAGCAAAAAAAATACAAAAGTGGATAGCCTTATTTTTGTCATTACTAATTAAATTAAATGCAACTTTTCTTCAGCTGATGATTAAGGAAGTCTTTTTTTATCGGCAAGTTCTGTTCATCGAATGTAATTCATACTCCTCTAATCTAATCCAACACTGTTGTCAGTGATTATTTTTCAAATACTATGGTTCCGAAATTCCGTGTATCAACCCAATTGGAAGAAGTACCCTTCCACATAATCACACCTTGCCTGCTGCCATTGTCGCTGTCGATATTCGAAATATCAAAACCCAAAAGACTCTTAAGCTGCGGGATGATTCCAATATTTTTAAAGGGAATTGCTATTTCAAGGTTGTATCCATTTTCAGTTCGAATCATATTACTGATAACTCCATCAGTCCGGTTTTGAGCTTCAAAAAACGGTTGGTTTATCGGGAGTATGAATTGCCGGTCGTATTTATCATAGCTGGTTCCTTTGTTGCAGTTTCCATCGATGTATAATTCTATGGCGTCGTTTTCCCAGGCGATAGCTGAATTGCTAAAGATTTTTGAATCAGTTACCGATGCGCCAATGTATAAATTGGTACTATCCCATAACATTTTAAAGCTGAGTGTATTGTCATTTTGTCCGTCAATAACGCGGGTGGTGGAGGTTAAGTTTTCCCAGTCTTTTTCCGAAAGAATCCCATCAATTGTGATTTTCCCGGAAATATATTTCGATTCGTAGCAGTTTTCGGGTTGCAAAACTGTAATGCACCATTTATTGCTGATAGTTCGACTAACAGATTTGGCATAGAGGCATGTATTGCCAGGCTTAAGCGGGCTTGCAACTCCATTTTGGTCAATCGTTGCAATTGCCGGATTCTCCGACACCCATGAAAGTTTTTTGTAAGCAAC
>JBBSDG010000305.1:0-5761 GCA_038249635.1 Bacteroidales bacterium | reverse complement strand
GCTTAGTATTATATGTATTACCGGAATTCTTCCCATCGTTTTTTTTGTACTTTATTCGTTTGCCCTGCGCAAAAGCGGTGCCTTATATTATGGGCAACCCGATAGTTTCTGGCAGCAATCTGTTTCCACCATTGTAAAGGCTTTGTTTAGCAGCCAGGCAATGGCCTTGCGATTGGTAATAGCGTTTTATTTTATATTAACAATGATACTGTCGGGGATTTTTGTTGTCCGTAATTTTTCTTTATCGATATTCCGTCAGGCAGTTATAGTTTTTCCACTGCTTTTTGTTGGTAATATTTGTGCAGTTTTAGTGTTGAATTACTTCTTTAGGGTGAATTTTCCGGAAGACAGAACAGGGTTCCATTTGTATTATTTTTTTATTGGGAGTATCTTTTTTTTGATAGATAAATTTGCGGAAAATCCTCATTTTAACAAGATTGCCTGGTTTGCAATACCCTTGGCATTAATTCCGGTCCATTTTGTTTTTGCTTCAAATCTAACCTATGTTAGTGTATATAAAGAAGACCGTATCCCAAACAGATTTTACACTGAGATAGCTAAAAAATCAGAAACTATGCCTCAAATGCCAACACTTGGATCCTATCGGGGCAGAACTTTGGTGCTTGCCTTTCAGAATTATTTGAACGGAGGTAATGTAGGTAAAAGCCACGATAGCGATTACCCATCATTAATCCCTGATTTCCAGGTTGTAAAAACTGATGAATTTGCACCCTGGAGTACATATTACAATGCAATTGATTACGATGAGGTTTCCGGATATCATTTGTTGGAACGAAAACATAAGATGCAACGGCATACCATTTATGAGAAACAGGCAATTTCGACCAATGGGGAAATCAGTGACGAATATTTTAATCTGGCGGAAGGAACTCTTGATTCGTTAACCCAAAATCCTTTGTATTTTGAATATACCATGGATATTGAAAGTAAGGTTGCTCCCTTTGAAGCATGGATTGTAGTAAATACTACCGATTCGGCAGGTAAAACAACCGCATATGAATACATTCCGTTAAATTGGATTAAGCCTTCATGGATGGGCGAATCGAAACATTATCGCAACGGGCAACTTGTAACTAATTTAAAATCCACCTCTACAAAATATGTTACCTATATCTGGAATATTAAAAAAGTACCTTATTCCATATCAAATGCTAAGGTTGCAATAAAGAAATTGGATGAACAGCACCGGTAAGGATATCGGGTAACATCGGTTAACTATGTACAAGCACATTTACCCGTGGGCTGAATACTTTGAAAGCGTTTGGAATAAAACCTATGGTGTTCATCACGATCTTATTTCGGGAATACGCTCCGTTCCTGCTTCTTTTTCAATTTACGATATAAGTGCCAAATTTAATTATTTTATATCGTAAAAACAAAAGGCTGCCCTCACTTCTGAGAACAGCCTTCAGTCCATGATAACTTTAAATTATTTGATTCCTGTTACAAATTTATAGGTAAGCATGGTATAAATAAGTTTTGCAACCAGGTAATCAGGCGCTTTATTCTCTTTATTTGGAACCAGTTCGGTAACGTCGAAACCAACTATATTCACCTGCTCACTGATTTTTTTCAGGATATTGATAATGTCGAACCAATTCATTCCACCGGGTTCTGGTGTGCCGGTTGATGCCATGATCGATGGATTCAGAACATCAAGATCAATGGTAATATAAACGTTGCGGCTAAGTTTGTTGAGCAATTCATACATCCAGGTTGACTGATCGTAAATCTGCATGGCATAAAATACACGGTCGGGCTTAATGTCTTCGCGTTCAGCAGCACTCATGCTCCGTATTCCAACCTGAACCACAGGAGCCATTTCCGAAGCTCTTGCCATTACGCAATGATGATCAAATTTTGATCCTTTATATTGGTCGCGCATATCAGCATGAGCATCAAACTGGAGAATAGTAAGATCACTGAACTGCTCACTGGCAGCTTTAAAGGCACCAATACTTACGGTATGCTCTCCGCCCAGGATTACCGGGAATTTTTTCTTTTTGTACAATGCCTTAACCCTGTTATAAACTTCATCAACCATAGCCTCAGGCGAGGAGGCTTCTGTAACAGGTTCAGCGGTGTGAATACCTAATTTGTGTACTTCGCTGTCTGTATCAATATCGTACATTTCAAGGTTAGCCGACGAATCGATAATGGCTTTTGGTCCTTTGTCGGATCCTTTAATCCAGGTAGTGGTTCCATCATAAGGAACCGGTAGGATTACGATTTTTGAACTTTCGAACGCAGTGAATTCTTTTGGTAAATCACCATACTGTTTCATATAATTATTGTTTTAAGCTCTATGCCATTACTTATCAGGAACTTGTGAATTAAAAAACAGTAATGGTTATTTTTTTAAAGCATACTGTATTCTGACTTAATAGCTGAAATACAGGTAAATGGCAAAGAGTAAGGTTAATACGCTTTTTGATTCAGAAGTGCGAAAATACAATTTTTTTTATACAAGCAAAACAAATCCTTATTTGAAATCCAGAAAAGAAATTTCGAAAGAGAGGTTGATCTTTTCTGGTATCGTTTAAAAATGTGAAGCATAGAACCGGAAATAACCAAAGGTCAGGTGTTTTTCTATGTAACGATACTCAATCGTTACCTGATATATGTTTGCCATTATCAATCAATACATCGATAACAATAAACATATAGTGATTTATGGCTAATGATGTCCTTGAAAACACATTTTAATATCCAAGTATCTTGAGCATCGATTTGTGGCTTTGCTCTTTAGCAAATAATTTGGTAAAGTATTCGCCATCTTCATCAATATCAATAAGGATATGTTTAGGTGCAGGAATAAGACAATGCTGAATGCCACCGTAGCCTGCCAGCGAATCCTGATAAGCGCCGGTGTGGAATAAGCCGATATATTGCGGTTCATCATCCATTAATTTAGGAAGAAAAATGGCGTTGGTATGGGCTTCTGCATTATAATAATCCTCACTGTCGCAGGTAAGGCCGCCCAGGAAAACCCGTTCATACTCCTGATCCCAGTGGTTAACTGCCAGCAAAATAAATTTCTGGTTTATCGCCCATGTGTCGGGCAGTGTGGTAATAAATGAACTGTCGATCATATTCCACAACTCACGATCGTTCTGCCGTTTCTGGTCGATGATGCTGTATAGTACAGCTCCGCTTTCGCCAACAGTAAATGATCCGAATTCGGTAAAAATTTCAGGCTCGGGGGTTCCGTTCCGTTGGCAGATGCCTTTAATCTGGGCAATGATTTCTTCAGCCATGTAAGCATAATCGAAATCGAAATTAAGGGAGTTCTTGATCGGGAAACCACCTCCGATATTAAGCGAAGTAAGTTGTGGACACACTGCCTTCAGATCGCAATATACCTGCACACATTTTGATAATTCGTTCCAGTAATATGCCGAATCGCGAATACCTGTATTGATAAAGAAATGCAGCATTTTAAGTTCGAACTTCGGATTATTCTTAATCTCTTCCTCATAATAGGATACAATATCGTTATACCGAATGCCAAGTCGTGAGGTATAAAAATCAAATTTGGGTTCTTCCTCCGATGCAATACGGATACCGATCTTTATTTTACGGGTTATGTTCCGGTCGTATTCATCAAGTTCAAACTTATTATCCAAAATTGGAATCACATTTTCAAATCCTTCTTCAATAAGGTTGCAGATGTTTTCGATATATTGTGGCCTTTTAAATCCGTTGCATATAACATAAGTATCTTTCTTTAACTTACCCGACTCAAACAGTGATTCAATAATAGGTATGTCAAATGCCGAGGAGGTTTCCAGATGAATATCGTTTTTCAGCGCTTCTTCCATCACAAATGAAAAATGCGAACTTTTTGTACAATAGCAAAAGTTATAATTTCCTTTATAATCGGCCTTGGCAATAGCAACATTAAAAAGCCTTTTCGCTTTTTGAATCTGCTTGCTGATCTTTGGCAGAAACGTAATACGTAAAGGTGTTCCGTATTGTTTTATCACCTCCATAAGAGGTATGTTGTTGAAAAATAACTCATTGTCTTCCACTTTAAATTCTTCGGCAGGAAAATCAAAGGTCTGTTCAATCAGGTCGAGATATTTGTTTTTCATTTTATGGCTGATAGCATAGGTTCGCTGGGCAAAATTACAACATTTTGATTGGTTTTATCTGATATTTTACATCCAACACATTTGCATTGATAAAAATAAATTGATTTAAGTCTTTTGGATTCTCACAAAAGCTGTACCGGGTGGAGGGCAAATATTTTTTATAAGCCTGAACGGATAACTTCGTAATCAGAAAATAAAATTTAGAATTACTTTTATAAATTGTATATTGCTGACTTTTAGTATGAACCATGATTTTAAGCATGATTTATAGCTTTTTAAAAAGGATTGATTCAAGAAAATTTGATAATATTGCCAATTATAATGTAACTACCTGCTGTTGGGCAGGATTTCAAAACAATAGGATTAGAATTATGCAAGATATTGAATTGATCAAACAAGCTGCACCGGATTATCCGGTTCATCCTCTTATTACATCACGCTGGAGTCCTCGTGCTTATAGCCCCAAACCTGTTGAACCAGAAAAACTCCAGCGTATTTTTGAAGCTGCACGATGGACTGCCTCTTCAAGCAATCTACAACCATGGTATTTCATGCTGGGTTTTAAAGGGGATAAAGTATATGCGAAAATAGCTGAATCACTTGTTGAGTTTAACCAGCATTGGGCTCCGAGTGCTCCGTTACTCGTGCTTGCCATTGCCAAAACCACCAACTCTCGTGGCGACCTTAACAGTGCTTACGCTTATGATCTCGGTCAAGCTACAGCTATGCTCAGTCTTCAGGCAATGCATGAGGGGATTTATACACATCAGATGGGCGGTTTTGATGCTGTGGCTGTTGCCACATCGCTCGAAATTCCTGATGAATACAAGGTATTGGTTGTTTTTACGCTTGGTTATCGCGGTGATGAAAATATTCTGCCTCCCAACCTGCAAAAGCTGGAGCTAAGTCCGCGCACCCGTCGGCCAATAGGCGAATCAGTTTTTACTGGCTCATTTGGACACAAAGCTGATTTTCTATAAGCAGTATTAAAACCTGTTGTATTACCTTTGTGGCTCACAAATAGTTTCGTTATGCGATATCCTCTTGCCGTGTTGTCAATTATTTTAGTGGCAGCTTTTAGTTCGTGCAAACAAAAATCTTCTCAAACAACTGATGAATCTTCAGCTTCGGAGCCAGTTAAATCCTTTAAAGCTGCTGATTTTAATGCTGATACGGCTTATTATTTCGTAAACGAACAGGTAAAATTCGGGCCTAGAGTTACTAACAGCAAGGCACATGAAAAATGTGCGGCGTGGTTGGAGAATACACTGAAAAAATATACTCCGAATGTCATTGTTCAGAATTTTACCGCCAAGGCTTACAATGGAACGATACTGAACTGTAAGAATATAATAGCATCATTTAATCCGAAAAGCACGAACCGGGTTTTGCTTACTTCTCATTGGGATTCACGTCCTTACGCCGATAACGATCCCGATTCATCCATGCGTCGCAAACCGATTGACGGGGCAAATGACGGAGCCAGTGGTGTTGGTATTTTACTCGAAATTGCCCGCCAGCTCAGGATATCGCCTTCAGCAATCGGAGTTGATATACTGCTGTTAGATGCCGAAGATTATGGAGCTCCTCAGGATGCCGGTTATACTGGAACTGATGATTGGGCGTTGGGATCGCAATACTGGTCG
>JBBSDG010000304.1:0-5763 GCA_038249635.1 Bacteroidales bacterium | reverse complement strand
TAAAAAATATACGGATGCCATAGTTGAGTATCGTAAAGCATTAATCATAAAACCAACAGAAAAATACCCATCCGAAAAAATTGCTGAAGCAGAGAAACAGCTTGCTGATATGAAAACCAGGCAGGATACCTATGATAAAGCTATTGCCGATGGCGATAAAAAACTGGCTTCAATGGAATACGAAAATTCCCTGCTTGCCTTCAAAAGCGCGAACACTGCAAAACCTTCAGAGTTGTATCCTTCGCAAAAAATTGCGGAAATACTGGCGATCCTGGATAAAATAAAGAGTGACAATGAGCGATATAGCGCGACTATTGCTGTAGCTGATAAATTTTATACTGCCGAAAAATACCGAGAAGCCCTTGAACCTTATCAAACTGCGGGAACCATAAAACCGGCAGAAAAATATCCACAGGAGCAAATCGTGCTTATCAATCAAAAACTGGCAGGTCAGAAAAAGACAGATGATGATTATCAGCGACTTATCGCCGACGCAGGCATACAGTTAACAGCCGGAAAATATGATGAAGCCCGCGTTTCCTACACAAATTCTGGTTTATTGAAACCTGTAGAAAAACTTCCCAAGGATAAAATTTCGGAAATCGACGCAATACTGGCTGCCTTAAAACTGAAAGACGAAAATTACACAAAGGCAATAAATATAGCTTCGGAATTATATGCTGCCAAAAACCGGGCCGGTGCTATAAAATCATACGAGGAGGCATTACAAATCAAACCTGCCGAAAAATACGTGCAGGATCGGATTACTGCTATTAAAGCGGAGGTTAAAGCAATTGATGATAATTATTCGAAAGCGATAAGCCTGGGCGACAGTAAAATGACTTCCAAAAACCTGATGGAGGCTTTGAATGCCTTCCAGAATGCACTCGAAATAAAACCGGATGAAGAATACCCGAAATCGAAAATTGCAGGAATAAATTCAGCTTTGGCCGCTCAGAAAGAAGAGCTTGAAAAAATGTATAATTCCTATGTTGCTGAAGGTGATCAACTGGCGGTAAGCAAAGATTTTAAGGGCGCTACTTCTGCCTATACAAAAGCAAGCGGAATAAAACCGGCTGAAATGTATCCCAAACAGCGGTTAACCGAAATAACAAAAATTATTGAAGAAATTGAGCTTACCCGCAGGGCCGAATATAATAAGGCTCTTGGAGAAGCCGACAAATTGTATAACACCAAAATCTTCGACCTGGCCATTGATGCCTATGATGCGGCAGCACTTATCAACCCCGGCGATTCGTACCCGGCACAACAGATAAGCAAAATCAGGAAGTATATGGCCGATCATGCCATAAATGACCTGTATTCGCAAACATTGCTGATAACGGAGGGAAATGAAAAGAAATTCAATTTCCCGGCAATTGAGCCAAGGCAGCGCAAAAATAATTATATTCTTCTCAAAGCACGTACCACCGGTAAATCCACACCAAAAGTTTACCTTAATTACGGGAAAGATGGCCAGAAAAACGGTGGAATAGTACTTCGCAGCATTGATAAAACCAACATTAACGATTACCTTATCCGTATCAGCGTGCAGGACAAATGGTACCGCGAAGATAATAACTGGATCAGTCTTTTTGTCGAAACCGGTGATATTGAAATTACCAGGGTTCAGATTGCCGCAGGAGATGAATAACGTTTAACAGATAAATTTATAGCTACGCTATTTGGCTAAAATCTGAAAAACATATTCTTATGAGATATTGTAGCATAAAATGTTTGTATGTATCACCGTAAAAAGCCAGAGTTTGTTATAACTAACTACCCAAAACCAAAAGCATGAACCTTTAGGTCTAAGGTACAGAACTTAGTGAGGCTAAACTCATCAACCTTTTCATTTCATTTTCAATTATCTTGTATATTTGTAATCGAAAATCACTTTATGATATCCGGAAATAATATTCAAAATTATTATGGAACTCTGTTACTGCCCAAATGTATTGATGTGCGGATATACACAGGAAAACAGAATACCTATAATAGCCTGAGAGCGGATGTTGTTAAAAAGTGATAGTACGGTGAATTTTTTAAAAGAAAATAATCAAACCTGCATACTCCATGAAGAATCAAATTTTACAGAAAAGGTTTACACTGAATTATCTGTTTTTTTTTACCGGAATTATATTTTTACTATTCTATAGCAATCCTTGTTCTGCGCAGGATAAAAATAAGGCAGAATCATATAAAACATATGTTAAACAGGCTGACAAGGCTTATGCTGCATTGGATTTCAAAAATGCCTTGGAACTATACGAAAAAGCAAGTCAAGCCATGCCTGAGTATAATTATCCCACAAACAAAATTAATGAAATAAAAAAGATACTTGAGGCAAATGCTGATCCTGATAATCAATCTTCTACCAAGACCCTGAACAGCAATGCCAGCTATAAATCACTGATAGCCAAGGCTAACTATGAATATGACAATAAAGATTTTGCAACGGCATTGCTCTTTTATGATAAAGCCAATAAAACAAGACCCGAATATTATTATGCACCCGACAAAATAGATGAAATAAACGCTATACTAAATGCTGCGCCTGAAACTAAGACCCGGATATTTGAGCAAACGCTGAGCAAGGCAGAAAGTAGCTATGAACAGCAAAATTACAAGCTGGCAAAATCCGAATATGAGAAAGCTTCGTTAGTTGACACTGCTGCCCAATTGCCAAAAGAGAGGTTGCGACAGATAAGTTCGGTTTATACTGATCCGGATGATATGGGTAATTTTAAACTTGCTTTGGCTAATGGCGACAAAGCACTCGCCTTATCTGAATATGACCAGGCCATTTTATTTTACGAAGCAGCTACCAAAATGCACCCCAAGTCAAAATTTGTGACTGAAAAAATTACTGAGACAAAAATTCAACAAACAGCGTATAAAGCAAAAATCGCAGAGACAGCAATAGCTCTTGCCGCCGTTGAAAAACAGAGTAAATCCGAATTACCTGCCAAAGCCATAAATACGAAAGATCCGGTTAAAGCCGAATTACCTGCCAAAGTAATAGATACGAAAGATCCGGTTAAAGCCGAAATACCTGCATTAGCCAAAAATCTGAAAGATGCGGTTCAGTCCGATTTACCTGCCAAAACTATAGATCCGAAAGAAACGCCTGTGGCGGTTAAAACCGGTGAATCGCAGATACAAGCGGAACAGGCAAAATATGATGCTGTATTGGCAAGTGCCGAAAATGCATTAAAATCGACCGATTTCGCCACCGCATTAGTTCAATTTAAATCCGCTTCATCAATTAAACCTTCCGAAAAATATCCACAGCTCAAAATCACTGAGATTGAGAAAATGCTGGCGGAAAAAGCTTCACGAAAGGAATTGGATGAAAAATACGCTGCTGCCGTTGCCAGTGGCGATCAGTTTTTATCCACATCAAAATATACCGAAGCTTTAAGTGCCTATAAACAAGCTCTTTCAATTAAACCGAACGAAACTTACCCTGCGACCAAAACGGCGGAGATCAATACCTTGCTCGCAAAACAGAAATCAGATTCCGAAAATTATGCTCAGGCAATAAGAACGGGCGAAAAAGCATTGGCAGCAATAAATTATAACCTTGCATTAACATCGTTCACGAACGCGGAAAAAATTAAACCAACAGAAGCATATCCGAAGCAACAGCTTATTGAAATAAAAGCTCTGATAGCAGCGCAACAGAACAAAGACGATAAATACAACAAGGTAATAACCTCCGCTGACCAGTTATTTTCAACCAAAGAATACAGCGGTGCCCTGGCCACTTACACCGAAGCAGCTAATTTAAAAAAGAATGAAAAATACCCGCAGGATCAAATTTTTAAAATCAACAAACTAATTGCTGATTCGCGCCCGGTTGATGAAAGCTATTCTTTAGCCATATCAGAAGGTGATAATTTATTCCTGATAAAAGATTATTCCGGAGCTATTTCAGCTTTCGGCAAAGCTTCGGCACTAAAACCAACTGAAGCCTATCCCCCACAGCGCATTACCGAAATCAGTAAAATTATGGAGGAAACAAAGCGGGCGCATTCAGCCGAATATAACAAGGCACTGGAAGTAGCTGACAAGCTATATACTACAAAAGTTTACGATCAGGCGATAGAAGCGTATGAAACTGCTGCTAAAATTAATCCGGGCGATGCCTATCCTGAACTTCAAATCAATAAAATAAGGAAGTACATGTCGGATCATGCTATCGTGGATTTAAATTCACAAGCACTCATAATAAGCAGAGGCAATGAAAAGAAATTCGCTTTTTCAGCCATTGATCCAAGCCTGCGCAAAAATAATTATATCCTTATCAAAGCCCGTTCAACCGGTAATTCTGTTCCAAAAGTTTACCTGAATTATGGAAAAGATGACAGTAAAAATGGTGGTATTGTACTTCGCAGTATTGGTAAATATACACTTAGCGATTTACTGATCAGCATAAGCGGACAGGATAAATGGTTCCGTGAGGAAAATAACTGGCTAAGCATATCGGTCGAAACGGGTGAAATAGAAATTACCAGGGTGCAGATTGCTGCCGGGGAATAGGGTTTTACATGATTGACAGGCTTATGAGCAATTGAGTGATGGGGTGATGGGGAGATGGGGAGAGTGAGGGAGTGAGGGAGTGAGGGAGTGAGGGAGTGGAAGAAGAGGTGATGGGGAGAAAGGGTGATGGGGAGATGGGAGGTTTTGGTAGAATGAATAATGAAGAGTTCAAGAGGATTAAATCGGAAACTATTCAAACAGTAATACTGAGCCTTAGTTGGTTAGCAGTGGTTAGCGATTATAGTTGAAGTAAACAAAACCACTTGGAAGTGTCAAACTCTTCAAACCCGAAACTTGTCAAACTGAGCGAAGTCGAAGTGCTTCAAACTCTTTAAACCCTTCAAACTCTTCAACCCCGAAACTTGTCACACTGAGCGAAGTCGAAGTGCTTCAAACCCGAAACTTGTCACACTGAGCGGAGTCGAAGTGCTTCAAACCCGAAACTTGTCACACTGAGCGGAGTCGAAGTGCTTCAAACCCGAAACTTGTCACACTGAGCGAAGTCGAAGTGCTTCAAACCCGAAACTTGTCACACTGAGCGAAAGTCGAAGTGCTTCAAACTCTTCAAACTCTTTAAATCCGAAACCCTTCAAACCCTTCAAACCCTTCAAACCCTTCAAACTCTTCAAACTCTTCAAACCCGAAACCCTTCAAACCCGCGACCCTCTCAACCCTCCCACCCTTCCAAATCCTCCAATTCTTCCAAATCTTCCAAATCATCAAAAAGAATTCTTTTTATTTATCATAATTTTCAGATATTTGCCCACTGCAAAATCCAATTGAACATATGGTGAATTTAACAGAGTATTTCAGCAGATTCCGGAATGAAATAGTCGGGAACGACCTGGAATACACAACGCACTTCGGAATTCAAAAAATGATATATGCTGACTGGGTTGCCAGCGGCAGGCTATACAAACCCATCGAAGAACGGATTTCACAGGTAATTGGTCCATGGGTTGCCAATACCCATACCGAAACCTGCGAAAGCGGTCAAATGATGACAAAAGCCTATCATCAGGCACAGCATATTATAAAGGAACATGTAAATGCCGGTCCGGGCGATGTACTTATTACTTCAGGTTTCGGAATGACAGGCGTACTGGTGAAATTTCAGCGGATGCTTAACCTGAAAGTACCCGAAAAAAATATTTACGGCGAGTTCATTTTCAATGGCAAGAAACCGGTGGTTTTTATCACCCATATGGAGCATCATTC
>JBBSDG010000303.1:0-5768 GCA_038249635.1 Bacteroidales bacterium | reverse complement strand
TAGGGTCCGTTGCCCCAATCTATGGTTGAAAAATTACCTGAAATCAATGTACCTGTTCCAATTTCGAGAGTTACCAAACCGTTGGAATTGGTTGTTGGAAATTGCCGCTCAACATAAACCGGGGTTCCGTTGGCTGAAGTTTGCAAAATGCTTACCTGCATTCCGATATTTTTATTTACAGCCAAAACATTGCCTGCATTGCGAATTACAGCCTGGTAACTCATTTTCGAAGGAGCCTGTGCCGATAATTTCAATGACGAAAATAAGCCCAATAATAAGATCAATGATACGAATGAGAGGAAAGTCTTTTTCATGATATTTTATTTTTTAATGATTATAAATGATTTTATTTCTTTTTTGTTGTCAGTAATAATGAGGAAATATGAAGCAATAACCAGGTTTCCCATCGGTATAATGGTTTGATCGCCGGTTATTTTTTTGCTTTCCAATTGGTTCCCTATAGCATCGAAAAGCTTGTACGAAAGGTTTTTCAAATCATAATTTTCAACTTTTAAAGTTAAAAATTCAGTTGTAGGATTTGGGTAAACAGAGCAAATGAGTTTTATACCATTTGCTTCTTCAATTCCTGTTACGACTGAAATTTCGAAAGGTTGCTGAACACCTTGTACCACGGATCCGCCAGGTCCGGTTAGTGCGGAATACGAAACCTGGCCAACGGAGTAACTTATTGCACCTCCGCTACCCGTGGCGTTTCCACCCGTGACCGGCACCGTTTCCTGTGCCTGTAATCCTGTCAGTTGAAAAATCAACAGGATTAAAACTATAAATTGGACTTTTTTGTGTTGCATTTGTTCCTCCATGTTTTTTGGTTAATAATCTAATATTGATGATTTGGTCAGGATATACTACAAAAGATATTTGCTTGGTAATTAATGATACCCGTTCTTGATCGAAACAAAACTAATGCAATGTAGCGGGGCCGGCATCCCTTTTTTCAGGGATATTTGAACGAACAGGCTATGTGCCTAATCGTGTTAAATTTCACAATACGAATCACAAAATGACTTATAATCGCAGAATTAATTTTTTGCAGATTCTATACTCTCGTCAATCTTGTCATATTTTCCAAGACACTTTGCAGTAAGTAGATAAGAAATAATAGCAATCCGTTTCCGGACCACCGTATAAAACTTTAGTCAAATATGATGAACAATCCAACAGAGACAAAAGCTCACAACCGCTATTGCTTTTATGGGCTTAGTTCACTGTTGCTGAAATTCTAAACAGTATTACTAAACTACTATTTACTTTTAATCCTTAATACAACGCACCGCATTGCCGCGACTCTTCATTTGATAAACATTATAATCATACATGAAATTTACAGTAAGCCGGCGCATCCATGCCTGATTCGCATCATAGTCCGGGGCGGACCAGCAGTCAAAGAAATCTCTGACACCATGGTAGGTAGCAACAATTTTCCATTCGCCACCAATATTTATATTTCCAGAATCGCGGTTACCGGAAGGTAGGGCAGTAAACCCGGTTTGGTTGGTTGAGAATTGATTCTGATTATTCCAGTGTTTATCTCCGGTTTCTTTAATCTTGCCCGATTCATAGTAACCACCTATGGCATCATATAAAGTAGTCCATTCATCATCCGATGGAACGTGCCAGAATTTTGGACACAAATCATGCGTATTTACCGTGTACCAGTTGTACAAGGCTCCATATTGCTTTCCATAGGTAATAGAATCGTTATTGTACCAGCAATAGGCAGGTGAGGTAAGGAATGGCCAGGCAAGGCTATCCGTAACTAAGGGTATTGTGGTACCATTAACATACCTGGTAGTTTTCATATTCTCGGCCATCCAAATCTGGCCAGCAATTTTTACCAGCGGATAGGAGTTCCCATCTCCATCTACACAGGGAATGAAATCAAAAATTACGGCAGACATACCCGGGGTAAAGGAAACAACTGTGCTGTTTTCCTCCGATATTCCTTTCATCAAAACCACATCGCCTTCGCTGTAAGCAATTTCAATTGTTGATTGATCGCTTTTCAAGCTACTACTTTCTTGTTTTAGCAAAGCCGTATTAGGAGCATCAGAAACTGAATTTGAAGCGAAATGTTTTAGTTCGGCTATCCCGGCTATCCCGGCAGTGCATACTATTTTTGAGGTAACGGAATATTTATCCGATACGATTTTCAGCAAATAAATACCGCTGCTGAGGCCACTCAGGATATAGGACTGTTGCCCTTTGGGTAAAAGTTCCTGAGTTTCAAGAATCCGCTTACCTGATAAATCGTACAATCCAATTAAAGTTAAACCTGCTGTTGCTTTTGTAAAATCGATCCTGCAACTGCTTTTCATTGGGTTTGGGTATGCACTCAGATTAATGCCGGTTTTGGATTCCATTTCGGGCAACCCGACTACTCCTGTGAGATGCAGGATATCGTTGCCGTTTAAGGTAACTGTTGTGCCTTTTGTGAGGTTATCAACCTTAACAGTACTCACGGTTGAACTGGCCCCTGCTGCTTCGAAGCTGACAAAATAATCCTGAGCCTGTGTAGCAGTGAATGAAAGCGTGAAGATAAAAACCCAGATTAGCTTTTTCATAGTGGTTTTGACAGTTAAAATTTTGGTATAAACCTGTGATCAACAATTTATTTCGCACTGTTCTTAACGCAACGAACAGAGTAACCAAACCCTGTGTAACTCAGCTGACGTCTCAACATTCCGTTATCATAATACAGATCAATATTCCATGCATTATTTGACGTAGCACTCTTTGTACTGCTCCACCAGTCTCCATCACCCCGCATACCATAAAATATTCCGCCACCATCGCGCTTACCGCCCCCAACTGCCGAGAAACCTGTTTCGTTAGTAGGTTTATTATTTGAATCATACCAAAATACCGAACCGGTTTCCTTTAGTTTGCCACCGGCTACAAATTCTCCACCCAGGTACACAACCAAAGCCTGCCATTCGGCATCCGAAGGAACATGCCAGTCAACAGGACAAAGCTTGCCGGTATTTACAGTGTGCCAGTTATACATTGCGCCATAAGGCAGTGCAGCATTTGCAGGTTCATTATTATAAAAACAATAACCGGGTGTGCTGAGCCCGCTCCATGCCATCTCACCTGTTACAGGTGGAATAGGGCTGCCATCATTGTAATCGGTGGCTCTCAGGTTTTGGGTCATCCACTTCTTGTTTGCCATCTCAACTATTCCATAATGATTATTTGATCCATCCGTGCACACTTCAAAAAGGAACGAAATAACCGGACCCGTTGCCGGATTATACACAACAACAGTCTCATTATCACCTGATTTACCCGAAACCTTTAAAATATCGCCTTCACTATAGGGCATATCCACAATCGAATGGCTGCTTTTTAATCCCGTATTTATTTGCTTTTCGGCATTTGTAGCCTGATTATCAGCAACCGGGCTGAAAGAGGTATGCCTGATTTCAGGTTTCCCGCCAACATCAGTCACACTAACAATACTTAACGAACTCTGAAACTGTTCAGAAGTTACTTTCAATATATAGATGCCTTTACTGATCCCGCTCAGGCTATAGGAATGAAGACCTCGCGGCAATTCTTCCTGAGTTTCGAATACCTGTTGCCCGGCCATAGTGTATAAACCTATAACTACATTTCCCTGCGATGAGGTTTCAAAATTTAGGTTACAGATATTATTCACAGGATTTGGATAAACATTCATATGAAAGTTAGTTTTAGATTTGGCTTCGGGCAACCCGACTACTCCTGTGAGATGCAGAATATCGCTGCCGTTTAAGGTAACTGTTGTGCCTTTTGTGAGGTTATCAACCTTAACAGTACTCACGGTTGAACTGGCGCCAGTTCCGGCAAAACTGATCATGTAGTCCTGTGCCTTTAGTGAAACCACGGCAAACAAAAGTGCTGACAACATTATACTATTTTTCATACTATTTGAATTTAATGTGCTTTTAAATTGATGGCATAACAAAACAATTGAAGTCATATTATAACCCTGACAACAAACTGATTACAATGTTTGAATGAAATTAAAGTTTTATAAACTCAACTCTGCGATTCATCGCTTTGTTAGCAGGAGTATCATTTGGAGCAACAGGTT
Organism: Bacteroidales bacterium; assembly: GCA_038249635.1. Taxonomy (GTDB): domain Bacteria; phylum Bacteroidota; class Bacteroidia; order Bacteroidales; family UBA4417; genus UBA4417. The sequence continues at coordinate 1,672 of JBBSDG010000303.1, read as the reverse complement.
TGGTTTCGCCCAGGCCATCCGATTCGAGTCGCGAAATATCAATGCCAAAATTTTTGACCAACTCAGCTTTAACCGAAGCACCACGGCGTTTCGAAAGATCTAGGTTGGCGGCATCGGCACCATCGGCATCGGTGTGGCCTACAATTTTTACACGAACCGTTGGATTTTCTTTCAGCACATCAGCAATACCTTTTAAAGTGCCATATGATTCTGGCTTCACCACATGTTTATTTACATCGAAATAAATACCGTAGGTAACCAGTTTACCTTCGGTAATGAGTTTGTTGCGCATATCGGGCAGGCCACCTGCAATCCTGAAGTTGGTAACCATTGGTGCGCCGGCATCCCACAATTCGAAACGCACCATATTACATTTGAATCCTGGTTCAAAAACTTTAGGCAAATCGAAAATTTTAGCCTGATCCTGGTAAACTCTTAACCTGGTTTTTTGCACCCAGAATGACAGACGGTACTTCTTTCCTGCTTCCATTGCAGCCTCATCTTTGGAGCCGTCTATGGTATATCCCTCCGTATTGTAAGCACTGTATGTAGCTCTGGAACCAAAGGTCATTTTAATGCCTCCGTTATTACCGGGAACAGCTCCGCCTTCGTCCATATTTTTTGGATTTTCAGCACTATACATATAAAATCCAAAATCAAAATTATCAAAATCTTTTCCACTTGCAGTAGGCACAACATAAAATTCAATTGTATAGTTATCAGGAAGTTTAATGCCTTCGTCAAGCGCAATTGAACCTGATCCTATCATTTTAAACCAGTTGCCGGGATATAAATTTGTTGTTACTACTTCGCCCGAAGCATTGGTGTTCCAGTTAGGCGGGAAATCGCCAACTGCGGTTGTGATGAAATCATCGTAAAACATCACTTTCTCTCCCGGAGTAAAATCATACTTTGAGTATGTTTGCATGTCGGGCTTTTCCTGTTGATTATTGGTTCCGGATTCATCTTCTTTGTCCTGGGCCAAAACAACAGTGGCACTAAAAAAGAAGCTTAGAAGGATTAATCTTGAATAGAATTTCATTATTGAAGGATTAATTGTGAGTATATTTGAATTGAATTATCCGGATGTAAAATTAATATACCAAAGCTATGTATATATCCCTGAAAAAAGGGATAATAGTGTTTAAATTGTGGAATATATTTGTAGAAAGTTTAGACTGGAAAAATCATCGTGAAATTTGAAAAAACGAATAATACCATAAAGGGAACACGACAAACCAAAGATTACCACAATTAGTTTAAAACACCGACTACAAATACTCAACAACTCTTCCATATATTGTAAGGCTTGATCTACATTTCACACATCATTTTATCTTACTTTTATAACCCTTAACAAAAATATTACAAATTGATCCGACAATATGATTTCTAAAAAAAGACCACTACTTCATTTAACTTTGATTGCAATCCTGCTGGTATTTTCGGCAAGAGCTGCATCAGGCACTAACCTTGATTCGCTCGAAAACATCCTCAAATCAAAAAAAATAACTGATTCAGAAAAAATAAAATTGTACGATGATCTGAGCTGGGGTTTCCTTTCATTTGATTTCGACAAATCGAAGCAATATTCACTTGCAGGCATAAAACTTGCCGAAAAGGCTAACGACCTGGTTATGACAGGCACACTTTACCGTAACCTGGGCGTAGC
>JBBSDG010000302.1:0-5782 GCA_038249635.1 Bacteroidales bacterium | reverse complement strand
GCATTTATTCCTGTGGGTAATGCAGAAATTGAATTCACCGTTACAGTTACATTAGTGCAAGCCGAAACGCAACCTGTCGTTGTATTCCTTGTCTGTGCATAATAAATGGTTGTAGCCGTTGGGCTTACTGACAATGAGTTGACACCATTTCCACCGGCAACCGCAACTCCACCGCAGCTTACCGTGTACCAGTCTGTTGTATAACCGGCACCCGGATCAGTCACCGAAATAGTCGAGGATTCACCGTTACAAATTGTTGCCGGACTTGCATTTATTCCTGTGGGTGAAGCAGAAATTGAATTCACCGTTACAGTTACATTAGTGCAAGCCGAAACGCAACCTGTCGTTGTATTCCTTGTCTGTGCATAATAAATGGTTGTAGAAGTTGGGCTTACTGACAAAGAGTTGACTCCGTTTCCACCGGCAACCGCGGTACCACCGCAACTTACCGTATACCAGTCCGTAGTATAACCGGCACCCGGATCAGTCACCGAAATCGTCGAGGATTCACCGTTACAAATTGCTGCCGGATTTGCATTTATTCCTGTGGGTAATGCAGAAATTGAATTCACCGTTACAGTTACATTAGTGCAAGCCGAAACGCAACCTGTCGTTGTATTCCTTGTTTGTGCATAATAAATGGTTGTAGTCGTTGGGCTAACCGACAAAGAGTTAACACCTGTTCCACCGGCAACCGCGGTACCACCGCAGCTTACCGTGTACCAGTCCGTAGTATAACCGGCACCCGGATCAATCACCGAGATCGTCGAGAATGCACCGTTACAAATTGCTGCCGGACTTGAGTCTATACCTGTTGGTGAAGCAGGAAGTATATTCTCTGTTACCACAAAAGCAGTTGAGGTATAGTTACAACCATTGCTGTTTGTAATGGTAACCTTATATGAACCTGCTGTAGAAGTTGTATAGGTTTCTGCTGTTGCCCCGCCAATAGGTATCCCATTTAAACTCCACTCATAGTCAGTGATTGATCCGCTACCGGCTGTAGAATTGGAAGTAAGCAAAGTATTACCACCGGTACAGAATGAAGCCGTTCCTGTGATGTTTGCCGTTGGCAAGTCAATATCAGCACATGTTATATTTCCGTCACAGGTAACAGATACATTAGAAGCACCACCGCCGGCATTGCCAATCAATTCTCCGTTGTAAACTCCCTTGGTCAATCCGGCCATAAGACGCACATAAACAGGTATGTTAGTGAGAATACCACCTGCATAAGGAATGATAGTTGTGGAACTGAAGTTAGAGTTATCTGCTGAAACTTCGAAATTTGTTGATCCTGTAATGGTAATATTTCCTGCAGCCGGTGTAAGGTCGTTACCACCTAAATTATAGCTCTGTGATGCCGAAGGCCCGTTGTTTTCGGCATAAGTAAATCCACTGATTGTTATAGGATTAACAGTAAGGTTGGGCGTTACTAAACTAACCTTTATATTATCAAAAAAAGCTGTTTGATTAGCCTGTGATGCTCCCTGCCAATATCCTCCCGATGAAGTTAATGAAGTTGTTGTGTAAATATTATCAATTGCTGTTCCCTGCGAAGTTAATACACCTATTGATGGATCACCGAAAACACTGTTGCCATCATTCCTTATGAATAATTCCCATTGGTTATCAGATGGATTATAGGTTACCTTTATGCTTAAATAATTTCTGCCAAAATCTGTGAGGCCTGCAGTATTTGAAGTTATAATAGATGTTAAAGTACCTTGTAATCCGTCAGCATAGTTAACTAATCTGACACGATCGTTTGGTCCTGATTGTCCCAAAACAACTGCATAACCATTACCATTTACGTCAGTAGTTGTTGAAGTTCCTCCTAAAATGAAAGCTACACCATATGAGTTTGTACTAAAACCACCTGGATCGGTCCTGATTTGCCGCAAATTAAATGTCCATGTAACCAATCCTGTGTTTAAATTTAATGTGGTATTATAGGGAGATGAAAACGATGATGTACTTACTGATGCATATACCCATCCATCTGCTCTGGCTGCGACTCCAACATCATTTGTTAATTCTAACTGTTCAGTGGAAGTGTTACTTCTGGCTCCCCAGTCATCTCCGCTACGTGTAACTGACCAGGAGCTGCTTCCAATTGTTCCATCGATTGTCCAGGCTGCACTGGTATTTGTGCTGAAATCATCTGAAAAAACAATTGTCTGCCCTTTCGCACTCGCACCTAATAATACCATAATGCTCAACAAAGTAAGCATTGTATGGTAATTAAAGTGGCGGATAAACTTTCCCATAAACAGTTATTAATGTTATCCGGTCAATGGTAAGCGGCGAATTATAAGCTATGCAAAAGAAAGGATTGATTTTGCCTGTTTTAATGGCTAAGGTATAACAATTTTAGCTATTTTGCAGTCGTTTTGATCTGTATTTTTCTTAAAAGCAGCAATTTTTTCCAAAATCGCCTGTACTTTTTCTACTTGTTTGATAACCCTATAAATGAATGGCTGACTCGATTTCCCGAATGGGAGTGCGACAGACTTAAAATATTTCAAAAAAATGTGAATAAAAGTATTCCAAAGGCTTTAAAAGACCATTATTTCTAATTTATCTGGCTATTTGTTTTGGTTAATCCGGTTATCGGCATCCCTCAAAAGTTTATGTGGGGTGTTTACTAATACGTTTGTAAAAGTTTGATTTTAGCCTGGAATTTCTTTTTCATTTGAATCCTGTTCAACATAGGACTCGATTACAGCCCATCGCCCGTGATACCTCGGCTTTCCTTTGCCTCTAACCCTTTGCCTCTTACCCTTAACTTTGTGGCTCTTCAGATCGTCTCTTTAACTCATTGCCCCACAGCCTAATTAAACCCCCAATTACCTGAAAGCCATCTTGCTAATATAAAACACATTCCGTTTATTACTCTCCAGATAATTGTTGCGGATAGTTTGATAGCCGGTTGCAATAAAATAATCATCATACCAATGTTCAATGGTGCCCAGGTATTCATCAATAGGCTGGTCGGTGCCACGTTTAGGAACCAGTGTGGTATAGGAAGTGTTATCAACTATAGTGTTTCCTTTAATAGTCTTAAAAGCGACTTTATTATTAGCATTGTAGTAAAGTACGATTTCATCATTATCGAACAGGCTATTTAATTTCCGGTTCAGGTATTTGGTGATGATATCACGCATCTCCATGCCGTTATTCCATGCCATATTGCCACTGCTATCGAATCCCGCCACAAAGGCATGTGAGTACCTGAAGCCATCGAACACCTGGTACGAAGTCGGGAAAGCTCTTCCGTAATAATCGTACGACATTTGAGTGTTGGTATGGTATTCGGGCGAATAAGCCTCGGAAGTAATAACAAGCTGACCGTTATTTATCACCACTTCGTGAGTGATAAGCCTCAGATTCAACGTTCTTTCGTTATCGAACGCATCTTCAGTTTGCTGAGGTTGTTGATTTTCTTCGGACTTTCCTTTCTTTTTGAGCGGCTTGCCTTTCATCCGCAGTGCGCTGGGATCAGTTATGTATTTGAATGCATTGGTAAATCCGCTGAAATTGTAATACTTAATTTTGCCTGCTACACCGGCAGTTACTGTTGCCGCAAAATAGCCATCCGATACAGGAGTCTTGTCATCATTGGCATTGTATTCCGACTGTCGCGAATAATAATACGGCGAGTAGTAATTGTAATAATAGCTATTGTAGTAATTGTCGTAGTAATCGTATTGCCTGCGCGAACTTGTTACATTAAACCCGTAGGTTCCGGCTATTATCCCGTTGCCTTCACCCAAAGGGACGAATTGAGCGGAGTTGAAATTCTTTCTTTCTACCTGATCCGTGAAATCAAAGGTTTTTTCGGGTACGCCCGGAGCATTATATTGGTTTACGAACAAATGATTTTTTGATGATGAATATTGAATTTTATAAGTGGCAAAAATCTTCTGCCTGGCAGAGTCAACTGATATGTCGAGTAATAACGCATCTTTTTCGGAAGTGATGGTGTAGTTTCGTTTTTCGCCGGTAACAAGTGAGAATCCTATGATCCCAGGCTGGCCTTTCCGGGTGTTGTACCCTATATATGCAATATTATTCGAAACTTCAAAATCCACCACTTCGGCTTTATCAGGTATCATCCCCCTGTGTTCGGTTATCACCTGCAGGCGGGGAATGATCATAAATACAAAAATATTGCCTTCTTTGTTCTGCTTTGTGTCGTGAAAAAGCAGGTAAATAGCGTCTTTGCCCGGCAAACTTTTCAGATAAGTCACATCCCGATGCAGCGGAACCATCCTGTTCCATTTTTCTTTAAGCTGATCATCTGTCATCAGGAACGACCAGCTCACACTGTCTCTCCCGGTTTGGCTGATAGTAGGGAAAAACACACAAACCCCGTTCTTTCCGGCTGTTACATAATTAAAAGGATCGCTTCCCAACGGGGCTGGTATTTCGAGGCGCAATGGGCTGCCACTTTGTGCCCATAAGACAAAAGCGGTTGATATCAGAAAAGCCAGTGCAAGTATCTTCTTCATAGTATAAGTTTCACACATCAAAAATAGCAATTCTAAAGGCACTATTATTTTATTCCATGAATAAAAAATAAAGGCTGCCTTAATTTTAAGACAGCCTTTACCAGACTTTGAAGTTAAAAAACTAGTAATTAGTACAATACAACTTTTTTGACCTGAACAGCCTTGGTGTTTTTATTTGTAATCCGGATAAGGTACATTCCTTTGGTTTGCGATTTGATATCCAGTGAAATAATACCTTCAGCCGAAACAGAAGAGTTCACCTGCTTGCCGATCGCCGAGAATACAGTAATTTCCTGTGCATCTTTTGAAGGATTGGTAATAAACAATCTTCCGTTTGTTGGATTCGGGTAAACCGAAACAACTGATGGTTTGGAAGAAATGCCAACAACACCTACATTTACATAATCAGATTTGGTCATGGTGTTGCTCACACCTGAAGCATTGGTTGCTTTTAGTGTAACAGAAAATGCTCCCTTATCGATATATGCAATTCGCGGATTTTGTATTGTTGAAGTCGTAACGTCTGCACCTTCAAAAGTCCACTCCCAGCTAACAGGATGATTGCTCGACATATCTGTGAACTGTACTGTGTCAAATACAAGAATTGCTGTTGGGGTTCCATTAAAATCAGCAACTATTGGAACGGTCATATCCGACCACGAGCGTGCAGTAATCTGTATTTGAGTATTAAACTGACTAACCAGAACTATTGATGAAATAGGTCCTGCCGGCACAAATCCTCCGATATAATCCGATTCAGCAAATAAAGTCCTGTATGCCATAAGAGTATTGTCTGCTCCATCAATATCATAGTTTTTGGATTTGACAAATTTTCCGGCAACAGCATCCCATTGCATAGGGTTTTTAAATGCAAAATTTTCAATCTTAACAAGTTTGCACTGATCAGCAGCTGTTAAACTTGCCAGTGTGCGTACTTCGGGTACAATTGAAATACCTGTGGCAGGCTCACCTGTTGTTTGAAAAGGAACTAATTCAATAAGTCCGTTATAAAGGGAAATCTTTCCAACTACATTTGTAATACCATCACCATTGGTATAGGTGCCGGTAATAAATCCAGGCGCCGTCGTTCCGTCATGTATCAATACAGCAGCAGTAGCATCTTGAATGTATTTTTGATTAAATACGGTGGGCCTAGCATATGTTACCGTAGCAATACCTGTATATTTTACCTTTGCGTTTTCCGGCTGCGCTCTTAAAGCCAGCAAGTTATTTACTACAGCAATTACTTCGAAAACACCGCTTTCAGT
>JBBSDG010000301.1:0-5806 GCA_038249635.1 Bacteroidales bacterium | reverse complement strand
GGCAAACCTGTTAAAAGAATTAAAGTTGATGACTTGCTTGAGATCTGGACAAAAGAGCTTAGCGATGGATCCGTGGCTGTTGGCTTATGCAATTTTGGAATACAAGATCACAACATTGAACTGAATTTGAAAACAATTGGCCTCGAAGGTCAGTATATAATACGGGATGTATGGCGGCAAAAGGACATTGGCGATCTGGAAGGAAAGTTCATAGTCAAGGTTAATCCTCACGAAGTTAAGCTTTTAAAGGTGATTAAGAAAGGTTCTGCATGAGAATGATAAATCAATTTTATAAATAACCAATATAATAAACTGAAAATGGTAATCATTAACTCTTACTCTGTTGCAATTCTTCTCACGTTTATCACCATGCTGTGCTGGGGATCGTGGGGGAATACGCAGAAACTGGCTACAAAATCATGGCCTTTCCAGCTTTTTTACTGGGACTATACCTTTGGAATCTTAATTCTGTCACTTATTCTGGGTTTGACATTGGGAAGCACAGGGTCAGGCGGAAGAAGCTTTGTTCCTGATCTTCTTCAGGCCAGCATGCACGCGATAGCACTGGCACTCTTAGGCGGTGTGATCTTTAACATTGCAAATCTACTGCTGGTTGCTGCAATTGATATTGCAGGCCTTGCCGTGGCATTCCCTATTGGAATAGGCCTGGCTCTTGTTCAGGGAGTAATAGTAAATTACATGGGCGAAACCGATCACGGGAATTCGGTTTTGTTATTCTCAGGGGTGGCACTCGTGGCTCTGGCCATAGTGATGGATGCTCTGGCATACCGGAAGCTTTCTGCCAACAAGGCATCGACCAAGAAAGGAATTATACTGTCACTGCTGGCCGGGTTTTCGATGGGATTCTTCTATCGTTTTGTAGCGGATAGTATGTTTAAAGATTTTAGTAATCCTGAGCCGGGATTAATGTCGCCTTACACAGCGGTATTCGTCTTTTCCATAGGAATACTTGTCTCTAACTTTTTATGGAACACCATTTTTATGTATAAACCTATTAAAGGTGAACCCGTGAAATATTCGATGTATTTCACCATGGGCACACCTAAATTGCATCTGATTGGCTTACTTGGAGGTATTATCTGGTGTATAGGAATGTCGTTAAATATTATTGCATCAGGCAAGGCAGGAACCGCCGTTGCGTATGGGCTGGGACAAGGCGCCACACTGGTATCAGCAATCTGGGGCGTCTTTATCTGGAAGGAATTTGCAAAGGCACCAAAGGGAACAAATGCGCTTTTAGCTGCCATGTTTGTGTTATTTGTTGCAGGATTAGGTTTGATTATTCTTTCTAAAATTTTATAAAATGAAGAAAATAGCAGTAATAGGAAGTTCGAATGTCGATATGATCATCAAGTCGTCGCGACTCCCTAAACCCGGAGAAACTGTAGGAGATGGCATATTTGCAAAAGTTAACGGGGGAAAAGGAGCGAATCAGGCTGTAGCTGCGGCCCGTGCCGGTGGAAATGTTGTTTTTATCAGTTGCCTGGGCGACGATGCTTTTGCCCCGGCCATGCTGAGCAATTTTAAGGAGGACCATATTGATACTCAATTTGTTTTTGTCGAGCAGAAAGTAGCCACGGGAATCGCCCTGATCCTGGTTGATAATAAGGCCGAAAACTGCATTTCGGTAGCTCCGGGAGCCAATTACATGCTGAGTTCTTCTCATATCAGGAAAGCCGAAACTGTCATCAGTGAATCCGAAATTATTCTGCTACAGCTTGAAATTCCTTTAGAATCAGTTCTTTTTGCCGTTGAGCTTGCTCATAAACACGGGAATAAGGTGATACTCAATCCTGCTCCTGCAAAAAAGGTTGATGATGAGCATCTGGCAATGATACACACTCTGGTTTTAAATGAATCGGAAGCCGAATTTTTAACTGGCTTGCCAGTGGAAACTGATTCTCAAATCAGGGAAGCGGCGAAATGCTTGCAGGAGAAAGGTCCGCAAAATATCGTTATTACACTGGGCGCAAAAGGTGCATTTGTAAAAAACACTGAAAGGGATGAATTCCTGGCTGGATTTAAGGTTGAGGCTGTTGATACTACTGCTGCCGGCGATACCTTTTGCGGAGCCCTGTCCGTAGCATTAACGGAAGATAAATCAATTTTTGAAGCCGTAAAATTTGCCTCAGCCGCTTCCGCTATATCTGTAACGAGGTTGGGTGCCCAACCATCAGTGCCTTCGAGGAAAGAAATCGATGAATTCTTAACTCAAAATATTGACATTATTGGTTACTTGACTATCTCTCCATTCTATAATTTTTAAAAGCAGTACGACATATTAATAAAACATATGCCTAATTTAAATTTAACCTATATGAATAAAACCACAACCTTTTTGAGCATGGCATTTATTCTAATATCAACTTATTTAAATGCCCAAACAACTGGAACAAAACTCGTTGATTTTGTAAACCCATTTATTGGCACAGGAGCAATTGATTCGATTAGCCTTGGTGGAAACAACTTTCCAGGTGCTGCTTTGCCTTTTGGCTTAATTCAGCTTAGTCCCGATACAAAAGATGCTCCCGATGAGCCTTGCTCGGGATACAACTATAAGGATAATATTATTTATGGTTTCAGTCATACTCATTTAAGTGGAACAGGAATCGGCGACTTATTTGATGTTATGGTTATGCCAACGGTGGGTGAATCGAGTCTGGTTAACGAAAAAGGTGAAAACCTTCGTAAATCGAAGTTTTCACACGACCAGGAAACTGCCAGGCCGGGTTACTATCAGGTAAAATTGCTCGATTATAATATTAATGCCGAACTAACTGTAACAGAGCATGTAGGTTTTCATAGGTATACCTTTCCGCAAAGCAAACAAGCACACATTGTTTTCGATTTAAAACACATAGCAACCCGTGACTGGGGCGTGTATTGTAAGGTGTTAAATGCACAAATACGCGTTATTAATAATACAACTATTGAAGGATATAGATTTACAACAGGTTGGTTCGAAGGAGTTAGAAAGGCTTATTTCACTGCTGAATTTTCAAAACCTTTTAAACTGGCAACACTGAAAGAAGACTATACCGATAATCAAAACCCTTTTAAAGTGATTGCCCTAAATAGTGATAATGCAACTACTTCATTTGATGGGAATAGCACTAATCTAAATATTCTTAATGGAAAAGCGCTAAAAGCTTTGCTCGACTTTAACACTACCGACCAGGAGAAAATATTGGTAAAAGTAGGATTGTCTTCAGTTAGTTGTGAAAATGCACGGTTAAATTTAAGAACAGAATTGCCAGGTTGGGATTTTGAACTTGCCATGGCAAATGCTGAAAAAACATGGGAACATGAACTTGAGAAGATTCAGGTTGAAGGAACAATTGAACAAAAGCAAATATTTTATACAGCAATGTACCATGCTTTTCTTCAGCCTAATAATATTGCCGATGTAAATGGCGATTATATGGCCTCGGATATGACTATTCGAAATGCCCCAGATAAAAAGCACTATTCAACATTCTCTCTTTGGGACACCTACCGTGCAGCTCACCCTTTATACACGCTAATTCAGCCAGAGCGTACTGCCAATTTCATCAACAGCATGCTACGCCAATATGAAACTTTCGGATTTTTACCTATATGGCAACTCTGGGGATTGGAAAACTATTGTATGATAGGCAATCACGCCATTCCAGTTATTACCGATGCTGCGCTTAAAGGATTAAAAGGTTTTGATTTGGAGAAAGCATATGAAGCGGTAAAGGGTTCGTTACTATTAAACCATTCGGGAGCACCCTATACTGCATGGGAAAAATATGGTTATATCCCCGAAGATGTTCTTTCACAATCGGTATCAATTACGCTCGAAATGGCTTATGACGATTGGTGCGTAGCCCAATTTGCAAAGAAACTTGGAAAAATGACCGACTATGAACGTTTCATTAAACGTTCTGCCTTTTATAAAAACATTTTCGATACAAAATCTAAATTTTTTAGAGGACGATACAGAGATGGTAGTTGGTTTACTCCATTCGAACCTCTGGCTTATGGAGGAAATGGTGGTTTTCCGTATACAGAAGGTAACGCCTGGCAATATCTTTTTTATGTTCCGCAAGATGTCCCCGGACTTATTGACCTTTTAGGAGGAAAGGAATGCTTTACTGCAAAATTAGACACGTTTTTCTCACTCAATGTAGTAAATGATAAAAACGAAAACGTTTCGGGTATGATAGGCCAGTATGCGCATGGGAATGAGCCAAGCCATCATGCAGCATATCTTTATGATTTTGCCGGACAACCCTGGAAAACGCAAAAATATGTAGCTCAGGTGTTAACAGGGTTGTACCACACTACATCAGCGGGTTATTCAGGTAATGATGATTGTGGTCAAATGTCGGCCTGGTATATTTTCAGTTCCATGGGTTTTTATCCTGTAAACCCTGCAAACGGTGTATATGCTATTGGTTCGCCCATACTCGAAAAAGCAGCTATACATCTTGCAAACGGAAAAACTTTTACCGTATCAACCACAAACGTATCGGCAACCAACGTTTATATTCAGTCGGCAAAGCTTAATGGCAAAGCATATTCAAAAGCATATATTTTGCAGGGCGATATTGCTAATGGTGGCACACTTGAGTTTGTAATGGGCAACAAACCCAACAAGATGTGGGGAGCAACAGAATTTCCATTGATGTGGGGTTATTAGTGGAAACAATATGCATTCAGAGGTCTTTATAGCTCTTTATGGTAGGTTTATTTGAATAAAAATGAATGCCCAACAATGGCCCCAAGTCAATAGGAGGCGGTGGAAAACCAAGAAGACCATTGGCTCCGCCTTTTGAATTTATCAGTGAATATTATCCGTATCAATAGCGGAAAAAAAAATTAATACAAATGAAAATGAAAAAGCTTTTAATATTTATTACAATTTTAATTTATTTTTTGTCTACCACGGTAGCTCAACGGTACGTTTATGTTGATGAACTCAATTTGTCGCATGCTGAGCAGGACGACTTCCCAATAACAAGTAAAACGAACATAAAAGGAAATCCTATCAAATTAAACCATCGTTTATTCGAAAGAGGCATTGGCACGTACACCAATAGTATGTTGCATATCAATCTGAAAGGAGGTTCATCAAAATTTGAAGCAGTTGTAGGTTTTGACGATGAAGTACTCGGGCAAGGCTGTCATCCTATTGAATTCATTGTGTATGCCGACGATAGAATTGCCTGGCGGAGCGGTGTGATGAAACCAACAGATGAGCCAAAATCTTTGGTTGTAGATGTAAAAGGCACTCAAATCCTGACACTCTTTGTAAAAAGCGTTCGTGGCAAGTGGAATGGGTTTTCCGCATGGGCCGATGCCCGGTTGGAAGTTTCAGGAGAAAATCCTGAAGCATATGTACGGAAAAAGGAAGAAAATTTTATTCTAACACCAGTTGCTTCGAAAGTGCCTGTTATAAACGGACCCGCAATCGTTGGAGTACAACCTGGCTCTCCATTTCAGTATTACATACCGGTAACGGGTAAGCGCCCTCTTAAGTATTCGGTTGAGAACCTTCCTTCAGGTCTGGTACTGGATCAGAAAACGGGCATAATTACAGGAAAAATCCAGACATCCGGGAAATATAGTGTCATTCTGAAGGCAAAAAATGAATTCGGGGATTCCTGGAAAAACTTTACAATACAAGTAGGCACTGGCTTGGCATTAACTCCACCAATGGGTTGGAATAGCTGGAATGTCTGGGCTGCAAATGTCTCCCAGGAAAAAGTTAAAGCCGCCGCCGATGCAATCAAAAACAGTGGCTTAATTGATTATGGTT
>JBBSDG010000300.1:0-5834 GCA_038249635.1 Bacteroidales bacterium | reverse complement strand
TGTGAAATTCCCGTCCGAAAGCACCTCAAACTGGTACTTTTTTTTCTCATATCCCATATAAGCAATAGTAACCGTATAAGTCCCCGGCTTTAATGCCAGTGTCACTATCCCATCGAAATCAGAAACAGCCCCGGTTTTGGTTTCAGCAATATAAACAGTGGCGCTGAATATGGGAGTACCGGTTTCTTCATCCAGTATCCTGCCTGTTATTTTTGCTTTTGAACCAGTAACTGTTCCATTCTTAAATCCAATACGAATGGTGAGTGGCACATCCCCTTTACGCCCGGTCAAATACCGTTCTTCACTTACGGTTTTTGAATCCGGGTTTGCTTCCATAACGATATCAGTATTTTTTTTGAAATTGTAAGCAGGCAAGGAAGGTAAAAGTTTTTCACCCGGCATCACTACCAGATTGCCATGCCAGACTGAGACCTCAAGTCCTGTCCCTTTTAAAACCAACTGCATAGCATGATTAGCTGTTATGCTGTCCGCATCAAGGGTTACCCTAAGATCCTTTATCCATTTTTCATGATAATAAACCTTCACTGACGATTGACGGAAGATGGATGCACAAAATACGCTGAAGGGAACAGCCTTACAATGAATAGCTATAATCTTCTCAATCTTTTGAGCATTTACAGTAACCGAAAACAGGACAATAAGAATTGCTGTGAGTAAATTTTTCACGATGCGGAAAGGGTATTACAATAGTTAATCAAATCGGTAATACTTAAATCACTGGCTGTTCTTACGTTAATCCTTTGTTTGCGGATGTAGTTTTTAATGAATGATTGCCTTGAGATGTCGAAAGCCTTAACCAAAGCCCGGTTATTTTTAAAAGAAATCAACTGATCATTAGTCATCAAAAACATATCTTTCTTCCCTTCCGAAAAATAATGAATCCTGCTGCTTTTCAGATTATCTATCAGCAATTCTTTACTTCTGTATATCATTATCTTTTCGCGACCATTGCCTATAACCTGGTACAACCGTTTAGATGAATTGGCATCGGTAACAACTTCAAAATTGCTGCCGCCCAGGCTTGCCTTTTCCAGCCACGCAAATGAAACTTGTATAAGTGTATTTGAGCCAATCGCATTTTTAAATTTAAGTATAAGCTGCTGATTATAAATATCATAGTTAAGAGCAAGATTGGTATAAGTAACACCACGAACTGTGAGAGATCCGCTTTCATCAAATGAATCGAACAAATACTGGCTTCCTCCGGTCCCCGGTTGAGGGTAGAAATAATAAACCCGCCCGTTGTACAATAAGGGATCAAACCCATAAATCTGATCTGAATTTTTCTTCGTATCCTGCGCTGAAACGCTAAAAGCCCACAATACTATCACGGGTAAAAGCAAATATTGAAAAAAAAGTCTAATTTGAACAGTGTTCATAACTGTTAGAATGTAATTGTGACTATGATTTGAAATTTTTTAAGTTGTCCAAATTCACATAATGCCAGTGCTGCTGATATGTAAATTCAAACCGGAAATGTAAAACATGTGCAAATCTATTGTAAATTATACCTATTCCTACAATTAATCCAATATATAATTTATCCGTATTGTTCTAGAAAACATCTCCAAAATATTTACTATCCAGCATATTACAATCTGTATTAAAGTGGTGAGATAAATAGAGCAAAATGTTTTTAAACCTGACTGTCAGTATGTTACAGTAAATGTCAGTCACTAAATATTATTTGTTTTCGATTAAATTGCGTGCAAGTCAACTACAATTTAATAAGCCATTTCAAAAATAATTGTTTGCACATAAGATTCACTTCACTACATTTGTTTTCCGAAACCAGGGTTCTTCTGGCATCATCACACATAATATTTACTGATCATACCCCAATACTGCTAATGGCTTTGCATCGTTTACAGGTTTTTCTTTTACTTATCTTTCTCTCCACTTGCGCTTCAGTGTTTTCGGCAGGCAGCACGCCTGTGTCCATTGATTCTGTGGACTTTAACCGCATAAATTTTAAGAAAGTACGTAAACTCATAACACGGCAGAAGAATTTCGGGGTAAGAACCTTCGATGAAATGGTTCCTGTTTGCTATAATTCCATTGACTCAAATAATTACAGGACTTTTAAAGAATCGCAGCTAATAAAGCAGAATATTGACGTGGTTTGGAATAACCTGATACACCAGTCGCCGAGCGAAGAATTCGATGGCCGGATTGTTACTTTCGGATTGTTATATTCCAAAAAGCATAACAATTTCCTATATAAAAACGAATCGTATAAAGGAATTGAGGAAGGTCAGATACTCTTTTTCAACTTACATGTACTTGGAATAAAAAACATTGCTGTTGCCATGGAAGTAACACGCATGGATGCAGATCAGAAAGAAATAGAATACTGTTATGTTGATCATGGCAGCACTAAAGGCACGCAAAAATTCACGTTGCAACCCACACGCGATGGCTTTACGCAAATTACCCAGTTAACAATGTATAAATGTAAATCGCGGCTTCGCGACCGCAGGCTGTATTCTTTTTTTCATGGGAAGATTGTGAGAGAATTTTTCGGTGCAATTAAGAGTAAGAGCGAAGAGTCTTCGCCGATAGGTGAGTTGTAGGGTTTTAGGTTAAAGGTTAAAGGTTAATGGTTAAAGGTTAAAGGTTCAGTGTTTCAGGCTGCTGAGCGGAACCCCCGCCTGCATCAAGCAGGGAAGCGCAGGGTTACAAAGTTTCAGATATTTTCTCTGTTCCTATTTCTTTATTTTCCTATTTTCTATTTCCCTTTCCCTATTTCGTATTTTCTATTTTCTATTTCCCTATTTTCTTATTTTCTATTTCCCTATTTTCTATTTCCCTTTCCCTATTTTCTATTTTCTATTTTCTATTTCCCTATTTTCTATTTCCCTATTTTCTATTTCCATTTTTCCATTTCCCATTTCCAAGAGTAATCAGCAGACATTTTTATAATTACAAAGTGTCGATTTAACTATGGAATACCGTCTGGTTCAATTTCCACTGCAATAAATTTCTCCAACTTCATTTGCAAATGTATTAAAAACAAGTGTTTCAGCACTAACCGATTATAACAGATATTCATATCGTAATTTTTACTTAAATAGCTTGGCAGATCAAACCCATTTTATACTTTTGTGAATTGATTCACAGAACAAAATAAAAAGAAATATGAGCCTCGAAAATTTTCAAAGCACCCACAAACTACTGTATTCGTACAAGTATATCTGGGCACCAATAGAAAAAGGGTATAATAACCGTACACTGTATGTAAACGTTGGCAGCGGTGAAATCAAGGAACGACCTGTATCAGCGGAGATGAAGGAAAAATTTACCGGTGGTAAGGGCTTTGGCTTGAAACTTCTGTGGGATGCTACACAGCCAGACACAAAATGGAACGATCCTGAAAATGAAATCGTTATCAATACAGGACCTATCTGTGGTATTACGCAATACTCAGGTACAGGAAAATCGCTGGTTGTAACTATCTCACCACAAACCGACATTCCGATCGACAGCAATGTAGGCGGCTATTTCGGTCCGTTTATGAAATTTGCAGGTTTCGATTCGCTGGAATTGCAGGGAAAATCTGACAAGGACGTTATCGTACTTATTGACGAAACCCGCGAATTAATTGAGATTTACGAGGCCAGCGACGAAAGTTACGACAGTCACTTATTGGCCGAGTACCTTACTGAAACCCTTGCAACAACGGAGAAAGACCGTCTGAATGTTTCGGTAGTTTCGGCAGGTACAGCCGCCGACAACTCACTGATAGGGATGCTCAATTTCAGCTTTTTTGATTCGAAACGGAAAGTTGTTCGTTTGAAACAAGCCGGACGTGGTGGTATTGGAACCGTACTCCGTGATAAAAACATAAAAGCCGTAGTGGCTCATACCAAAGGTGTTACCGGAAACCGTAACGGAGTTATCGACCTACAGGCTATTATGGAGCGTGGCAAAGTTTTTAACAAGGAAATGCGCGATCTCGACGACAAGCAATGCGAAATGCGCAGCAAAGGAACCGCCCATCTTACATTGGTGATGAATGACTATGATTTGCTGCCGGTAAATAATTTCAAATACGGAAGTCATCCTGATGCAGTAAAAATATCCGGCGATGTATGGAAAACATATTTCACGCAAGGCGTTCCTGATGGCTGCTGGATTGGATGTAATATGGCCTGCGCCAAAGGTGTAGATAATTACGAGCTGCGATCCGGTCCTTACAAAGGATCGAAGGTGATTGTTGACGGACCGGAATATGAATCAACTTCGTCGTTGGGATCCATAGCCGGAATTTTTAATCCTGATTTTACCATTGAATCAAATTTTTATTGCGACACTTACGGCATTTGTACCATTTCGTTTGGAACCATCCTTGGTTTTGTAATGGAATGTTATGAAAACGGTATTTTGAACGAAGAACGTACCGGCGGAATGAAACTGAATTTCGGCAATGCCGATTCAGCCATGGAACTGTTGCATATGATTTCGCGCGGCGAAGGCTTTGGCAAAATTGCCGGACTTGGTGTACACAAAATGAAAGAACTGTTTGCAGCCAAAGGCTGGGGCGATGCTGGTTTCATGCAGGACATTGGCATGGAAAACAAAGGCCTTGAGTATTCGCAGTATGTTTCGAAAGAGTCGCTGGCCCAGCAGGGCGGTTATGCCATGACCAACAAAGGTCCGCAACACGACGAAGCCTGGCTCATTTTTATGGACATGGTTAATAACCAGATTCCAACTTTTGAGAAAAAAGCCGAAGCATTGCATTATTTTCCGATGTTCCGCACCTGGTTTGGATTGCAGGGACTTTGCAAACTTCCATGGAATGATGTGGAACCTGAGGATAATCACACCTACCCCGAACCCGGTAAAGTTCCCGGTCATGTTGAAAATTATATTGCCATTTACAAAGCGGTTACCGGCAATGATTTTAACAAGGAAGAACTGATCCGCCAAAGCGAAAGAGTGTATAACTTCCAGCGCATATTCGATATCCGTTGCGGCAAAGGCCTTCGCAAAAATGATGCCCAGCCCTACCGCGCTGCCGGACCTGTTACCGAGGAAGAATACCTCAGTCGCCAGGAACGATATGATGGACAGCTTGTTGACCAGATTGGGAAAGATCCATCGAAAATGACATTGCAGGAAAAAATGGCCGCTACCCGCGCCTATCGCGAAGACCGCTACGAGCAATTGCTTGATGCTGTGTATGCCCGTCGTGGCTGGAATAAAAACGGTGTTCCAACCATCGCTCATATTAAGGATTTACAAATGGATATGCCCGAAGTACTCGAAGTAATTATGCCTTTGCAATAGAATTTCAGTTTCAATTAACCAACTTCCCTGTCGGCAACTCGTTTGCAGGCGGGGGGTTTTTTTTTAGAGTTTGACACTTCGACTTCGCTCAGTCTGACAGTTTGAAGGGTTTGAAATGTTTGACACTTCGACTTCGCTCAGTGTGACAGTTTGAAGGGTTTGAAGAGTTTACCCAAAATTCCGAAACTCTTCAAAGTCAAAATAATTTTAACTCCAGACACCAACTCACAACTCCTATATCCTGCTTTCAAGCAAACGGATAAATCCCTAACTTTGCAACCACTCACTAAACTCATAGCGTGAAATTCTCACCACGGCATATTATAAAGGATCTTCGTCGCCGCGACCACAAGCCTGCAATGGGAGGTCTCGATATATTAAAATTTATTGGTCCGGGGTTGCTTGTTACTGTTGGTTTTATTGATCCCGGTAACTGGGCATCCAATCTGGCAGCAGGTGCCGATTATGGCTATGAGCTTCTTTGGATGGTAACCCTTTCCACCATCATGCTGATCGTTTTG
>JBBSDG010000299.1:0-5863 GCA_038249635.1 Bacteroidales bacterium | reverse complement strand
TATTTATCCCGGCGATAACTATGTGGATATTTTTGGTCTTGACTTCTATTTTGGCGCCGGCAATCAGAGTGAGGTAAATAAGTTTACAGATCGTATCACCTGGATTTCAGAATATGCAACTGAAAAAAATAAGCTTTCGGCGCTTACCGAAGCCGGCGACCGCCTGGGCTGGGGTGCCAATGGTGCGCCAGATGCATTGAAAATCCCCAATTGGTACACACGCTGCATTCTTGCGCCCATCAAATCCAATGAAACCACAAAAAAGCTCTCTTACTTCGCCACCTGGCGTAATGGAAGCCCTACACATCATTTTGTTCCGTATCCCGGCCATGCCGCCGTTCCTGATTTCCAGGCATTTTATGATGATCCTTTTACCCTGTTCCTGAACGATTTGCCGGATGTATATTTAAATCCTTTACAAATAGGAATTGATAAACCTGCGAATGCGGATCAAACTTCAGGATTAAACGTTTATCAAAATCCGGATTCCGGGTTATTGAATTTGGAAAGTGAGAATGCAATGAAAACCGTCTCAATATATAATGTTACAGGGCAAAAGATGCTGAAAACCCAATCAATAAATTCAAAATCAGCACAATTAAACACCGGCAATTTAAAGCCAGGTGTTTATGTTGTTTTCATTGAGCTCGGAAACAATACTAGAGTAAGTCGGAAAATTGTAATCCGTTAAAAGCTTTAAGTATTTCACATTTCAATGCCTCAGTATGCTGCATAAACCCAAATATCAACTTTTTATAATCTTATCCAAAACATGACAAATATCGCGAACCCCGAATATGTTATTCCCGTAAGAGATGCAGGAATGGAAAAAAGGCTTATTGACCTTTCAGTTTGGTACAATCACTCCCTTTCTGATAACTTACATCACAAACCAGGAAACACCCTTTCGGATATGCCTTCTGGAATTCAGTTTTTCGGAAAGGTTCCTTTTGATGTTCGCGGACTGATTCAGTTAGCCGGAAACCGATCCGCAGAAATAACTACGCTGGTATATCCTGAAAATATCAGCGGTATTCCGGTTGATCTGAAAGGAAGCGCAATACACTTTTTACATGCTTCGGCATGGAATATTGATGCAGAGCAGGTAGAAATCGGCGAATACAAACTCACTTATTCCGATGGAACATCAGTTTCATTACCATTGGTTTACAGGCTAAATATTTGGGATTGGTGGGGAAATTCATCCGAAATAGATCATGCTTCAGCATGGCGGGGCAAAAACGAACGAACCACTTCTATCGGGCAACATATCCGCTTATTTCATTTATCATGGGAAAATCCATTTCCTGAAAAAACAATCCTTTCCATCGACTTAATTTCAAATTGCAAAGGTCCCGGACCAATGATAATAGCAATTACCGTATCGGAATAAGCTTTGGACTAACACATTTATCCGGAAAATTCTATGGTTTATACTGCAAGTGATAAAAGGTACGCGGAAATGAAATACCGCCGTTGTGGCAAAAGCGGGCTGAACCTACCTTCTATTTCATTGGGCTTATGGCAGAATTTCAGCGATTACGACACATTTGCCAACTGCCGAGCTATACTTCGGCATGCATTCGATAACGGGATAACCCATTTCGACCTGGCTAACAATTACGGCCCGCCACCCGGATCGGCTGAGGAAACGTTTGGCAGGGTGATGCAAAAAGATTTTAAACCCTACCGCGACGAAATGATTATTGCCACAAAAGCCGGTTACGATATGTGGCCCGGTCCTTATGGCGATTATGGCTCAAAGAAATACCTCGTTGCCAGTCTCGACCAGAGCCTGAAACGAATGGGACTGGATTATGTTGATATTTTTTACCATCACCGACCCGATCCTGCAACACCCATCGAGGAAACCATGATGGCTCTAGATCTGATTGTCAGGCAAGGGAAAGCACTCTACGTTGGTATTTCAAATTACTCAGCCGAACAAGCCCAAACGGCCATAAAAGTGCTGAAAGAACTAAAAACACCTTTCATCATTCACCAGGCCAAATACAGCATGTTCGAGCGTTGGGTTGAGAATGGATTGTTAAACGTCCTCGAAAATCAAGGAGCCGGCTGCATTGCTTTCTCCCCGCTTGCCCAGGGAATGCTAACCGATAAATACCTTAACGGAATTCCGGAAGGATCGAGAGCAGCCAGGGCGCATACTTCATTGAATCCTGACCAGGTAAGCGAATCAAATATCGAAAAAGCAAGAAAACTAAATCAGATAGCAATCGAACGAGGGCAATCGCTGGCACAAATGGCTATTGCATGGTTGCTGAAAGATCAGCGAATTACCTCAGTACTTATCGGGGCCAGCAAAACATCACAATTAAAAAACAGCCTCGAAGCGATGAAAAACCTTGCATTTTCGACCGATGAACTCAACAGGATTGAAACCATCCTGAAATAACGAATCGCATTTTTTAGCATGATATCATGATGAATAAACTCTTTAAACTGATTCTTGTAGTAGAAATCCTGCTTATATCCGGTTTCGCTTCCCACGCCCAGCTTGTTAATCCAAATGCAACCATACCGGCGCGCGCATTAAAACACCAGCTGGATTCCATTTATGGAAAAAAAATAATTTCGGGTCAATGCGACGATTCGTACCTGCCTTACATACAGGAAGTAACGGGTGGGAAATCTCCTGCCTTGATGGGCTATGATTTTAATGGGATTTGTCCTTCGCAAGGTGGTAATAATGATGCCACCAAAGCCATAAACTGGGTTAAAAACATGGGCGGAATAGTGCAGTTCCAATGGCATTGGATTTCTCCAAACGCCGATGGTGACTTCTATTCAGGTAATTTCAAACTTGGTGCTACCCTGGCGGATACAGCCGGTCTTTCGTACCACAATATGATCCGTGACATTGACCTTGTTGCCGGCGAAATGAAAAAAATGCAGGATACCGGAATTGCTATCCTTTGGCGCCCCTTGCATGAAGCCGAAGGAAAATGGTTCTGGTGGGGATATTCGGGCGGCGATGCCTGCAAAAAGCTTTACCGGCTGATGTACGATCGCATGGTGAACCGCCATCATCTCAATAACCTCATCTGGGTATGGAACAGCTACGGCACCGACAAGGAGAACTGGTATCCGGGCGATGATGTGGTTGATATTATTGCCTGGGATTACCCGAATTACAGCGGCTCCAACTCATCGTGGAACCAGTATCAGAGTCTTTTTGGGAACAAGGGAAAACTTTTCGGCATAGGCGAAGACGGAAAGCTAACTGACCCCGAAATCCTTTCAACTCAGCCCTGGCTATATTTCCTTACCTGGGCCTATATGGTTAAAGATCCAACACAAAAAGACGGTAAAAATCCGAAAGACTGGCTGAACCAGGTTTACAACGACCCGAGGGTAATTACACTCGACGACCTTGTCCCCGGCCCGAAAGCTAAAGCCGGCAAGGGGCAACTATTGTTCGATTACGATGGAAACGGATCAGAATCTGTAAATCTGAATGGATCAGCCAGCACCACCAATGCCGGTACTATTACATCCTTCATCTGGGCCGAAAACGGAACCCAGATTGCCAGCGGGGTTTCGGCAACTACAACTCTGGCTTTGGGCGTTCACAGCATCACCTTAACCATCACTACCAGCCTGGGAGTTTCAAAATCAGCCAATGTGGTGATCACGGTTAAAATGCCCAGCCTTTCGTTAAAAAAGCTATGTACCACCTCATCCAACGAAGCCAATCTTGGCAATATCGCAACAAATGCCGTTGACGGTGAAGCTGCCACACGTTGGTCGAGTACGTATTCCGACCCTCAATGGTACAGCATCGACCTGGGTCAATCCTATTCCATCAGCAAAGTTATCATCAGCTGGGAAGTGGCTTCGGCCAAAGAGTATAAAATTGAGATTTCGGACAACGGAACCACCTGGACAGCCTTAGCAACAAAAACAAATATGCCTTCTGGTGCACGGACGGATGAGCTAACCAGCCTGAGTGGAAGCGGCAGGTATATCCGTATGTATGGAACTGCCCGAAATACCAATTATGGGTATTCAATGTATGAGTTTGAAGTGTATGGAGCAACTACAAATGGAATTGGCGATCCGGTTCATGGCAGTTTAAATGTGTTTCCAACGGTAATCGGCTCGCAAAGACTTCTGGCTATACAATCAGCCGAAAATATTACCAAAGGCCGGGTAATGATTTATAATGCTTCCGGCATTTGCATGATGCAGGAGAATTTCAGCGGGAAGGAAACCAGTTTGAATTTAAACAACCGGTTTACTCCCGGCCTATATGTAGTAAGGCTTTTCGCCAACAATGCGGTAAGCAGCCGGAAAATTATTGTTGAATAACCTTTTTCAAAACGCAAAATGACAAAAATTTCATTTTCACTTTTCGTAGTCTCAGCCATGTGGTTTTCGGCTGCAAACGCACAAGTACCGGCCGGTTACAAGGGACAGCCTTTTAAGGATTCCGTTTATACACAAGGTCCGCAGGTTATTCCTGGTAGGGTGGAACTTGCTTATTACGACCTCGGCGGCGAAGGTGTAGCCTATCACGATGTTACCCCTGAAAATGAAGGCTCAAAACTGAATCACGAGGTTCATGATTATGGCAGCCACTGGCGTCCTGGTATTTCGGCCTACACAGCTTTTTTTCGCGAAAACGAAGGTGTTGATATTTCCTATACCAAGGACTGGGCCGATTTCAACCATCCCAACAAAGTCGATCCCAGAGTTAACCAGCTTTACATCGGCTGGGAAGAAGACGGCGAATGGACGAATTATACCGTAAACGTGATGAAACCCGGCAAATACCGGATTATCACCATTTACGGCAACAAGGATAACAAGTCAGAACTATGGATTAACAACCAGTTTGCTGCAAAGCTCACCCTGCCCGAAGATACCGGCAACTGGCATTACTGGACACAGGCAAACGTAGGCGAAATTGTATTTGATACCGCAGGCGTGCAATTACTCACTTTAAAATACAACAAAGGATCAAACCTTGGATTCCTCGATTTCCTTTTAGTCGAAGAAAGCCCCGCAAAATAGAGTAAACAACTTTTAAAAAAACTAATATGCCTATCTCATCAAACTTTAAAAAACTCTCCCTGAGCATTTTCCTGGCCGTTGCGTTTTTTCAATCGTTTTCGCAGGAATCATTTAAACTTTATGCTCCTGCTGACAAATCGAAAACGACCAACAACATGCCTGTCCTATCCTGGCAAAAATTTCCCTGCAGCCAATACGAGCTTTGGATCGACGGCATACTGATGGACAAAATCAATCCAGCGGTGAATTCCTGCGTGCCCTTCCCTCTTTCGTTCGGCACACACGACTGGTTTGTGGTAGCCGTTAACGGCGAAAAAAAGACAAAAAGCAATCAGCATACAATAACTATTGATGATGCCCCGCTGGCCGAAGTTCCTCAAGGCGCATTGCTTTTGCGTAAAAACTGGAAGGTGCAATCAACGGTTCAGGCCGGGAGAGATGGAAGTAAGCTTTCAACAACCGGCACTGCTACAAAAGGCTGGTCCACAACCAGCTTGCCGGCCACGGTTCTCACGGCGTTGGTTCGTAATGGAATTTATCCGAACCCGTATTTCGGGAAAAACAATATGCTGATTCCCGACGCCAGCGACGAATACAATGTGGATTACGATCTGCTTAAATTCAGCCATATTCCAAATACCAACCCCTGGAAAAACCCCTACTGGTACAGGAATGAATTCACGGTTCCTGCCAGTTTTAAAGGAAAAATGATATGGCTCAACTTTGGCGAAATCAATTACAAAGCCGAGGTTTGGCTAAATGGGAAGCGCATTGCTGATACTTCTGAAATGGTTGGAATGGAGCGTATTTTCAGGTTTGATATTAC
>JBBSDG010000298.1:0-5868 GCA_038249635.1 Bacteroidales bacterium | reverse complement strand
TTTAATGTAAAGAATTATTGTTAAAATGTTGCACAATTGTTTCTTTTGATGTATTTTTAACGCTCGTTAAATCAGGCTCTAATAACACATCGCAAAATTTCGTTACTATGAAAAGCAATCTTTACCGTATTTCTCTATTTTTAGTTACCATTATTTTATTACAAATATCTGCTGGCAAAGCATTTGCACAAGTCGAAAAGGAGGTGATTCCTTTTAAAGGCTATTTGTATTTACAACCGAATATCGGCGTTAGTCAGTATTTTGGCGACCTCAATCAGAAAGATTTCTGGAATCAAAATCCGAAATTTGCTTTTGGAGCTATTATAGGCTATCAGCTCAGCCCTATTTTTGGCGTTCGGGGGCAGTTCGACAAGCTTAATTTACGCAGCGAGAGAACGGATCAAAATAAAGACTTAACTACAAATCTGTGGGATGTTGCCGCACATCTCACCGTTAATATCAACGAAATATTTGCAGAATACAACAGTAAAAGGTTGCTGAATTTTTATCTCTTTACAGGTGCCGGAGTTTCTAATTTTAAGTCGAAACTAAAAGACATACCTACAAATGCTACTGTTAATGAGCATACCGATTGGCAACATGCCTTTGCACTTCCTGTGGGTGCTGGTGCATCCATCAGGCTGAGCAATGCCCTCTCAATTAATATCGAATACACCGATCATACGATATTTGATGCAAAGAAACTGGATTTTACGGAAGGTGGGGAAAAAAATAACGACCATTACAGTTATGCTTCTGCCGGATTGCAGATTAATTTAGGCGTTAAAGATACCGATGACGATGGTGTAAGAGATAAAGATGATCTTTGCCCCGATGTTCCCGGTAAGTATTCACTTGCAGGTTGCCCTGATAAAGATAACGATGGCATAGCTGATAAGGACGATGCTTGTCCGGATATAGCCGGTAAACCTGAATTTAAAGGTTGTCCGGATACCGATGGCGATGGTATAATCGATAGTGAAGATGCCTGTCCGAATGATGCTGGTAAAAAAGAACTTAATGGTTGCCCGGATACAGATAACGATGGTATTACTGATAAAGACGACAAATGCCCTGATGTGGCAGGTAAAGCAGAACTTGCTGGTTGTCCCGATCGCGATGGTGATGGAATTGCTGATAACGACGATGCCTGCCCGGATGTAAAAGGACTCGCACAGTTTAAAGGCTGTCCGGATACAGATGGAGATGGTATTCCTGATAACCTGGATAAATGCCCGGATGTGTTTGGTATAGCTGCCAACGACGGCTGTACTGAAGTTAATTTCGCATATTTCAAGGTTGTGTATTTCAATTTCGACAAAACCGTGCTGGTTACCAAATTTATAAAGGATCTGGATGAGGTGGTAATTGTTCTGAGCGAACACGCTAATCTGAATCTGTCTGTTGAAGGCTATGCCGATTCGCAAGGACCTGAAGCATATAACAGGAAACTATCCGAAAAACGTGCTGACTTTGTAATTAACTACCTTGTTAAGAAAGGTGTTTCTAAAGAACGCCTCGTTAAATCATTCTTTGGTGAAGCTAATCCTTCGGCCACTAATAAAACCCTTGATGGTCGTGCTTTAAACCGCAGGGTCGAAATTAAATCAATAAAATAGCTCACGAACTATAGTTTTTAAAAAAGGCTGGTATTTATATTGGCCTTTTTTTTGGTTCCTTTTTTTTTATTCTGGTATAAATTAAGTTACAAATGTGCTTGTCAGTTCGTGAATGAAATTAAAGTTGATAATAAAAATGTTTCATTTTAGATTATGTTTTCAATATTAAAGATGTTAAATATATGTTTTTCATTGCTTTGCATTTTAAAATTTATTCAAAGCAAAAAATAATATAATTTATTATATTTGTTGGTGATGTTTAATTTTAGCAATTTGCTAACTTTACAACTATGAAAAAATCCCGGATTGGAATTGCCTTAATCGTAGTTTCGGTTATTGCCTTTAACCTTGTTTCACTTTCATCGAGGGGTCAGGATAATTTGAAAAGTGAGAAAATGCAAAGCTATTTATATTTACAGCCAAATTTTGGAGTAAGTCAGTTCTTTGGTAATCTTAATAAAAGTGATTACTGGAATAAAAACTCGCAATTTGCATTCGGATATGTATTGGGTTACCAGTTAAGTCCTGTTTTAGGATTTCGGGGGCAGTTCTTGAAAGCTGATTTGTATAGTAAAATAGCTGATCAAAATAAAATATTAAATTCCAAACTTTGGGATGCTGCGTTGCATCTTACAATCAATGTCAATGAGATTTTTGAAAAGTATAATGAGAATAGATTATTAAATTTCTACTTTTTTTCAGGAGCAGGAATTAATTCCTATCTGTCAACTATGGAAAGTATTAAACCCAGCGCCGTTATTTATCAACATAATGATTGGCAAAGAGAGATTTTCGTTCCAATAGGTGTTGGCGTTTCCTTACATCTTAGCCATAATCTGGCTCTAAATCTTGAATATGGCGATCACATTACTTTTAAAAGTGATGGTCTCGATTTTACTGATGGGGGGAATAAGAACGATCACTACAGTTATGCTTCAGCAGGGATCCAAATCAGGTACGACTCCAAAGATACTGATGGCGATGGTGTTAAAGATAAAGTGGATGCATGCCCTGAGATTCCGGGAAAAGTTGAATTGGCAGGCTGTCCGGATACGGATAATGATGGTATTACAGACAAAGATGATGTTTGTCCTGAATTTTCCGGAAAGGCTGAGTTTAATGGATGTCCTGATACCGATGGAGATAGTATACCTGATAAGGATGATACTTGTCCTAACGCAGCAGGTAAGAAAGATCTCAACGGATGCCCTGACAAGGATGGAGATGGCATTGCTGATAAGGAAGATGCCTGCCCGGATGTCAAAGGCTTAGCTCAATTCAAAGGCTGTCCGGATAAGGATGGTGACGGAATTCCTGATAAAGATGATGCGTGTCCGGGAATAGTTGGAAAGATAGAACTCAACGGATGTCCTGACAAGGATGGAGATGGCGTAGCTGATAAAGATGATAAATGCCCGGATGTTGCTGGTAAAAAAGAACTTGCCGGCTGTCCTGACCGTGATGGCGACGGAATTATTGACAATGAAGATGCCTGTCCTGATGTAAAAGGCCTGGCCCAATATGCCGGATGCCCCGATACAGATGGTGATGGCATTCCAGATAACAAAGATAAATGTCCTGATGTTGCAGGAGTTGCCGCCAACAAAGGCTGTCCTATAGTTACCAAAGGTCCGTTGCTCGAAAAAACAGTATATTTCGATATGCAAAGTGGAATTGTTATCGACAAAAATATCATTGATCTGAACGAAATTGTTGCTTTTATGAACAATCATCCCGATGCAACAATCTCTGTCTCCGGATATGCAAACGACGGTGCAACAAAAGAGTATAACTTCCGCTTGTCCCTGGAACGTATGGATAATGTGATTAATTACCTGAAGAATAAAGGTATGAGATATTCAAAAGTGAAGAAGTATTTCTATGGTGATACTAAACCAGTTGCCAACAAAAAAACTGCTCTCGGTAACGCACTCAACAGGAGGGTAGAAATTAAGATTACCAAATAAACAGGATTTATCGGATGAAAAAAAGGAGGGAATTTATATTAGCTTTACATTAGCTTTTTTAATTGCCTTTAGCATAATGAAAAAGCTCTTCGTATGTCAAAAACTGATTTAAGGATCAAGCCCATCTTTCATCGGCATAGAGACAGAATCGTAGCCTATTTTTGCTTTTCTATCACACCTTACCGTATTTGTAAAAAGTGAAAAGGATTTTATACTTAGGAAAATCAACACTTTCAGTGAAACAAGTTGCTGAATAAACTCATAATAGGTATGATTTAACTTATATTCTACCTGATTCCAGGCAAACCAAAACAATTTTGTTAATCAGGGATGAAAAACAGAAAGAGTTATTCGAAATTTTCAATAAAATTTTAGAGTGTTACACGCTGAAAACAAGAAAAACAGGAAAAATGCCTTTCATGAACACACTATTTATAGAGCTATTCAATATTTAGTTGTTGTCGTGGGCGCAAGTTTCAAATTGAGTTTCTTTACCCAGCCCGACTTATCCGTTAATTGATATTTAAGTTATCTTATCAAAGTAATGGTTCCGTGGCCTCCGCCCTTCAGGTTTTGACGGTAATCCACATCGGCATTTGGCCAGACTGATCCATCTTTGAATGTGGCTGAAATTCTCCAGGTATATACTCCTGCCTTACAAAGTATTCCTTTGTTTGTTCCATCCCAGCCTTCCGAGGGAGCTCCATCAGTTAATTTATCTGAACTCCATAACAGTTTGCCCCACCTGTCGTAGATATCGGCTTTGTAGTTTTTTAAGTTCACACCGACAGGTTTCCAGAGACTTACGGATGATACATTCCCAATAGCAATAGCATTAGGCACCCAAAGTCCTTTAAACAGTATTTTATAAATTATTGATGAAGAATCAACACAACCATAGTTATTCCTGGAGAAAAGCTGAACGAGATAATCTCCGTCTTCGTTGTAGGTAACCACAGGTGATGCTACTGTTGAGGTTTCACCGTTTCCGAAATCCCAGAAATACTCATTTGCCCCAAGTGATCCGTTTTCAATATGTATTTGTCCCTGGATATTTTCATAATTTTCTTTTATACTGAACGCACTCAATGGCGCAGGAAAAACTGTTATCTTGTATGTTATACTATCGTAACAACCACTTGAATTGGAAATAATATGAATTACAGAATATAAACCTTGGCGTTCGAAAGTAAAAGTTGAATTCAATCCGGTCATATCGCCAATCGTTTTTAAGCTGTCTTTAACAATCCATCCCCAATAAGTCAGAGGAGCCGGGAAAGAATTAGAATGATCAAAGAAATAGGTTGGAAGGCCCAGGCAAGCTAAACTGAAATTGAAGTCAGCTGTTGGACTTGGAGATGGTGTGATTACCACATATGCTGAGGCTGGTGAAATACATCCTTGAGCATTGGTAACTGTATAGTTGTATGTTCCTGAAACTATTCCGGAAATAGTTATAGCTGATCCTGTTCCTGTTATTGCTCCAGGATTAATAGTCCAGTTTGATGCAGGTAAACCAGTTAATTCTATACTTCCTGTTGTAATGGAACAGGAAGGTTGAGTGATATGGCCAATGATTGGTGCGGATGGCGAACCTGGATTTGCTATGATGATAATATTAGTAGAGGCTGATGAAATACATCCGTCAGCATTAGTAACGGTATAGTTGTATGTGCCTGCAAGTAATCCGGAAATGGTTGTAAATGAGCCCGTTCCAGTTATTGTTCCAGGATTAATAGTCCAGTTTGATGCTGGTAATCCTGTCAATATTACGCTTCCCGTTGCCAGCGTACAGGACGGCTGGGTGATAGTACCTGTTATCGGTGCTTCCAGCGTATTGGGAGTTTGAGTAACGCTGACGCTTGTGGAGAAAATACACCCGTTAGCATCCTTCACCTGAACACTATGAGGCCCGGCAGCCAGTCCGGAGTAAGATGTTGAGGCAGTAAATGCAGAAGCGTCAACCGAATAGGTAAAAGGAGCATTACCACCAGTGACGGCACCCAGGGTAAGGGTACCGTTGCTCAGCCCGCAACTAGCACCGGAAGGAGTGGCAGCAACAGCCGTTGGTCCGGTGGCATTACTGATGGTGACGCTTGTGGAGAAAATACACCCGTTGGCATCCTTCACCTGAACGCTATGAGGACCGGCAGCCAGTCCGGAGTAGGATGTTGAAGCAGTAAATGCAGAAGCGTTTACCGAAAAGGTAAAAGGAGCATTACCACCTGTGACGGCACCCAGGGTAAGGGTACCGTTGCTCAGCCCGCAACTAGCACCGGAAG
>JBBSDG010000297.1:0-5883 GCA_038249635.1 Bacteroidales bacterium | reverse complement strand
TGCTTCAAATTGCAATTCGGCAACAGTATCGTTTATACGGTTTGCTTTGAATGTCCATTTAACAGGTTCCAGCAATTGCGAAAAAGCAGAAAACCCGGTTAATAAACTAAGTAAAAATATAATTATCAGTACTTTACCAGAGCGGGAAGATATTCTCTTCATAGAATGTGTTTGTTTTGAGATATTAAAGCATTGCCGGTTTCGGCGGGTGACAAAATTATAAATAAATGGTTATGGCTCAACGTCTTTGCAGCAGAATTAATTAAGAAAACAATTGAGATGGAACAATGATTTGCCTGACCAGGAGATTTTAGGGAAAGAAGAGTTTGAAATGTTTGAAGGGTTGAAATGTTTGAAGAGTTTGAAGAGTTTGCAATAAATATAAATTACAATAAAAGTTTATCAGTTTTCTTAACCCGAAACCCATCAAACCCAAAACTCTTAAAAATATTTGAAAATAGCCTATCCGAACAGCAGGCTGCAGCCACATGAAGCAGTTTCGGCTTCCGGGTTTTCGTCAACGCTGGTAATAACAAAAGCCTTTTTTGTGTCAGGAGTAATCCGGAAACGGTTATCAATTCTTTTGCCTATTACCCACACTATATCTTCCCCTGAAACAAGAAGCCATATTTTTTCTTTATCGGCAAGCGAAAGTTTTTGATTGATAAAAAAATCACTCAGTTTTTTCTTTCCTTTCAGCCCCAAAGGCATAAACCAATCTCCTTTTTCCCATTTACGAAGTTTAAGCGGAAACTGAAGTTTATCAATATCAAGGCAGGCTATGGAAACTTTTCCCATCGGAAGTTCACTGATATTGTCAGTTTCGTGGGTGCAAAGACAAACCGGGTGCTCTATATTTGTGCTGTTTCTGTCAATTGAAAAGATTTCGCCTTCAACAGCATCAGGACTTAAATCCGACAAAGGCTGAATGATGAAATTTTCGCGATCGCGGAGCAGGCGGTGAGTTGGCGAATAAAATATCTTACCTGAAAATGTATCGAGCGACCTGACAATTTCTTTCACAACAGCGTATGAAAAATCATACGGCTTAAGTAGTTCATAGAGATAAGTGTTATGAGGTTGATACTCATAAATCCAGTCGATAGAAATCATTATTCCCTTAGGCGTATCCTGAACCAGATCGGCAGTAACTCCGGCTATATGGCTATTATAAATGGTTTCAACATCTCGCAGATGGCTTATGGATTCATTCAGTTTGTAGCTGAACAAAGGATTAATTTTGTATAACTCGGCCATCACATCGAGCCGCAATTTGTTGCGCAGGTATTTGCGACTTTTATTAGATCGGTCTTCGCGCCACGCCAGATTCAGGTCTTTGGCAAACAAAATAATTTTTTCGCGGGTTGCGAACATCAGAGGCCTGACGATTTTACCTTGTTTTGGAAGTATGCCATGCATACCACTGATTCCGGTACCCCGCAAAAGATTGATAAAAAAAGTTTCGGCCTGATCGTCCAGATGGTGAGCCGTGGCAACATAGCTATATCCGTTATCGGTTACAAGCTTATCAAACCATGCATAGCGCAGGTCGCGTGCTGCCATCTGTATGGAAATTTTACGATCGGCAGCATATTGTTTTGTATCGAAATGAGTTGAAAAAAACGGGACTTCCGCCTGCAGAGCAAGATCTCTTACAAAAGCTTCATCGCCATCGGATTCATCGCCCCGTAATCCGAAATTAACGTGGGCTAAACCGAATTTAAACCCTGCGTCCTTAAACAGCCGGACCATTACAACCGAATCGACTCCTCCGCTGACTGCCAGCAGAATACGATCAGAAAAACTGAATAATCCTGATGAATTAATGTACGTTTTGAAAGCCTTTAACATATGTACAAATGTACATTATTTTATAAAGCTACAAGCCGGTTTTAACATTTAGAAGGCTTCTAAATATCAGAAGGATTTGTTAAGAGTGTCCGCCGATAATTATACGCATAATTTTGAGATTGAGAATAAAGAAGCGTACAATCTGCCAGGGAAAAAACTTGCGCCAGAAACGCGTATTCGATGTTGGAACCGGCGGGTAGGCTTCGTCTTTATATCCTTTTACTATATTTTTCCTGATCATTTTTTTAAGGTTTTGGGGGTTAGGATTTAGGGATTAGGAGATTCCCTCCTATTCTCCCTTTTCTACTTTCCACTTTCTACTTTTCTATTTTCCTTTTTCTACTTTCTATATTCAACCTTCACAACTATTCCGGGATCATCCACCAGAACGGTAAAGCTTTTGCTTTGTAAATAAACATAAAATGCAGCACCAGCTTGATCCAGTGGCCGGCCAGACCTGGCTCGCCCATGGTATAATTGCTGTCGCGGCCCCATTGCGGATATTTTTCGTAATCAGGCACTATCGGGAAAACTGTCATAGTGGCTGCCATGCCATCGCGTAAGCCATAACCCGACGAAATAATACATGCGGCACCCATTTTACCCATGGAAGCCTTATGCTTCAGTTCTTTACTTCCGGTCAGAATCCGTTCAGCTATGTTAAGGGCAACAATTTTACCCATAATACCCGATGGCATGCCTGTGCGTGGTGGAGTAGGGAAAATAGCAAGTCCGTTTCTATTGGTCATAGGTTTCGAAATGGCATGAGGCGGGGCAAAAGCAATTCCGGCAGCAAAAATAGTGTCAAATTTTGGGCTTTGGTACACGGAGGGCCAATCGGCAACTGACCAGTCTTCGAAGTCTTTGGGCTTATAATCGGCATCAACTTTCATAAAACCGCTTGGGGCAAATAAGTCCGCAGTAATTTCGATACCGTCTTTAGCAAATGCTTTAATCCCTACCCCGGCAAAAGCGGGTATAAGCATAGCGAAGTCAAATTCCTGCTCATGAGTTTCGCCATCCAGTGTCTGGTAATGGGCTTTTCCTTGCTCAAGTTTTGTAATACCCGCTCGTTTTATCCACTTAATTCCATATTCCGAGAGTATGGATTCGGAAAATATCCGGGTTGAGGTAATGTAACCTCCTTTTTTAATAAATGCACCACCCATGCCAAAATCACCTACTTCATATTCATTGGTGATCCAGGTTATTTCGGCCAAATCATTGAGTTTCCGTTTGTTGATTTCAAAAGCCACATTCAAAGCATACTCAAAAGCTGCACCCTGACATGTGGCTGTAGGGTGGCCGGTGCCAATAAGGAAGCGTTGTTTTTCGCCTTTTGCCATTTTATCGAGCGACAGCTGAAGCTTTTCCCAGGCATGGCCGGCATGAAGGTATGTGCAGACCGATTCGCTATATCCTTCGGGGCCAAGGCCTTCGGTAGCTCCAAAGTTGAGCTTTGGGCCGGTTGCATTAATCAGGTAATCGTATTCAATATTGTCAGTATGTCCGGATTTATCCCCGGAAGTATATTCAATGCAAACAAATGGTTTTGCATGTTCCGAATCCCCTTCCGGAAATATAGCAGTTGCTTTGGCCTGCTTGTACTCAATTCCCAGTTTTTTGTAAACCGGTGCCAGTTCGAAGGTGACTTGCCTGGCAGTCATCTGGCCGATACCAATCCAGATATTGGAAGGTATCCATTGATACTTTGTGTTGGGACTTACCACAATTACATCGTGATTTCGCCCAAGTTTCCGCTTAACGATCTGTGCGGCAGTATGCCCTGCAATGCCGGCACCCAGTACTAAAACTTTTGCCATAATTCCCTGATTTTAATCAGTTAAAGATAGGGAATATTGTTGCAGATAAAATAATGCTTTTTGAAAAAAGATTGTCAATAATCTTTGCTATGCAGTAAAGGATGAATAATGGCAACAGATTATACTTATTGCGCAGATAACTGTAAATAAAAGCGGGTTGTTTTTTGTTTAGAAAACTATTGAAAACAGAACTAAGTTATTGGAAATCTGTAAAAAATATGATAAGTTTCAGGCTGATGAGTCACGAAAAAAGAAAATAACAAAAAAGGTTCAGAAAAACCAGGCGATGTAAATCAAATCAGAACTTCATCCGCTTTATCTTTTTCTCATAATAGCTTTTGCCTTCATCGGTACAAATGCCACGGATAAACGTATCGAACATTACATCAAATAGTACTGGGAATGAAATACTTTCATAAGGAAAAAAATCCGGATTATGCAGATCTATCAGGCGGCTGATATATATTCGCGAAACCAGTTCGGCACTCAGGTCGGGTCTATACATTCCCTGAAGTATTCCTTGTCCGAAATTCGATTTGATTTTAGCACTTACAAAGGTGATACGTTTATCAACAAAATTTTGCCTCACTTCGGGAAAAACAGATCGCAAATCAAACGTGATGCTAGGCAGTATATTCATAAATTTATGACTGATTTCCTTACTCACAATGAGCAATCCATCAATAGCGTTGGTGTCAGTAAAATCAAAATCGCGAAAAATATTTTCCAGGTTTTGCTGCTCATAATTAAGAATTTCTTCAACCAATCCCTTTTCGGTACCAAAAGCTCTCACCATAGTATCAAGAGGCAGATCAAGATCTTTTGCAATGCTTTGGAATGTAAATTCACTGGACTTATAGCCTGACAGTAATTTTCGTAAATCGCCAACTAACGGAAGCATGGGATCGCGCATAACTATTTCTGATATTTGTGCCGGACTCATAAAGCATTATGCCCGACACTTTGTAAATTTATAAGGATTACTAATGGGGCATTACAGAGCCGAAAGGTTGTATGGGAGTAAAATAAAGCCCGGCAAATACGCTTCTTCCGCCTCAGCATCCCCAAAAACTGACATACTGCTAATTTTTACTTTACCTGGTTTAAAATCCATTTGGTTACTTCGTTGAGCGCAACCGGTGAAATTGTCTGCTCAATACTGGCATATTCATCGGGCGAACCTGTTGTACATTCCTGAAACAAATGGTTTAAACCGGGTAACTCTTTTATGGTCACTTTTTGATTTTTGCCTTTCTTTAATGCCGCTTTAATAGCATCGAGGTTAACTTTGGATGGCACCTGTAAATCTTTCTCACCATTTACGGCCAGTACAGGACATTTTACTTTTTGCAGCGTGATGGCAGGATCGTGTTTTATAAAATACAGCATCCAGGGGCTGGTAGTTTGTTTAACCTGTGCATCAACAAACTGTTGTTCCGTCATCCCAGCAGGTGCTTTGAAAGCAGTATCCGATTTCAAGGCTTGTGTAACATAACTTGTCAATTCAATTTTTAAAGCTTCAGGATTAGTGGATTTTGCAATTATCGCAAAAGCACCTTCGTTAACTTTTTTTGTTTTTTGCAGCTCTGCTTCGCTGGCACCCGATGCTCTTCCTATCAATTCCTGTTGCAGCAATAACAACTCGCCGCCCGGAATTCCCGTTGCGGCAAGTAAAATGATAAAACTTATATCTTTTGAGTCAGCGGCGACCATTGGTGCTATTATTCCACCTTCGCTGTGACCCATTAACCCGATCTTCTTTTTGTTGATTTCCTTCCTGGTAAGCAAATAAGCTACTGCTGCTTCTACATCAGATGCAAAATCCAAAGAGGTAGCTGTTTTAAAATTTCCTTTTGATGCGGCAGTACCCCTGTCATCGAAACGCAAAACTGCAATTCCATTCCGGGTAAGGTAATCGGACCAAACCAGGAAAGGCTTGTGCCCGAGGAGTTCCTCGTCGCGGTTTTGAGGTCCGCTGCCTGTAATTAATATTACAACCGGGAAGTTCCCGGATTGACTTGGTAATGTGAGCGTTCCGGCTAATTGTATCGCAGCCTTTTTGTTTTCAAAAACAACGTCCTCCGAAAAATACGGATAAGGTTTCACAGGCTCCTGTGGCCTTACAGGTTTTTGTATTTCAGGCAACTTTCGTGTTAAATTCAATGGAAACGACATCCCTGACTGATTGAAAGTTCCAATGATAGTATCC
>JBBSDG010000296.1:0-5893 GCA_038249635.1 Bacteroidales bacterium | reverse complement strand
TATTTGCTTCACAGAAGCACATCATTTTTTCGAAATTTTGAATCCACCTGAAATTTCATTCCCTGATTGAAAGCTGTTCCTTCAAATAAAATTAACTGCTTATCCCCTTCAAAAAAGTGAACCAAATAGACACATAAACCACATAGAATTGTACATAGAAAAAAAGCATGCTTAAATTTAGCTCAAAGATTGAATATCTATGTGCTACCTATGTTTCTGTGTTTCTAAGTGGTTCAATTATCTGATAACTGACGTTTATAAAACACAAATCCATATTTCTGCATAAAGAGAGTAGTCATAGCACAATATCTTTCTTTCTAATAATGATCAACTTTGCGGTAAGTAGATAATCAAATAATCAAATCAACTTGACTGAAAGGGATAGACAGTTAACATTTTAAAATAATAATTGTATTTGTCCTCCTGATTAGTAATCCAAAACCATTCAGCGCGGATGAAAAGTAAAAAGCCCGGAATCTACATTGGTTCCGGGCATTTTAAAGCTAAGAGTCGTAAGTGATTTACTTTTCGTTTTGAAGAACCATTTCCAACATTCCGCTATTTAGGATCTGCTTCAGATTACTTTAAACCCTAACAATGAACACTTTATATATGTTTATAAGGATAAAGTGCAAGCATTTAGGATTGACACCCAAAAAAAGCTTGCACTTATAATTTTAGTCGTTACCATTCTGATATTTTCTTTTCTACGCGGGATTGAAACGGAATTACCGGAAGATTTGCAGCAGGGA
Source organism: Bacteroidales bacterium (assembly GCA_038249635.1). Classification (GTDB taxonomy): domain Bacteria; phylum Bacteroidota; class Bacteroidia; order Bacteroidales; family UBA4417; genus UBA4417. The sequence continues at coordinate 5,141 of JBBSDG010000296.1, read as the reverse complement.
TATTCTTAAAAGTTTGAAGGGTTTGAAGAGTTTGAAGGGGTTGAAGAGTTTGAAGGGTTGGTTCAATGCTTCGCGTTCAAGGTTAAATACCTTGTTTTTAGTGTAATACAGACAAGTATTGATTTATAATTAAAAATTAAGCTTCTGCTAAAACCATAAATCGTTAACCCCTGCTCTTAAATCAATACGATGAATATTGATGAAAGTACAACAAGGATTAACGATATTCGATTTACGAAGTTCTTATTTCAGGCTTTTTACCAACTAGAATGGCAAATCGTCCTCAACCGGAGCAGCGTTAAATGAAGCAGGGGCATCATTAGGCACCTGTGGTGAGGAAGTTTGTATTGGAGCACCTGTAGAAGCTGCTCCTTGTTTTTCGACACGCCAGGCTCTGGCTTCGGTAAACCAGCGGGTGTTGTATTCGCGGCTTTCGAGATCAAAAAATACTTTTACCGTTTCGTTCAGGGTTAACCCTGCCTGATCAATTTTATCGCCCCACAGCGACAGACATACTTTTTTAGGATACTGTCCATCGGCAATTTCGATGATAAATTCCTGTTTGCGCCATTCGCCATTTTTACCTTGTCCGGTTACCAGAGGTAACAACTGAGCTATTTTTCCAATGATTTCCATAACTGAATTATTGTGATTTTAATACTGCGAAAATAGGACAAAAATCTGATTTTGGAGTTGATGTTTATAACTAATTTTGTAACCCTGACAGAGCTTAAACCCTGACAGAGATGTAAACAAACCTTCCCTTTTTCTCCTTTTACCGATCAATCGGGGCATTTCAGAAGACCAGCATACTGTTATGCAGAATAGATTTGTCCAATCATTTCAACTTATATACTTTTAGCATTCCATTTTTCAACTAACCAAACTCCTAAAAAAATTCATGAAACACAGCCTAACTATTTGGATGATAACCACATTAATGGTTTTATCATCAACTGCTTTCAGCCAGGGACAGGACAAAAAAGCCGATTCAGCTTTTGTTTTCACTGTTGTTAAACAACTTCCTGCAACTTCCATCAAAAATCAGTATCGCTCAGGTACCTGCTGGAGTTATTCAGCTATTTCATTTCTGGAATCGGAATTGCTGCGAACTAAAAAGGATACTTTCGATCTTTCCGAAATGTATTGTGTAAGTAAATGCTATTCGGACAAAGCGGAAATGTATGTTCGCTTCCACGGGAAACACAACTTTGGCGGCGGCGGCGAGGCGCATGATGTTACGTATGTGCTGAAGAATTATGGAATGGTTCCTGAGGCTGCATATTCCGGCAATTTACCCGGTGAGGACAAACCCGTTCATGGTGAAATGGATGCCGTTTTGAGTGCTAACGTTGAAGCCATTATCAAGAACCCAAACAATAAACTTAGCGCTGCATGGCATCAGGGTTTTAATGGTTTGCTCGATGCATACCTTGGAAAAACACCCGAAAAATTCATGTATAAAGGGAAAGAATATACGCCTCAGACATTTGCTGCAATGACAGGCCTTAACCCCGATGATTATGTAGAACTAACCTCATATACCCATCATCCGTTTTATTCAAAATTCATTATCGAAATTGAGGATAACTGGCTTATGGGATCGGATTATAACCTACCTATCGATGACCTGATAAGGGTTATGGATAATTCGATCAATAACGGATATACAATGGTGTGGGGTGCTGATGTAAGTGAAAAGGGATTTTCGTGGAAAAACGGTGTAGCTGTGGTTCCTGATAAAAATGCTCCGGAAATTGCCGGTCTCGAAAAAGCCAAATGGGAAAAGATGACTGAATCGGATAAGGAAAAACTAATGTTTAAGTGCGATAAGCCTATGCCCGAAAAGACAATTACCCAGGAAATGAGGCAAAATGAATTCGATAATTACCAGACTACGGATGATCATGGTATGCATATTACAGGTATAGCCAGGGACCAGAACGGAACAAAATACTATATGGTTAAAAATTCGTGGGGTACCGATGGCAATTCATTTAAAGGATATTTTTATGCTTCGGAATCGTATGTGAAACTGAAAACCATGGATATCATGGTTAATAAAGCAGCCTTGCCTAAGGATATCAGGACCCGATTGGGGCTTTAATACAATGCAGCTCCCGTTTAACATTAAACCCTGTCAGGCATTCAAATCCTGACGGGGTTTTTTATTCGGAATACCTCAATTCGTACAAACAATTTTCGGTTTTCCCGCTAACAAGCCCACCAAGTGCTATTGTAATTGTAAAGCAGTCGCCCACCAGATTTGTTCCGCCTTTATTGTTATAATTTAAAATATTGTACTTAGCCTGTAATCCTACATAACTATTCCTTTTATAAAAATGCCGGTATCCTATTCCGAAATTGGTATTCAACGAGCCAATTGAATGACCAGCGTTGGGATCGGTGTTAGTATTGTCAATTTTCAGGGATTGAAAACCATCGTATCCAATACCGGCAAGCAAATTAAACTCATTTTTTTTACCCTTATAAATTTCCCTTTCAATATCAGCTCCTATATAACCACCAAAAAAATAGTTAGTTGTATCCGATACTCCATCCTTAAAAATAGCATAACTATTTGGCGAATTAGTAAATTTAAAAGCGAGAGTGAGGTTATAAGTTGTCTTATTCAATTTTATTCCACCCTGTATCCCGATTAAGGGTTTAACACCAAGCAATGACGCGTTTCCCATTGGAATCCAGGCACCTGTAAATATATTAAAGTTAATTTCCGGACCTGACTGGCATTTATCAACCCTATGGAAGTAATAGCTTTTAATATCCGTGCTGCTATACAGAGTGTCAGTTTGAATTGCCGCGAAAGGATTTGCAACAACATTTGCATAAAACTGGCATAAAAGCAATTCCAAAGGAGTATCAAAACCTCTCGAAAGCAATGTATCAGCAAGGTTTTGTGTAAAATAATCATACTCGCCCCTCACCGGCACAAAGCCAAAATACGCTTTGTAATTTTTGTATAAATAGTCGGGTGACTTACTTTCCATACGCTGCATATAATTCAGCACATCATCCACTATGGTTGAGTCATAAATATTCTCATCAAAGGCATGATCATTTATGGATAACAGAATTCGTGTCCGGGTAATGGGTTCGCTGACTCCACAGGCTGTCTGCCAATCATTCAGAACGAGCAAGGCACTGTCGTAATCCTGAATTTTGTAATATTTAATGATCAGGCGGGTCGAATTATAAGCTACTATTTCACAATCGGAACTCACTTCGGCCTTAAGTGTATCCGAATTGGTTTGCGACCATGCAAAAATTGCCGGAAACAGAAATAACAAACTAACAAACAGTGTTTTGAACATAAACCAACAAGATCAGCAATACAGCTACGAAATTACAAAAATTGAATACGCTATTGCAGTATCTATTTCGTATTTGGCAAACATGGTTATAAAAACAGTTGGCAGGGATATTGGTTCAACTTTTCATCCGTAAAAATGCGTGTTTTTCGTTTACTTCTGAATTTTCATATTTAATTGATGCTGAATAAACTGATCAGGAGTTCTGAGTGCAGATGTAATGTTGCAGATAAATAAACAGCATTGGAGAATCTTACAAACGATTGCCATCAGGAACAAAACCCGGAAATGACAAACGCCTGCAATTTGCTGTACAAATTGCAGGCGTTTCTGAAATGTACCCCGGGCCGGAATCGAACCGGCACGAACAGAGTTCATCGGTTTTTGAGACCGACGCGTCTACCAATTCCGCCACCGGGGCATATTGGAGTGCAAAGGTAACTTTTTTTGCTTTCCTACAATAATGAAGATTGATTTATTTTAGACGGAATGTCTTTGCCAGAAATATATGTGAATAAATAAATGAACATTTGAATAAATGAACTTTGCGCTTCGGCTTGGTTCGGCTCCGCTCACCAACCACCGCTCAGCGGCCTGTAGCTCTGAAACTCTTGAAACTCTGAAACCCTTGAAAAAGACAAGGCGAAGGGGAGAAATGGAGAAGGGAGAAAGGTAATCTAAACTCTTCAAACCCTTCAAACCCTTTCCTCATCCCCTTCCCGTCAGCGTTTTCGGGATTCTTCCGGTTCGCACACATTCCGAACGCAGCCTGCGGCCAACAATCCGTTCGACCATAGCTCCGATTTGCAGTATTTTATCAATATCCAGGTTGGTTTCAATCCCCATTTCGTCCATCATCACTACCAAATCCTCGGTTTGTACCAGGCCTGTAAGCATGGGATCGGCATAATAATAGGCACCGGTTCCGGCAACGGGAACACCATCCACGAAATTTGCCGGCTGCCCTCCTATTCCGCCCATGGTAGCTTCAAAATTGGTCATACCTGCCTGCAATGCAGCAAGCACATTCGCCAGACCCCAGCCACGCGTAGTATGGAAATGTACAATCTGTTTCTCAGGTCTTCCGATTTTATCCATTAACATAGCATAATACCGATACACACGGTCGGGTGTAGCGGAGCCATCGTGGTCGGCATGTTCCACATCGCTTGCGCCTATATCGAACCATCGTTGCGCAAACTCTACCGCTTTCTCCATTTTTGTAGGTCCTTCGATAGGGCAACCCCAAATGGTACTAACCGTGCCATTCACCTTTAATCCTGCATCCCTGGCCATTGGTATATATTTTTCGGCCATAGCCCAATAATCGTTCAGCGACAAGCCTGAATTTTTGATATGATGCGATTCGCTTGTCGAAACCATAAGAAGAATACGATCGGGACCCCATCCCTCCTTTCGGGCCTGTATGGCGCGCTCAATGGCTTTTTCGCGTATGGTAACAGCGGTAAGACTTACAGATGGTAAAAGATGTGAAACAACTTTGCTGGCACGGATTTTTTTCAGCAGTTCGTCGCTGTCTTTAAACTGCGGCATCCCGGCAGGATTACCCAGATTGGTAACTTCCACATGCTTAAAGCCCGCGAGTATAAGCTGCTCCGTAAGCCAAAGCTTTGCGGCAGTGGGAATAAATTTTTCTTCGTGCTGAAAGCCGTCACGTACCGTGATATCGCCTATGGTTACTTTTGGGGGGAAATTCATTTTTTGAAGGGATTGAAGGGTTTGAGGGGTTTGAAGGGTTTGAAGGGTTTGAAGGGTTGCTGCACGACTTCACGAACTCACGACGGCACGAAC
>JBBSDG010000295.1:0-5901 GCA_038249635.1 Bacteroidales bacterium | reverse complement strand
TAATATATAGAGCTTTTGCCTTTTCGACTGGCAGTAGCAATCTCATCCATCGTGGTTTTTTTGAACCCGAACCTGGAAAAAATATGGCGGGCCACATTTACAATTGCTTCTTTTACTTCATCTTTATCAAGCATGATTCAAATTTTTGAAGCTGATTAACTTCGTTTAAGGCGGCAAAATTAATACAGTAAATAACAGAATGCAAATTTATTTCGACTAATTTCGTCTAATAGTCGAAAATAAATTATAAAGCACAGTTTTACAGGATGTTAAAAATGAAAATAATTTAACTTTTGAGTGTGGAATAATTTTTTGAGACATGTTTCGTCAATCCTTATCTTAAAGACATAAGGCATCTGTTAGAATGCCCTTTGCCTGGTTACTTATCACTTCAATAAGTGACAAATTTTCATTGATTGGTTCATTGAATTATGAATAACTTAAACATTCAGCTTTAATAGAAACACTAAAAGTTTAGCTATCATTTTTCACTCTTCATTTTTCACTTTTCCAGTGTCAGACACCCTTCGGGTTATCAGACACTATTCATGCGAATCAAGGGTTAAAATTTTTTCGATATTTCAACAAAGCCCTGAAAGGGCTTCACTTAAATAACCGTGGGTATAACCCACAGTTGACAATAGCAGGTTAGCATCAGCCCCGAAGGGGTTGAATTATGTATAATTCTGTTCAACCACTTCGTGGCTGATTCCGCCAGGTCGATCAATAACCGTGGGTTGCACCCACGGTTATTGATGTTTAGCCACTTCGTGGCTATTTCATTTCAACCCTTGATTCGCATTATTCACTATTCATTATTCACTATTCACTAAACTAGTCCCTGAGCCAACATAGCTTCAGCAACTTTCACAAATCCGCCGATATTGGCACCTTTTACGTAGTTAATTGTTCCGTCAGCTTCCATGCCGTATTTTTCACATGTCTTGTGAATGTTGATCATAATTGTATGCAATTCCTGGTCAACGCGCTCGCGGGTCCAGTTAAGGCGCATGCTGTTCTGCGACATTTCGAGGCCTGATGTGGCTACACCGCCTGCATTGGCTGCTTTGCCCGGTCCGTAAAGGATTTTGGCAGCAACAAACATTTCGGCAGCTTCGTTGGTCGATGGCATGTTGGCACCTTCCGAAACTACGAAACATCCGTTAGCAAGCAAGGTTTTGGCGTCAGCTTCCAGCAATTCGTTTTGTGTGGCACAAGGAAGAGCTACGTCGCATTTAACACCCCATGGAGTTTTGCCTTCAATAAATTCGCAGTTGTATTTTTTAGCGTAATCGCTGATACGACCGCGCTTGATGTTTTTCAGTTCCATTACATAAGCCAGTTTAGCTGCATCAATACCGTTCGGATCGTAAACATATCCGTTCGAATCGCTTAAAGTAACTACTTTACCACCTAATTCAGTAACTTTTTGGCAGGCATATTGAGCCACGTTTCCTGAACCGGAAATAACGACTGTTTTAGATGCAAAACTTTGCCCGCGGGTTTTCATCATTTCTTCAGCAAAATAGGTACATCCGTAGCCGGTTGCTTCCGGACGTATAAGACTACCGCCCCACTCAAGGCCTTTGCCGGTAAGCACTCCGGTGAATTCATTGCGGATACGTTTGTATTGTCCGAAAAGGAAACCGATCTCGCGGCCACCAACTCCGATGTCGCCGGCAGGAACGTCAGTATCCGGTCCGATATGGCGTTGCAGTTCAGTCATAAACGACTGTGTGAATTTCATTACTTCATTGTCACTCTTGCCTTTGGGATCAAAATCAGATCCGCCTTTACCGCCGCCCATTGGCAAAGTGGTGAGGCTGTTTTTCAGAACCTGCTCAAAAGCGAGGAATTTCAGAATTCCAAGATTTACGGTAGGATGGAGCCTTAAGCCGCCTTTGTAAGGGCCAATGGCCGAATTCATTTCAATACGGAAAGCACGGTTGATCTGAAATTCACCTTTGTCGTCGAGCCAGGGAACACGGAAAATGATTACACGCTCGGGCTCCACCATGCGCTCAAGAATTCCTTTGTACTTTGGATTTTCTTCGATGAAAGGCATGAGCGACTGCACAACTTCCTTTACTGCCTGGTGAAATTCAACTTCGCCGGGATTCTTGGCAACTACTTTTGCCATAAACTGTTCAACCTTTTGTTCAATAATGTTTGACATAATGATTAGAAATTTAGTTGATAAGTAGAATGTTTTAATGAGGCAATATTAATACTATTGATATGAATAGCAACTTTTTTGAGCTATTTTTTGTTGCATATAAGTGGTTGATTTGCAATAATATGTAATATATCTAAATAAAATAAGTAAATTACGTACAAAATTCAGTATATCACTTAAATTATGGTTGCTAATTCCTTGAAGTTAAACAGTTTTTAATAGTGGGATTGTAAATCCGGAAGTAAGAATACCGTATTGATTTACCTGTTTTAATAATAATAAAATCAGTTGCTGTTTGGCATCAGTTTTTTAACCATTTTTGTTGAGAGATTTTATGGCTAAAAGAATTTGAAATGACGGATGAAAATGAACTGCTGAACGATCCCCGGGAGATCAGGAAACTTATCTTTGAACGTACCGAGCGGCTGAAAGAACTTGCTGCGATTAATCAAACCAACGATATACTCCGTGAAGGAAAACCTGTGGATGAAACCTTGCAGCAGCTTGCAAAATTATTGCCCGGAGCCTGGCAGTATCCTGAATTTACAGTTTGCCGCATAGGCTATAACGGCAAGGAATACCGGTCGCAGGGATTTACTGAGTCGCGATGGTTGCAGCGGCAGTCATTCGAATCTATCGACGGAAGTTCAGGTTATATTGATATATTTTATACACGGGAATTTGTTCATCTCGATGAAGGCCCGTTTTTGAAAGAGGAGCGGCATCTGATCGCTAATTTGGCAAGTGCAATCAGCGGGTATCTGAATAGTATTGCAGCAAAAGAATTACTCAAACGAACACGTGCTGCTGACAAAGGTAAAGGTGCCGAAACTCAGCAATGCGAAATTCCTGCCAGCGGGAAACAATTGCTGCAACGATTCCTGAACAAAAATAACTTCGACCGTGATGTATATCATGACCTTCAGCCTTTTAAAGTTAAAGAGATTTTACTTGTAGCCAATCTCTATGATGCTTATACGATTGAAAAAGAAGGCCGTTTTTCGGAGTATGTGCTGGGCGAATACCACCAGCTTAGCCTTACTTCGGTGCCGCGTATTACCGGAGTTTCGTCCATTGAAGAAGCAAGTATCGAACTTAATGCAAAACATTACGACCTGGTAATTTTTATGGTGGGCGTCGATAAAACACTGCCGGTAAGCATTTCGGCACAGATCAGGAAGGAATTTCCGTATATCCCCATTTTTGCATTGCTAAACAACAATTCGGATGTAGCTTATTTTACATCTGTAAGTGAACGATACAAAAATATCGACAGGGTATTTGTGTGGAATGGTGAAAGCAAGGTGTTTTTTGCCATGATCAAATTGCTGGAAGATAAAATAAACGTCGAAAACGATACCAGGGTTGGTTTGGTGAGGGTGTTGCTGCTGGTTGAGGACAGCCCACAGTATTATTCGCGGTATCTTCCTTTGCTGTACGGCATTGTGATGGATCAAACGCGGCGGATTATTGACGATGTGAGCACTGACGAATTGTATAAAGTATTGCGTCTTCGCGCCCGGCCCAAAATTCTGCTGGCAGCCAATTATGAGGAAGCGCTGGAAATCATCACCGATTACCAGGATTTCCTGCTCTGCCTTATCACAGATGTAAAGTTCAACCGCAACGGGAAAGAAGACAGGGAAGCCGGGTTTAACCTTGTAAGCCAGGTTCGCGAGTTTAATTCGGAGTTACCCATCATTATTCAATCCTCTGAAGTTAATAATGCCTCGCGGGCTTATGAGTTGAGAACCACCTTTATCGATAAAAATTCCGAAAGCCTGTCGCAGGATTTCAAAAGCTTTATCACACATTACCTTGGCTTTGGGAATTTTATTTATCGCAATAAGGATGGCGTTCAGATAGCTATTGCCAAGTCGCTGCGTGAGTTCGAGAATCACCTGCGCACCATTCCTGATGAATCTCTGATGTATCATGCAAGGATGGATCATTTTTCGCTTTGGCTGATGGCTCGCGGCGAAATACAGGTGGCCAAAATTATCAACCCGGTTAAGATCAGCGATTTTCAAAATTCTACTGATCTGCGCGCCTATTTGATTGATGTTATACGCCAGTTCCGTAACGAGCAGGATAAGGGAAAAGTTATTCCGTTTGAGGAATCGGCTCTGCTCGACGAACATAACGTGGTTACCCTTGTTCCCGGTTCGCTTGGCGGGAAGGGCAGGGGACTTGCTTTTATAAATACCCTTATTTATAATTATGATTTCAACAAACATATTCCCGATATCAACATCCGCTCGCCCCGGACATCGGTAATCGGAACCGACGAATTTGAATATTTTATTGAAAGAAATAGGATAAGGGAAAGAATTACCGATTTTGAGGATTACCAGGAAATTAAAAGGATTTTTACTTCAAGTGTACTTACTGATACGCTAATACGAAGGCTAAGGGTCTTACTCAAACTGATCAATAAACCCATTGCAGTCCGTTCATCGGGGATGTTCGAAGATTCACTTTCGCAACCGTTTGCCGGGATTTTTGAAACCTATCTTTTGCCAAACAATCATCCGGATATAAATGTAAGGCTCACACAGCTATTGGACGCCATAAAACTTGTGTTTGCTTCGGTTTATTCGCCCGAAGCGCGCGGCTATATTGAGGCTATAAATTATAAGCTTGATGAGGAAAAAATGGCTATTGTTATTCAGGAGGTTGTCGGACATAAATACGATGATGTTTATTATCCGCATATCAGCGGGGTGGCACAATCATACAATTACTACCCTTTTGCCCATATGAAACCCGAAGAAGGATTTGCCGTTGCGGCTCTTGGATTAGGCAAATATGTTGTAGATGGAGGAAGCGCGTACCGTTTTTCACCGGTTTATCCGGCTGTTGAAATTTTAACGCCGAAAGATCTGTATAAAAACTCTCAGGTTAAATTTTTGGCCGTTGACCTTGCGAAGGATGATGTTAACCTGCTCGAAGGCGAGATGGCTTGCCTGCGTGAAATGGATATAGATATAGCTGAGAGTCACGGAACAATGCGCCACCTGGCTTCGGTGTACGATCTCGAAAATCAGCGGCTGGTACCCGGAATTACTACTCCCGGGCCAAGGGTTATCAATTTTAGCAATGTGCTGAAGTACGATTATTGCCCTATGGCAAAAACTATAGAGACTGTGCTGGATATTGTAAAAGAAGCTATGGGAACACCGGTGGAAATTGAATTTGCCATCGACCTGACCCGTGACGACAATTATAAAACCTCATTTTACCTGCTACAGATCAAACCATTGATAGGCGCTGAGGTTGATTACCAGGTGAATATGGATGAAATCAGGAAAGATGAAATTGTTATTTTTTCGGACAAAGGAATGGGAAATGGGTTGGTTGGCGATATCACTGATGTGATTTACGTAGATAAAGATGAATTCGACAAGAGTAAAACTCAGGAGATGGTGGTTGAGATTGAACATCTTAACCAACAGATGCGGAAGGAAAATCGCAAATACATCCTTATCGGCCCCGGACGCTGGGGTACACGCGACCGCTGGATAGGGATTCCTGTAAACTGGCCGCAGATCAGCAATGCCAAGACTATTGTCGAAACCAGCCTCGAAGGGTATCCGCTCGATGCTTCCTCCGGATCACACTTTTTCCACAATGTAACATCCATGAATGTCGGTTATTTCTCGGTGCAGCCCGAAATGGGATCAAGCTTTATTGATTATGATTTACTGAAAAAGCAAAAACTTATT
>JBBSDG010000294.1:0-5918 GCA_038249635.1 Bacteroidales bacterium | reverse complement strand
GTTTTGGTTTATCTTCTTTAACCGAGTAAAGTATCTGCATAATGCTATCCAAATCTTTCATCTTTGCAGGCGTATTAAAAGTTTAGATTTTTATTCTATGAACAGCAACTATAATTTTGCTCAAATCTGTGGAGTATTTTTTTGAACAATTCGAATGAGAACTATTTATTGCTGGTTTAATTGCCTCCTGGTATTAAAAAGGCAGATCGTCGTCACTTATGTATTTTACTAAATCAGGATTGTCATCTTCAAAATTCGTAAAATCAGGGTCTATATAACAATCACAGAATTCACCATAAGGGCAGGTGTCAGGATCATATGTACATAACTCAAGATCGAAACCTGCAATAGGCATGTATTGTACTTGTTCGTCCCAATTTCTGGTAAGTACGCTGTATAATATTTCCGGTGGAATATCGGGAGGAATATCAATTAATTCGATATTCATTGCGGCAAATACTTTGAATATAGCCTGGTTTACAGCATTTGATTCTTCAGCGTCAAGCAGCCACATCCCGGGAAAGGCTTCCATTTCAATGCCTGTCCATTCATACAGCGGCTTAAATGGGGTAAGTGCCAGTTCTACCACCACCCTGTCAGATTCAATGTGAGGCGGCGGCTCAAGATATGGAGGGGTTGGCGGATTGGCTGCAACCTGTTCCAGATCTTCGATTAGTTGTTGGATGTAACGTTGCATTTTCAGATATTATTTCAGTTCCTACCTATGATCAATGCTTTCCTTTTTGAAATCACTATTAATATTCGAATGTTTCAGTATCTGTCTGAATAGTTAGCTTTTTACCTTCAAATTTTTCGCATCTGCCAACCACACGGGCAGCAATACCAAAACTTTCGGAGATAGAAATAATTTCATTTGCTACATCCGCAGGAACATAAAGTTCCATCCGGTGACCCATATTAAATACCTGGTACATCTCGCGAAGCGGAGTGCCTGATTGCTCCTGTATCATCCTGAAAAGCGGAGGAACAGGAAACATGTTATCTTTAATAATGTGTAAATTATTGACGAAATGGAGCACTTTGGTTTGTGCACCACCGCTGCAATGTATCATGCCATGGATTTCATTCCTGAGATGATCGAGTAGTACTTTAATAACCGGGGCATACGTACGGGTAGGGGAGAGTACCAGCTTGCCCGCATTAATACCTTTAATTTCCGAAGGATCGGTAAGCATGAGGTTACCTGAATAAACAAGCTCCTTACTTATGGCCTGATCATAGCTTTCGGGATATTTCAAGGCATAATCATGTGCAAAAACATCGTGACGGGCCGATGTAAGTCCATTGCTGCCCATTCCCCCGTTGTAAACATTTTCGTAGGTTGCCTGTCCGAACGAAGCCAGCCCTACAATTACATCACCAGGTTGAATATTATTTTCAATGATATCTCTCCGGCGGACCCTGGCAGTTACCGTGCTATCCACAATAATGGTGCGTACGAGATCGCCCACATCAGCAGTTTCGCCTCCGGTTGAATGGATGCCGATACCGTTTTCGCGCATTGTGGCAAGGCATTCTTCGGTGCCTTCAATTATTGCGCTGATCACTTCTCCAGGGATCAGGTTTTTATTCCTGCCGATGGTTGAAGAGAGTAAAATGCCATCCGTTATTCCGACACAGAGCAGATCATCGGTATTCATTACCACTGCATCCTGGGCTATACCTTTCCATACAGAATCATCCCCGGTTTCGCGCCAGTAGATATAGGCAAGTGATGATTTAGTGCCGGCGCCATCGGCATGCATTACACAGCAATATTCAGGATCGTTGCCCAGCAAATCGGGAACAACCTTGCAGAAAGCATTCGGGAACAAGCCTTTGTCAATGTTTTTTATAGCTTTATGAACATCGTCTTTTGTGGCCGAAACACCTCGTTGCGAATATTTGTCGGTCATGGGATTGATTGAGTTTTAAAATGAGAGGTAAAAGTGCTTTGAGTGGTGCATGGTGCATGGTGCATAGTGCTTGGTGCTTAGTGCATGGAGTGTTGTTAAGTGTTAAGTGTTTTGTGTTTAATGTTAAATGTTTTTTGAATCCCCGAATAGATTACCACTTACCATTTTCCATTAACTTTTAACCATTAACTGATTACTTTACTTTGAAAATAAGCTGCTTCCTATCCTTATCAATCACATAGTTTCCAAATTTCTTCAGCACTTTCTCACTCATCAGGACTGCCACTTTCTGTTTCTGAAGTACGGTTGCTTCAAGATCAAATGATGATTTATTCGAGATATTGATTTCGCCAACTGTGAAAATTGATTTATCAGCCACTGTATTGCGGCTTAGTATTTTTTCGGCATCACCGACAAAATCATTTTTACCGATGGATCCTGATTTCAGCATTTTCAGAGTTTCGTCAACCGAGAAACTTAATCCTGGTCCTTCTTCACCGAGCGTGATCTGTGTTGTATATCCGTTTATAACAGCGCTGAACGAAAATGAATTGTCAGGATTTGTACTCATCTGCACCACATTATCATCAGGATTTATCTGTATAGTTACTTTTTGCGACTGAGCCGGAGGCACTACCACCGGAGCTTTGGTTATAGTAGCCGGATTTGTCTTCTGATCGGCAGGAGCAACAGTTTGAGTTTTACCAGGAGTTACAGGAGTTTGTGATTGAATTGTAGGAGCTTTGTTCTCAGTATTCCCGGCAGGGACAACTGTTTGCTTTTGTTCGGCAGGAACTTCGGCAGGTTCAGTAACAATTGTATTTTGTACCTGGCCGGTAACTGCTTTATTCTGAGTTTTTGGAACAAAGTCCTTACTTATAATTTTGAATTCCGAACGGCGGTTGAGCGCATAAGCAGCTTCCTGTTCCGGCTTGGTTTTCAGCGAATCAACAAAAGCTTGCGAAAGCACAGTCCCGGCTTTAAACTGGAAACCATCTTTCACCATATCCTTTACCAGGCGGCGTGGAACGCGTTCGCCATAACCCTTGGCTACAAGGCGATCTGGATCAATACCACGGTCGATAAGGTAGTTTACAACCGATTCGGCACGTTTCTGCGAAAGCACGTCATTGCTTTCATCCGTACCACGCGAGTCGGTATGCGAAGCCAGCTCAATAATTATGGTTTCGTTTTCATCCAATGTCTTTATAAGGCCTTGCAACGAATCCTGGTATTGGGGTTTCAGGTCCCATTTAGCCAGGTCGTACAGAATATCGGGTAACACAATAGGCTTGTCAGGAATTGGCTGTAGCCTGAAATCAATGGTGAAGTCTTTGCTGCTTTCGAGGCCTACGGTAGTTTCTTTGGCTTTCTTGTTAAAATAATTGGGCTTTATACAGATAAGCTCATAAGTGGTATTCGGCTTTACCTGAACTTTGTTGAAACCGTAACGCCCCTGTGCATCGGTTCTTGCTTCAACGGAGGTGCCGTTCGATCCGGTCATTTTTACAACTGCACCTTGAATAAACTGCAGAGTATTATCATCCTTAACTACACCGGCGAGGGTAAACAGAACCGGTGGATTAACAAATGAATATAAGTCATCACTTCCTTTTCCTCCTTTGCGGTTGGAGGAAAAGAATCCTTCATCAGATTCGGGATTGAAGATAATCCCGAAATCATCGCCCGGCGAATTGATGGGAGACTGCATGTTAACTGGTTTTGTCCATTCACCGTTCGAAAACGTAGAGCGGAAAATATCGAGGCCGCCCATACCAGGTAAGCCGTTGGATGAGAAATACAGCGAAGTGTCGTTTCGCATAAAAGGAAACATTTCATCATCCGGGGTGTTAATTGTGGAACCTGCATTCAGAGGTCTGCCAAAATTATCGGCGGTAGTTTTTCGTATTGACATCCAGATGTCTTTTCCGCCTTGTCCTTTGGGAAGGTTGCTTGAAAATAAAAGAGTAAGTTCATCAGGACTTACCGATGGATTTCCGAAAACAGTTGTACTGTCGCCACCCAGATCCAGGGCTTTTGGTTCGCCCCAATTGCGGCCTGCCCGCCTTGATACCATGATTTTACAACCCTGTAGTGTCCCTTTATCATTGGAACAGCGCGTGAAATACATCTGGTTAAATTTGCTGTTCACAAAAGGATTGCCTTCGTTGGCCTCTGTATTTATTATATTTCCGGTTTCGAGTTGCACCGGAGTTGACCATTGTCCTTTCGGATCGAGTTTCGAAACAAAGAGATCGCTGAAATTCTGGCCGGTCCAGTTATCCATATCTTTCCCGGTGGAAGCTTCGCGTGTTGACGTAAAAATAATGGTATTGTAAAGTTTATCAGCATAGGTGGCTGAGAAATCCGATTCCTTTGTGTTTAAAACTTTTTCGGGCTTTATTTTGTATTTTGTGGGATTGTCGAGCCATTCCTTCGCCAGTTTGCAGGAAAGCGAGCCTACCGGTCCGCGGGGATCTTTGGGTGCTGCGTTGGTATATTTTTCGAAATAGATTTTTGCATCCTCATATTTCTCATTCGATTTCAACGCTTGTGCCAGGTATAGAAAAACCAATGGATTGGATTCGGCATATTTAGTTTTGGCAAGTCGTTTATACGCAGCTTCTGCTTTCCTTGTATTATTGGTAATCCGGTAGCATTCAGCCATCTGGAACGAAATTTTCTCTTTGTCAGGCTTGGCTTTAGCTTTCGACAGGGCTTTTTTATACTTGCTGAGCGCAACATTATACTGCATATTATTGAATGCATCATCTGCTGCCTTCAGGGAGCGATTCTGTGCAATAACCGGGAAAAAAGCCAGGCTGAATAGAAAGGTAAAAAGCAGGATACGTATTCTCATCTTATTTGATATGGACTGAACGGAAATGATGTTTTGCTATTGCTGGAAAACGGAATTCAGGTGATTTTATTATTCTTTTATCGGTGTATTGCTTTCAGTTTTTGACGACTCAGCAGGAGTTTGTTTATCGGCTGAAGGCTCTTCGGATGGTGTTGCAGGGGTTATGGCAGTTTCGGTTTCTACATCAAGATCAGTTACAACCTGAGCTCTGGTGCGGTTAACTTCGCGGCGCACACTGTCAAGCTGCTCATCAACTTTCGAATGAGCCGCATTTATCTCGTCCTGTATAACAGAAGTTTCTTTTTTGAATTCGTTGGTCAGGTCGCTGGAAGCTTTTTTCATCTGGTTCATCAGGCGACCGGCTTTACGTGCCATTTCCGGCATTTTCTCAGGTCCGAAAACCAGGAATACAACCACCATAATAATAAGCAGTTCGCCGCCGCTTATGTCAAAAAATAAGAGTACCGGTAATCCGGACATAATCAGGAGTTTTAAATTTTACCCCACAAAAGTAATAAACTACCTTCACTTTATCCAATAATAACTTACTGTTGATCATCATTCGATACAATTTGTCGATTTGGCAAAAGATTCAGGAGCTAAAATATACGATTGGATTTTTTGTACCTGTAATATATTCCTGTTTTTGTGGGAATTAGCTGTTTTGTTTTTGGTTACAATAGCATGCGGTATATTGCCGGTGGATATTTTCGGAACCTCTGAAAGTGTTCTATTTAAAAGCATTATAAATTGCAAAAAATCATATTTGGGTTGTTCAATATATTAATTTTGCCTGTGAATTGAATAACAGAAGAATCTTAATTCCGAAAAACATTGTCGTCATCTTTCCTTTCATCAGGTAGCTTTCTGATTTTGAATTTCAGCCCGATTAGTCTGGCTGATTTGTCTTTGTAACTGTCAGGAATACTGTGATATAAGTGTTATTGTTTAAGCAATAAAGTGTTCTGGAAAATATGTCAAACCTAAGCGAAATCTAGTCCTATGTCCGCTTCACACGAAATAAGTCACCCTTTATCCCTCAGCGGCGAAATGCAGTTGGAAACCGGCGTGATCATCAATAAATGCTACCAGTGCGGAAAGTGCTCGGCCGGCTGTCCGGTAGCTACCGAAATGGATTATAC
>JBBSDG010000293.1:0-5947 GCA_038249635.1 Bacteroidales bacterium | reverse complement strand
TTTTTTTACGTATTTTTATAGTCTTACCAAACCAAACAAATTATTAACCAAACTAAAAATGCAATTATGAAAAAAATCCATGTATTACTAATGCTGTTGTGTTTTTTTCTTATACACACAGCGAACGCGCAAACCCGAAAGCTTTCGGGCACGGTGACCTCGGCCGACGATGGTACGGCTATTCCGGGAGTTACAGTTCTGGTTAAAGGAACCGCTAATGGAGTACTGACTGATGTTGACGGAAAGTACGCAATAAACGTTGCTAAAGATGCAACTGCACTGCAGTTTTCATTTATCGGGATGGAAAAGCAGGAAGTTGCCATAGGGGTATCTAATATTATTGATATCTCCATGGTTGCGGTTGCAACTACTCTCGACGAAATTGTTGTAGTTGGTTATGGAACCCAGATTAAATCGAAAGTCACCGGTAATGTCTCGAGGGTGGGTGGAGATGCTATCCGTAACACACCTGTTCCTTCCGTTCAACAGGCTATGCAGGGGAAATCTGCAGGAGTTTTTGTTGAAGCCAATACCGGTAAAGTAAGCAGTGCAACCCGTATGCGTATCCGCGGTTCATCATCCATTACTGCAAATAATGAGCCTCTTTTCATTGTAGATGGTGTTCCTTTATCCACCGAATCCATGAACCAGACAGGTGCTTCTATAGATCCCTTATCGAGTATTAACTTTAATGATATTGAGTCGATTGATGTGCTCAAAGACGCTTCATCAACTGCTATTTACGGATCAAGAGGATCCAATGGGGTTGTTCTTATTACTACAAAAAAGGGTAAATCCGGTGATACTAAAATAAATGTCAATTTCCAGTATGGATCCAGTAAGCCATCGCATATGCGCGAATTCATGAATACTGATCAATATATAGCATATTTTCGGGATGCGTCCTACAACAGCGACCTGATTGAAGGAATTGACCCTATAAATAATCCTGCGGAATATGATGGCTCATGGTTGCAATATACCGACCAAAGCATACAAGAATATAGTGGATGGGCTGCAATAATTGATCCGAACCTAAGCCAGGCGGATATTGATTTAGGCAAAAACGGTTATATAGGTTCAAAAGTTAATACTGATTGGCAAAAGGAAGCTTTTCAGGTTGGAGGATTGCAGATGGTTGATTTTTCCGCTTCGGGAGGTACCGAAAAACTTAAATACTTTGCCAGTGCCTCATATAACAAGCAACAAAGTATAATTGTGGGAAACGGAATGGACCGCTTCAGCGGCAGGTTGAATGTGGATAATAAAGTGAACAAGTACCTCGACCTCGGGCTCACTATGAGTTTGTCACGTACCAATATTAACCAGGTTTCGGCCGACAATGCATTCTCAACCCCAATGCAATTGGTAGCTTTGTCACCGGTTACTCCCATCAGGGATCTGAATGGCAAATTATACAGCACACCGACTACCACTTACTACAATCCTTTGGTGGATGTTGAAGATACCAAAAGAACGATTTTTCAGACCAGGTCAGTTTCAAATGCTTTTTTTAACTTTACGCTTATGCCAGGCCTGAAGTGGCGAAATGAAGCCGGCTTTGATTTGTATAACCTGAAAGAAAACGGCCGTTATGGTAAAGATACGGATGGGGGTCAGGGGATTAATGGCTATGCTCTTTCCAACTATGCCCAGACATTGAACCTGATCACCAAATCCTATCTCGATTATAATAAAAGCATTGGTGATTATGGAGTAAGTGCTGTTCTTGGAACTGAATTCCAGAAAACAACCATCGATAATACCTGGGTTGACGGGCAGAATTTCCCCAATGATGATATGAAAACACTTGCCGCGGCTGGAAAAATAACCGGCGGTTCATCATCCATTACCGAATATGCTTTTTTATCCTATTTTGCCCGGGCCAACTTCGATTACAAGAGCAAATACCTGGTTACTATTGCCGGGCGTATTGATGAATCTTCAAGGTTCGGACCCAATAACCGTACCGGATTTTTCCCTGCTTTATCAGCTGGTTGGGTACTTACCAAAGAAGACTTCCTGGCCGGTAACAAAACATTAAGTTTTCTTAAAATCCGTACCAGTTATGGTGTAACCGGAAATGCCGGTATCGGCAATTTCGCATACATGGGCCTATATGGTATAAGCGCTTATAACGAGCAGCCAGGGCTGGTTCCCACCCAAATTGTTAACGATAACCTGGGATGGGAAAGCACCAAACAATTTGATATTGGGGTGGATTTCGGATTATTTAAGAACCGCATTTCCGGCGAAATCGATTATTATGTAAAGAAAACAGATAACCTGTTGTTAAATGTTCCTCAACCAGGTACAAGTGGTTTTACATTTCAGACACAGAATATAGGTAAGGTTGATAATAAGGGCTGGGAGCTGATACTAAACGGATCAATTTTAACGGGTGAACTGAAATGGGACGCATCCTTTAACTTCTCAATAAATGACAACAGGGTAACAGACCTGGGTGGGCAGGATATCATTGATCCAGGTAGTTCGCGCTTTATGAATGTTGTAAAAGTAGGGGAGCCACTTGGCGTATTTTATGGAGCTGCCTATGCTGGTGTTGACCCCGAAAACGGAGATGCTATCTGGTATGTGAATGAAAAAGATGCAAACGGGAATATTATTAATCCGGACGCTACAACCAATGATTTCGGCGCTGCTAATTTCGTTGTTCTCGGTCACCCGACTCCTGATTATATCGGAGCATTGACAAATACATTCAGCTACAAAGGCTTTGATCTTACCTTTACCTTTCAGGGTGTAACCGGAAACCAGATTCACCTGGCAGGCGATACCTATATGTCCGCCAATGCTGCCTGGTATGATAACCAAACTATTGATCAACTTGATAGCTGGAAAAAACCAGGCGATATTACCAATGTACCCCAGGCCCGCCTTGGATACAGTAATGGCGATCCGGGTCGTAGCAGCCGTTACTTGTCAAATGGCCAGTATATTAAACTACGGTCGTTAACTTTTGGGTATGATTTTCCTGCAAAATGGATCAGCAAGGCGAAATTCGACAAGTTAAGAATATATGTACAAGCGCAAAACCTCCTCACCTTTACCAATTACAGGGGCTGGGATCCCGAGGTTTCTACCGACTTTGCTGTAGATAATGTTGTATCAGGTGTCGATTTCTATTCCGCTCCGCAGCCGCGATCGGTCACATTTGGTATTAATATAGGTTTATAAACTTTTAAAGACATACACATATGAAAAAGATAAATTCAATAATTGCCTTAGTTGCGGTATTCCTGTTGGCCATTTCGTGTCAGAAAGAGCTTGACCTTAAGCCTCACCAGAGCATTCTGTCAACCGAAGCATTAAGTTCGGATGCCAATATTAAACTTGTTCTGGTAGGTACTTATGCTACTTTAAGGAATGCCGATTTATATGGTGGAAACATAATGCGTAATTCCGAACTTACAGGCGCTGATGGCGAAATATCATGGCGTGGTACCTATAATGGTCCCCGCGAAATATACAATCACCAGATCATTTCAGCAAATGGCGATATTACAAGCCAATGGATACAGAGCTATAAATGTATCAACATCTGTAATAATATTCTTTCGGTGATTGATACCGTGATTCCGGATGACAGGGACAAGGTTGAAGGGGAAGCATTATTTATCCGCAGCATGGTATATTTCGACCTGGTGCGTTTTTATGCATTGCCATACGAGGCCGGAGCTGCCAATACACAATTCGGCGTTCCTCTGGTGTTGACTCCTACACTTGTTATAACAGATGGTTTGAAAGTCGGACGCAATACGGTTCAGGAAGTATATACCAAGATTATAACGGACCTGGAACGTGCTTCCACCCTATTGCCTGATGAAAACGGCAACTATGCAACCGTTGGTGTCGCCAATGCTTTGCTTGCCCGAGTTTATTTACAGAAAGGGGACTTTGCCAAGGCGCGTGATGCATCCGATAAGGTAATTAGCTCAGAGATGTATTCGCTTACATCAACTTATGATAAGGCATTCAATAACAGCGCATATTCAACAGAGGATATATTCGGGATGCAGTTCACTGCTCCGGATGGTGTAAACTCGATGACAGAGTTCTGGTCCACAAGCGCTTATGGGGGAAGAAATGGTGATATAGAAATCAGGACTAAGCATCTTAGTTTATATGATGAAAATGATGCGCGCCTGGCTTTGTTCTGGAGAGGAAATAGTCGCATGCGATCCGGCAAATGGAATACCATGTATGGACTGGTAAACCTTTTCCGCCTGGCCGAAATGTACCTGGTACGTGCTGAATGTAACAAAAGACTTGGCACTGCTATTGGCGACACTCCGCTGAATGACTTTAATATGATACATACCAGGGCAGGTTTATCAGAAGCCGAATCGGTTACGCTCGATGAAATCCTCTACGAAAGACGGCTGGAACTGGCTCACGAAGGATTTAAAATCCATGATATGAAAAGGCTCAAACGTAATGTAGGTGATATGCCTTACAATGATCCTCAGCTGGTTTACCCTATTCCTGCAAGGGAAATATCTGCTAACCCGGCAATTGCAGGTCAGCAGAATCCAGGTTACTAACAGATTGTTTTGAAAAAAAGCCGGCTGGATAAGCCGGTTTTTTTTTGCCCGAAAAAAAGTATCCTTATTAATTTCGTACTTCAGGAAGCATTGTTGTTATACTTGTACCTTTGCCGACACATAAAACACATCTGATTTATACCCGAATTTTACCTTGCTAACTGTGCTATGGAAACGCAGAAGTTTATTGTGGCATTATTATCCTACGTTAAACCAATTGGTTACGTGGTATTACCCTATTCATGCTTTCGCGAAAATGAAAAGTTTATATCTGTTCACGAACGTATTACAGTATTGAATATTAATCAGTATCCTGAATTAAGTGAGGCTGAATCTGAATTTTTTAAACTATCTGAAAGTTACTCGAACCAGGCGATTATTAAGCAATTTTCAAAGAAAAAGGAATCGCCGAAGGATTTCTTTACCAAGCTTGATAAGAAACTTCTTGACGAAATGATCAGGCCTTTCGTAGAGCGCAAGCTATCGAAAATACTTGAAATCCTGCTTGAGAATAATATCCCTTTTTACAATGGCAAAGGCGCTTCCAATCTGTATGCTGAGGATAAAATAGCTATTGAAAGAGAAAGTCCGCAGGCTACGTTAAAGTTTGTACGCACCCATGAGGGAACTCAATATAAGCTTCGTGCGTTTCATGCAAATGAGGAAATTGTATTAAACAATCCTGAAAATATTATCCTGGTTAATGATCCTTGCTGGTACCTGGCGGGGAACAAACTATGGAGGTTTAATGAGCAGATTAACGGCAAACTGCTTATTCCTTTCCGAAACAAGGAATATGTAAACATCCCCAAACATATTGAGTATAAGTACTTCAGCACTTTTATCCGCAAAATTGCCAGTCGTTGCGAAATCGAAGCAGAGGGCTTTCAAATAAATGATCTGCACCTGGAGCCGGAAGCTATTCTCTCGCTCGAAGTAGGATGGCAAGGTCGTATCGTGTTGGTGCTCAGTTTTCAATATGGCGACAAGGTTATTTTGGCCAACAATCCTCAAACTACTTTTACCACCTTGATTGCCAACGAAAGTGGTTTCGTTTTTAATCGTTTTAAGCGAAATTTAGCCTGGGAAAAAGCAAAGATCGCTTTCCTGAAATCGCGAAACCTGAAACAGACCGAATCAACCTTTGGGCTTATTGGTACAGACGCCCTTTCCCTGCAGGTTTATCCTATGGTGGAATGGTTATCGGAAAACCGGTCGGATTTAGCTCTTCTTCTTTTTAGCATAAGACAACCCGCTAGCATACGGTATCTTTTAGAAGTGCCGGTTGTAGATATTACTGTGCAAAGTGGTATGGATTGGTTTGATTTGTACGGCACTGTAATTTTAAAAGATTTTGAAATCCCTTTTATTAAATTTAAAAA
>JBBSDG010000292.1:0-5956 GCA_038249635.1 Bacteroidales bacterium | reverse complement strand
TTACAGCGGTAATTGCCAGTGCAATAAACATCCATGAGAACACACCGGTCATAAAGGCTTGCACTGAACTTTCGTCGCGGACTTTTACATCGGTCAGCGTGTTGTATTGATCTTCGTTAATCATTTTTCAGAAGTTTTAATTTTGTTTGAGGTTACAAAATTAATAATAATCACGGTTATGAAAACCATAATGTACTTAAAGATTGTTAATGCAGCCTCGAACTAATCAGGTGTATAAACTCTGCCCTGGTTTTATCCACAAGGAAAGCGCCTGTAAAATCGGAGGTTGTGGTTACTGAATTCTGTTTTTGGATACCTCTCATGCTCATGCACATATGCTGAGCTTCAATAACAACGGCAACTCCCAACGGTTTAAGCGTATTATTAATTGCATCTTTTATCTGTGTGGTGAGGCGTTCCTGTACCTGAAGCCGGCGTGCAAATGCATCTACTATCCGTGGAATTTTACTGAGTCCTACAATCCTGCCATTTGGAATATAAGCTACATGCGCTTTCCCGAAAAACGGTATCATATGATGCTCGCACATCGAATACAATTCGATGTCTTTAACTAACACCATCTGCTTGTAATCCTCGTTAAACAAAGCTGCACGGAGAATTTCCTCAGGATCAAGGTCATAACCGTGAGTAAGGAACTGCATAGCTTTGGCAACACGTTCGGGTGTTTTTTCAAGGCCTTCGCGACCAGGATTTTCGCCTATCAGGCGTAGGATTTCACGATAATGAAAAGCTAGATCTTTAATAGTTGTCATATTATAGATGTCGCGTTTTTCGTATCCGTCTTTCAGTTCGTAATCGTCCATATTGTTTTCAATCATCATGGGTTTTACTATTTCGCTGCTCATTTTGTGTAAGTTAAAAGTTTAAAGGAAATTATTTAAGGGTTTCGAGTTTGAAGAGTTTGAAGAGTTTGAAATGTTTGAAGAGTTTGAAATTGTGAAAATGTTGTTTTGGTTTTTTTGACTGTAGAGATGCGGTGACTTGCGTCTCAATATTTAGATATTTAATCGTTTTATTTTGATGGATTGAATTTTCAGCCTCCAAAGTATTCTACAAAATTGTTTTCGGTTTCGTAAAGTTTTATGCAATGCAACGTTGCTCCCAAAGCCTTTATAGGCGAAACAACTTCGTTCCATATGCCGATAGCAAGATTTTCGGTTGAGGCTAGTTTGCCTTTCATAAAATCAACCTCCAGGTTGATATTCCGGTGATCGAGTTTTTCAATTACATTTTGATCGATAATGACACTCAGGTCTTTGAGATTTACAAGGAAACCGGTTGCATCATCAACCTCACCACTAACCGTTACAAAAAGTGTGTAATTATGCCCATGCCAGTTAGGATTCGAGCATTTGCCGAATACCTGAAGATTTTGCTCGTCACTGTAATCCGACCTGAAAAGCCTGTGTGCTGCATTAAAATGTTCGCGACGAGTGATGAATATCATGAGAAGTGTTTTTAGACTGTAAATGTACTATATTGATTTAACAGCAAATATAACACATAATAGTTTAAAGTGTTTAATCAAAATTAAAATATATTAAACAAAATTATAAATAGAAGTTTTTAATAAAAATCAGGCTGACAATAAATGCTTATTTTGATTCATCCGAATTCTGTAGTTTCAGTAGCCAGACTATCTCGAAACCAAGATAGAGTATATAAAAAACGAGTAAAGTTACCGAAAACCTTATAGCATCATACGGAAATTTGAAAGCATAACCGCCAATTAATACAATCAGGAGCAGGATTTTGAACATGCTCGCGATCATGAATATGTTTGAAAAATGGCTGAATTTCTTCTCGCTTGCGCTGAACAACAGAGTAACCAAAGTCATTGTGATTCCTGCAAAAAGCAGCAACAGAAAAGGCCAGAAACCTGAAATCAAACCCACGGTAAAGTGCGAAAACACAAATCCGCAAATCGCCAGAATTACGGTAAAAATTAACAGGTTGCGGACAAAGCGGTTTACGAGTTCCTTCATTCTGAAAAAGTTCTGTTTTTGAAAAAGTTATTTATTTGATGCCGAAAAGGAAACTTTATGTAACAATAGGTTAAAATGGGTTATTTCTTTAAAAGATCCTTCACCGCCGTATAGATTGCTGCGGCTACCGAAATTATCGAAAGCAAAACAGTAAAAACAGGGAATCCTATTTTAAGCCACTGGTCGAGTTTAACGCCACCAAAAATACCCAGTCCGATAATGGCAAACATCTGAAATGCCAGGCTCGAATAACGGGCATAGCTTTCCAGAGGAGGCCGCGGTTCTTTATTTGGCTTCGGTTTCGGTGGCAGGTTCTGGTTTTCCATTAACGCTTCCCTGGTTTCCCATTTTGCAGGCACCGGTAAAAACGGCACCGGGTTCTATAGCCAGTTTATTGGTAAGAATGTCGCCGCTTACTACTGCATTTGCCTTAAGGCTAAGCAATTCGGTAACTTTTATATGCGCTTTTACATCCCCCGAAATATCAGCATTCTGACAATTGATCTCACCTTCGACTCTTCCAGTGGAGCCGACAACCACTTTGCCGGTAGCCTGAATGGTGCCTTTGATAAACCCATCAATTCGCAGATCGCCGTTTGATTTGATGTTACCGTTAATATCAGTTCCATTACCAATAATATTTACTGAAGGTGTTTCGGGAGTGAAAATTTTGGACATATAAAAATAAGTTAAGATTACCGGAAACAAAAATAGTGCATTAATTGAATTCTGCACTATTCCGGCAATAAAAAGTGCTATTTATTCAGTATATTCTGGTTGCAGTTTCTGGTTATTTACTTCAGGTAGTTCTTTTTGAAAAAGTTAATATACCCGTTGTATTTCTTTTCACGGTAAAATATAGGATAGTTATCAATGGAAATTATCATCTGCTTATAGTCGCTCTTGCCAAGCGGAGAGTTCACATATTCATTTATACTCACCGCATGGTAAAATTCCATGGCTGCCTGACTGTTGCGGAAACTGCTGATCGAAATCATCTGCCACCCGGCATCCAATACTATTGCATTTACCGATAAGTTGGCTGTGGCAAAACTCTTCGATATAAAATCCGAGATCCTGGTCTTGGTGGCATTCACATTTACTTTATTCCCATCCACCATCATAATAAAGAAATGGGTTTGATTCAGGTTCAGTTTATAGATATCAGGAACTACCGTATCATTACTCTGAGTAAAGATAGAAGTTGGATTAACCTCCGCCATGTTCAATGAATCAGGAGTTTGTTTGCTGTCGTTGTTGGTATTAAGTTGCGAAACCGCGGGCCTGTTCTTATCATATTTTTGCAGAATCTCCTTTGCAGTAGGAGTAACCGGGTGAGTAGGGCTGTTTTTCACAAGCTTGTTCAGCGCAACCACCATAGTGTCAATACTTGTTGTTTTGCCAAGTGAAATGGCGCGCAGGTATTCGAAGCGGGGAATCAGATCCTCGTCCTGATAATCGGCTATGGCCTGGTTACTGTATAGCAGTACCATGCGGTATTGTCCACGGTTAAATGCCTGGTAGGTTTCTTCGTAAAGTGTCGAAACACGGTTTCTTCGTGCAAGCACTTCTTTATTATAATCCGGATCTTTGATGAATTTCCCGTAATCCGTATCGCCATATTTATCAAGGATAATATCGCTGTATTTTTTTGCCATAGCCTCTTCCGGAATTTCCTTGCCGATCAGGTATAGCTGGTAATAAATACGGTTAATATCCTTCATTTCAGGATAACGATGAATAAGATCTTCAAATGATTTAACTGAATTCGGTATATCTTTAAGTCCATCCTTGTAAATATATCCCAGGTTCAGTAAAGCCGTCGAAATCTGTTCGTTGGAAGCCGCCAGAGCTTCTTTTGTTTTGGGCAACCTGGCAATGTATGATTCCGGTTTTTTAGGATCGGTTGATGCTTTTGCAGCGGTTACTTTTTCACCCGGTTTTAACGAATCGCCCGGATTAACAGGTTCGGCGGTAATTTCGTCAAGCTGCGATACGGCACGTTTGTTGGACAGTCTCCAGTTGTCCTCCAGCTTGCGCCTGCCCCATTTACGCATGAATTCCGAAAACCCGAAGCTTATTGCCGAAGGATTATAGAAATACCAGCCACCGCCGCCTATGCTTGCCATATTTTCGTTCCGCATATTCGGAACATTGCTGAGAACATTGGTTTCGTTTTGCTGCTGTTCTTCAAGGGCTTTCTGTTGTTCTTCTTCTTTAACTTTCTTGTCAATTATTTTTTGAATCAGCACTACCAGTTCCGATTCGGGCATGAGTGCCAGTTTCTGTAAACTATCCTCGTTTTGAACAATGCGAAGGTTTTTTACCAGGTCGGTAAGTATGAGTGTTTTATTATTTATGGCAGCATAATCAGGATGTTCAAGCGGTAAGGCCTGCAAAGTAGTATCGTAATAAGCGGCAGCCATTTCATAATTCTGCCTCTTAAAAAACATATCAGCAAGCTGCAATGATGAGGATGATTTCTGATAATTATTCTTGGAACTCGAAGAAACTGAAAGCTTCAGGTAATGCATCACAAGGGTATCATTCTGGTCGAGGGCTGCCAGTTCGGACAGTGCGAAATAAATCTGGTCGTTATATTCCTTGTTTTTAGAGTCCCTGAGCATACGTTTCAACTGCTTTTCAAGGTCTGCCTTATCGCCCGAATAAATATCAAAACTCTTTGCGAGATTAATTCTGGCATTGAATATCATTTCGAAAGAAGCCGGACTCTTAATCACATTTGTATAATATTGAGTTGCTTCGGCGAAATTCTTTTCCTGCTGGGCAATCTGGCCAAGAATGAAATTGATGCGGGCCTTAAGTTTCCGGTCCGGGGTAAGGGTAAGTCCTTGTTTCAGATTTGTTTTAGCTGCCGACAGGTTTCCGGTCATCAGGTAATAATCGGCATACATCAGCGGGATTTCGCGGCGTATGCGGTAGGTTGCTTTTGTCTTCGATAAGCGCGTTTCAAACTGTTCAAGTTGCGCGGTAACATCATCAAACCGTTTCTGCTGAAGAAAAGTACGGATATGCCACAGGGAAGCTTCAAGTTCGGTTTGGGTGCCTGCATACTGTTTCATGAGGTACTCCATGGTGCGGCGCGAATTGGGATATTCCTGTTTGAAAAACTGTGCCTTGCCGATGAGCATATAACAATCATCAATCCAATGATTATGCTCAACATTCCTGATAAACATTGAATGTCGCGGAATGGCAATTCCTGCCTTTTCAATCGCCCTATCCATATCTGACGATACTTTGCGCGATTCCGCGGCTGTGCCGAAGTTGTAAACCGGCAGAATTGAATTGTAATTATCGGCAACATTTTCGCTTAAAGCAGTTTTACCGCTTTTGAAGCTCTCGTTACCATTCCAGTAAATATTGTAATGCGTGGTCAGATTATGATATGTTCTGCTTGTAAAAGTGTTCTTTTTAGTGGAACATGAATACAGCAATACAACCCCGGCGATGCTTAGCGGCAAAAGGATAAATCTGAAAACTGATTTCAATTTCAAATGGGTGATATATGTTTAGTTACCTGATCGCGTTGGTTTCAATGTATTATTAACTCAAAGAGTGCAAAAATATTTCATTTTTTCTGATTTACAGCTAAAAGAGTGTAATCCCGGCTAAATATTATTTTGATGTGCTGGAAAAAGAAAGCACAAGTTTATATTCTGTTTTTTTGTTTTTTTTCTTGTTCTTTTGTCTTAATACATCGGCTTCGCTCAGTACAGGTACAATAGAACCAAAAGGTCAAGGCTTACTATAAATTTCACACAGATGTACGACTTGGTAAGGCTCGTGATCCCAATAAATTGGGAACGGCCTGATAGAGTTTCCCATATCCGGGCAGCACGTGAGGCTGGTGTTTTGCTACGCACATGCCCACGCTGTTCACCTTCGCCAACATCAGTTGTGAAATTTCTATTAGGCCGGTCCCTACA
>JBBSDG010000291.1:0-5973 GCA_038249635.1 Bacteroidales bacterium | reverse complement strand
TGGTTTTTTATTTATGATGCAGTCCAGAATGGTCCTGTGTTCTTCCAATGATTTTAAATTACGTCCTTCGCCACATACATTCAGTTTGCGGTAAACAGTAATAATGTCAGGAATAAGTATCATCATCAAAGATTTTATAACATTATTCTGACTTGCTTCCGCAATTTTTAAATGGAAATTGAAATCTTCGTTTACTCCCGGAAGGCTTGATTCAACACAGATGCGATAATTTTCAAGAGCTTCCTCCATATCACTTATATTTTTCTTGGTTCTGCGGATAGCCGCCTGACCACACGCAAATTTTTCCATTAGTACGCGTGTTTCAACCATATGAAAAAAATCATTCTTCCCTAGCTGAATCACATTTGTTAACAGCCCTACCATGCCGGTTACATCGACACCTGAAACAACGGTTCCGCTTTGTGGATTTGTTTTCAGTATTCCCAGGAATTCCAGTTTTTTTATGGCATCGCGTACATATGTCCGCCCTATGTTGAACCGTTCAGTAAGCTGCCTTTCCGACGGAAGTTTGTCACCCGGAAGCAACTGCCCGTCGGCAATTGAATCCCGAATCTGTTGAATTATCTTTTCAACCGGGCTTTCAACCTTTATAGGTTCAAATTTTTCGATTAAGTCCACGATGTATTTATTAAGTATTTAGAACAACTGGTCGACCAGTTAATTGGTCAGCTAATGTACTGCTGTTTCTGTACTTAATGCAAATAATTGACTGGTTTTGTTTTAACCAATTAGTATAACCATAATTAACAGATATTTATATTATAATCTTGCAGATACTATAAACCATAAATCTTGGTTTTGTAGTGGGAAGGGGGAAGGATTTTATTGCTCAGGATAGTTAGATTATGATAATTGGAATATAAAATAGAATTGCCATTGTGTTGAACTGTTTTTAAGTTTAACGAATGTGAGATAAAAAAATTATGCATTCTTCGGATAATAAAATAAACCAATCAGATTGGCTTTAGATCAGTTTGAATTTACTCTCGCTTATTTCCCCCGGAACTAAGAAATGCTTCCAGACAGCAATAATCGGCATACTCAATACAACATCAACCTCACTATTTGCCGGCTTTGCACCCGTGCAATTAAGTAGATTAAAATCCCTGTTCGAGTGTCAGGTCTGTTTGCTTCCAGGTATCAATAACAATTTTTTAAAATTCCGGACATTCGAATTCAAGATGCCAATTCCTACAAAAAACAGTAAAAGCAGAAATGTGGATTTCAGATCAGAAACGCTAGTTTATTGGCTAAGTTTAGTGTTGATTCTTTTAATTAGGGATTCATTCAGCAAGCAGCTTGTATAATTTTTTGTGATAAATATAAAAATTCTGCCAACGATATCGGGATTTGAAAATATGGTTATATATTATCGTCTACCTTAACGAAACTTTAGATATCTACGAATCAAACTATATTGTACAGCACGATCTATTGATAACAGGTATAAAAGATATGCCAAACAAGCTAATGTTTTCATCGGTACTGTCGAATGGGTGTTGCATAACCAGCGCGAAGTTTCCCAAAATACACTTGAAAAAGTTTTCAAAATAAGAGATGAAATGGTTTCGAAAATCAAATACACTATTGCTGTTCTGAAACCGAATTACATGTGAAATGTATATTTGGTGAAATCTTTAGAATGGTTTATAGTGGCAGCTCGTGAAATAAAAAAATTACACTTCGAGCTTCATATTGCTACCTTTGTTTAAAGTTAGGTACAAAGAAATTCAAATCATCAACTACAACTTATTAGTTATATGTCATGGACTTACAATTAAGAAAAGACTTTACCTGGTCGCTTCTGGTTCCAACCAGTATGGGTGTGCGTATTACACCCGTTAACGGACAACCGGTTCATAGTAGCGATATATTCAAAATGCAGGCAACAAGCGCTGAAACCAATGTTGCAAGCATAGTGGCTTGCCTTGGGCTTACTGTAAAAGTACTTACAACATTTGTAAAAGACAGCGCAATAGCTCAGTTTATAAAAAGCAGCCTGTCCCTTCGACACATGGCTTATGAAGGAAGGGAAATTGAGCAGGGTGATCCATGGGGTTACCGGCACCAATTCAATATTGCCGACAGCGGTTACGGTTCACGCGGACCCCGCGTACAGAATGATCGTGCCGGTGAAGTAGGCCGCACATTGAATGTGAATGATTTTGACCTTGATCGGATTTTTGTAAAAGAGGGCGTTCAGATAATGCATCTTTCAGGGCTTATCGTTGCCTTGTCGTCCGAGACCAGTACTTTTTGTCTTGAACTGGCTCGTGCTGCCCAGAAAACTGGAACCCGGATTTCTTTTGATCTTAATTATCGTGCATCATTCTGGAAAGGACGTGAAAAGGAACTACATGATGCTTTTTCTGAAATAGCTTCATTATCGGATATTTTAATCGGGAATGAAGAGGATTTTCAGCTTTGTCTTGGAATTGAAGGTCCGGAAGCAGGTGGAAAAGATATTGATTCCAATATCGATAGCTTTAAAAGTATGATCAGCAGGGTAAAAGTGACTTTCCCAAATGCTTCGGTATTTGCTACCACTCTGCGGCAGGTAATAAATACAAACAAACACAATTGGGGTTCTATTATGCTTGAAGGAGACAACTGGCATGTGATTGAGCCACGCGAAATTTCTGTTCTCGACCGAATAGGAGGCGGTGATGGATTTGTAGGTGGGTTACTATACGGAATCCTCAAAGCATGGGAGCCCGAAAAAAGCATGCAGTTTGGCTGGGCCAGCGGCACTCTGGCAACAACATTTTTAACCGACTATGCCCAGCCTGCAGACGAGGATATGGTTTGGAGTATCTGGCAAGGAAACGCAAGAGTAAAGCGTTAAAGAAAATTTCAAATTTCAAGTCCTGGGACATAGATTTTTATATTGATCTCAATTTGAACTTGTGACTTAGTTGAAGTAGTTTACTATATTATTCGTTCGAAGCTTTGCCTAAAGAAGCCAGGATGCCGCCATCAACATAAAGGATATGTCCGTTTACAAAATCTGATGCTTTTGAAGCCAGGAAAATAACAGTTCCATGCAGATCTTCCGGTTTGCCCCAGCGGCCTGCCGGTGTACGGTTAATTATAAAATCGTTGAACGGATGACCGTCAACTCGGATAGAAGCCGTTTGGCTGGTTGCAAAATATCCTGGTCCGATTCCGTTTACCTGTATATTAAATCTGGCCCATTCGGTTGCAAGGCTGCGGGTAAGCATTTTCAAACCACCTTTGGCCGACGCGTAGGCTGAAACCGTTTCGCGGCCCAATTCACTCATCATGGAACAAATGTTAATGATTTTGCCTCCTGCATTTCGCCTGATCATACTTTTTGCCACAAATTTAGCTATGATAAACGGGCCGGTAAGATCTATATCAATTACCTGTCGGAAATCGGCTACAGCCATATCCACGGCTGGAATACGCTTGATAATCCCGGCATTGTTAACCAGGATATCTATAGCACCCACTTCAGCTTCAATTTTAGTAATTCCTTCTTCAGCCTTTTGTTCATCGGATACGTCAAACAAATAAGTAGCTACATCAAGACCTAGTTCCAGGTATTCTTTCTTTGCATTTTGGAGATGTTCAGCCGAAATACCATTAACCACAATTTTAGCTCCCGATTTTCCTAGAGCTAAGGCCATTGCCATTCCTAATCCATGCGTTGCACCTGTTACTAAGGCAACTTTTCCAGTTAAATCAAATAAATGTTGCATGATTTTGATTTTATTATAAATTATCAGAAACGCATGTTCAATATCTCCGTATTCGAGGTTTTGTTTCAATATATTTTCTGATTGATCGATACAAAATTTTCTGTATCATGGATTTGTATCATTCGCCTTATCATTAATCTCTACCTCAACATACATGAATTAGAAATCTATAGATTTTTTAAAAAACAAAACTATTTTTATTTGTTATGGCCTTATCATTGGTCACAGTATCATGCAAAAAAGATAAAGCATTGCCCGATCCGGTGGCTGCTTTTTCGTATTCCGCATCCGGAAATTATGTGCCAGTAACTGTAACCTTTACAAGCACTTCGCAAAATGCAACTTCGCTTCTCTGGAATTTTGGCGATGGTGTAACGTCCGCTTTACCAAGCCCGCAGCATATCTATGCATCTGCCGGGCAATATACCATTACACTATTAGCTACTAACGGCGATGGCAAAACAAATACAACCACGCAATACCTGACTGTGGCTAAACAAGTATTACCTATGCCAACAGTAGGCTTTGCATTTACCGGCGATGTAACTTTTGCACCGTGTTTTG
Source organism: Bacteroidales bacterium (assembly GCA_038249635.1). Classification (GTDB taxonomy): domain Bacteria; phylum Bacteroidota; class Bacteroidia; order Bacteroidales; family UBA4417; genus UBA4417. The sequence goes on along the minus strand of JBBSDG010000291.1, from coordinate 1,666 downwards.
CCACATTTAGCAATACAACTACCAATGCGGCAACCTATCACTGGGATTTTGGCGATGGAACCACATCAACCGAAAAAACTCCGAAGCATTTATATGCTGCCGGTGGCACTTACACGGTAGTTTTAACCGCTGCCAATGCCGATGCAGCTACCTCTAACCTAAGCAAACAGGTTATTGTTGGTAATGCGCCGACAAAAGTGAATGTAAAACAGCTAACCTTACTCGCTTTTCCGGCTACAGCGCCAGGCGGAAGCGGATGGGACTCCTATAGCGCCGCAGATCCATATTTTATTATTTCTAATTATCCATCAACAACATCATTTTATACCAGTGAATATTTAACAGATGTACTGGTTACCAGTTTGCCTAAAACATTTGCAGCAAATAACACAATACTAGCCGTGATTAACGAGTATTTATTTTTATTCAAGGATGATGATGGGCTGCTTATTGCTGATGAAATTGGCGGTGTTCATTTTATATTTAACCAATTCATGCCTACAGATGGTAAGGCATACCCTTCCGAAATAACTATAACGGGATCAACTGGTGCCATTAGTTTTAAACTTGCAATTGAGTGGAAGCCATAATTATTTCATTCAGGCAATTGAATTAACAAAACAGAATTTTATATTTTTGTAAAAGTAAAACGCTTCCTTTCATCACTCTTGGCCAAAAAACAGCCGGACTGCGCATGAGGAAGCGTATTATATTTTATTCGGAATTAATTTCGTAACACGAGCAATAATAGAAATTCTGTTATAAATTTGTGCCTGTAAAACGCTGAATTATTTATAAATTAATGAGAAGTTAGCGAAAACTCAATTACGCTAAATCATTTCAAAAACTATAATTGTCTTAATAATTCCTTCGCTTTTTCAATTTAATAGTAAGTTCCAATAATTTTAGTGACCTATTTTTATCAGTCCTAAATAGCTCTTATTAAGGATTTCAACAATACTAATTTCTTGGAAATGTATGTAATTTTGTTTGCAAATACATAAAAAAACCACTTACAAAAACTTCGTAAGTGGTTTATCTATAAGTTGTCCGACCAGGGCTCGAACCTGGACTCTTCTGATCCAGAATCAGACGTGTTGCCAATTACACCATCAGACAATTTTCATATGAGGGCGCAAAATTATACATTTTTTTAAATGTGGCACCACAAAAGTGAAGTTATTTTACGCCTGCTGTGATTTTGACCAGGTATCCTTAAGAGCCACCGTGCGGTTAAACACCATTTTTGAGCTATCGGTATCCGGATCCACGCAAAAATAACCCAGCCGTTCGAACTGAAAACGATCGCCGGCTTTGGCTGTAGTAACAGAAGCTTCGGCAAAAGCCGTTATTACTTTCAGTGAATCGGGATTAATGTTTTCCTTGAAATCATGTCCTTCTTCAACATTCTCAGGCGTTTCAACTGCAAAGAGGCGGTCGTAAAGCCGCACTTCAACCGGAATGGCATGTGCTGCCGAAACCCAGTGCAAAGTTCCTTTAACTTTTTTATTGCTGTTCACCATTCCGCTCTTTGTATCAGCTTCGTAAGTGCAATGAATTTCAGTAATATTGCCTTCGCTGTCTTTAGCAATTGATTCACATTTTATGATATAGCCGTATTTCAGCCGTACTTCTCCGCCTGGTTTCAGCCTGAAGAATTTGCCCG
>JBBSDG010000290.1:0-5988 GCA_038249635.1 Bacteroidales bacterium | reverse complement strand
TGCTGCTTTACTCCGGAATATCCTTCAGTAGTTCATCCAATTCTTTATTGGTAAGGTTTTCCTGTTCGGATTTATCATAAATTGAGAGGAGGTAAACCGTGGCCTCGGTAACCATAAAATTTGTAATTATCCTTGCCCCACCGCTTTTGCCTTTTCCTTTGGAAGCAATGGAAATGCGGATTTTAAAACAATTTTTACCAATGGCCGTACCCTGTTCGGGTTTTTCTTTCAATTCCTTTACCAGCAATAAGAGTTCCTTTTTTAGCGAGGAATATTTTTTAACAAGCCTTTTGGCTTGCTTTTCAAAGACCGGGATGGATTTTACACTATAGCTCATTGAGAAAGTCTTCGGCATTACGGGCTTTCTTTTTGCCAGCCCTAATGAGTTTGATTTCTTCAACAGCTTCCCTTATTTCTTCCATCAAAAGGGCTTTGGTCTCAGTAAGCGGCTTTGCTTTTACATAGGAGATACTCCTCAAAACATCCAACAACGAGGAAGCTTTGTTGTCGGGTATGTCTAATAATACTTTCATAGCCTGGGTTATTTTGATGATTTTAAGATTCCCTGCATTTTACTGGTAGCAAGGAACGAATCAAGGAAAGTATAAACTACTTCTTTGTTTTTGTCTGACAGTTTAGAAATCTCTTCGATACGTTTTAAGGTGTCGTTATCACACTCTAAATCTGTTTTGCCAATCAGGTAATCCAATGATACCTTGAAGACATCAGCAATTTTGGCTGCCATCTCGATAGAAGGTTTTACTTCGTTGCGTTCGTAACGGACATAAGCATCCCCATCAATCTCAAGCAGTTTTCCAACTTCTGCCTGTGATAGTTTTTTCTTTTTCCTGATCTGCGTTAAACGCTCTCCAAACAGCAAAACTGTAGTTTTTCCCATATCAAAATGGTATTTAATGCAAAATTAAACAAAATATATGTAGGATAAATATAATTTGTTGTTTCAGATATGTATTGAAGTTTTACCGCAGATTTGTAGGAAAAATAATTTTCTATGGAAATAAGCCCCACTGCCGCGCGAATCCTTTCGCGTGGTGATTGATAATTCTTAATTTTGTAACCTACGACGAAGGTCGTGTTGTACTTAATAGCAACGGCACCGCTAATATTAATGAGGCTTATTTGAAAGACCACCTTGGCAATATCCGCGTGGTTTACTGCTTACAATCCGGTTCTTTGCAAACCCAACAGGTTAACAGCTTACAATCCGGTTCTTTGAATACCCAACAGGTAAACAGTTATTACCCCTTTGGCATGAACATTAAAGGTTTAACCGCTAATGGCAGTGCCACCTACCGCCCGAACGAGTATCTTTACAACGGCTAGATGATGCAGGATGAAATGGGGTTGAATTTGCTGGATTACGGGGCAAGGTTTTATGATGCGGTGCTATGCCGCTTTACAGGTGTCGATCCTATTTTTGACAAATTTTATTATCTCTCACCATACAATTATGTTGGGAATTCTCCTATATCAAATGTTGACTTATGGGGACTACAGCCAATCGGATATTTAGCTTATATGGAATTTCAAGCCTTGAAAACTCAATTTTCCGCACCAACACAACGAATAGTTAATTCAGGAGTAAGACTTCTGACTGGACAGACTCCGACTTCAAGCATGCCTAGTAATGTAAATATACCTAATCGGGATAAAAAAATAATTAATACGGCATCAAAACTTAACGATATAAAAATGTTATACAGGGAACAAAGGAAATTGGTAAAATTGCAGCAAAAGATACGGGAAAAGGATTGCAAGGGTTGGGTACAGTTTTAAAAGTAGCAGGTTACGGTTTAGCTCCAATAACAGAAGGGGCTTCTCTTGTATTAATCGCTCCTGCTGAAGTAATGGATTTAGTAGGTACTACCATTGATGTAAGTTTAGATGTATCAGAGGGAGATTATGGCGATGCTGCATCTAAAGTGGTTATTCAGGGAGTATTTAAGGCTAGTGGTGATGCAATTTCAAAAGAAGCTATTTCAAAAAGTTGGACATGGGTGGATGATGCCATCATGAATGCAATAAATGAATCTTGGAAGAAGCTTTCAGAAGCAGTAAATGAGGCGGCTTCAGATTCAAGGAAAAAAGAAGAAGAAAAACCGAATAAAAACTAAAAAGACGTTAAAATCCAGATGAATTATTTCAATCTTTTTTTAGGATTAGTTTTAGCAATTATTGGTGTAATTATGGCATTTGTAGATATTAAGAAGAAACTTGAAGGCAAATCTAGTAAATATGGTTATATAATCCGAGGTATTATTGTTGGGATATTGATGGTTTTCGTGGGTTTAAGCCTGATTTTGAAAGAATTATTTTAGTAGATTTCAAAATTTTATTTAATAATATTTTAGGTTCATCAATTTATATAGCTCAGTTGTCACCACGCTGGCACGGATTTATAATCCTTGCCATGATAAAAAGCAGCAGCGGAATACTGCGTGTGCCCAATACAGCCAATATAACCCAAACACTAAGCCAATTAAATATACAAATGACCCGTAGTGGTTATTTCTATGCCTACCTTACCAACGAAAGCCCGATGAATGTATATTTCGATGATTTTCAGGTAGTGCATACCAAGGAACCGGTACTTGAGGAAAACCATTACCGTGACCATTGATTACAAAACCTTGAAACCCTTTACCAGGACTACCCAACCCAAACCACACTCCAGAAGCGGAACAAGGTAATTTTAGGACTTTTTGTATATCAGGCCATCACCACCGAAGAACTGAAACAACTTGAACCCGGACATTTAAAGCTGAAGGAAAGAAAAATCAACATACCCGGAAACAGGCGAAGAAACAGCAGAATATTGGAACTGAAACCCTTTCAAATATTAGAGCTGCACGAGTATGTAACCGAAATCAGGCCAACGATCATTAAAGAAATTACCACATCGAAACCATGTGGAAAGCCCGATCAGGTTAACATGAAACAGATAGACAATCAGTTATTTATCAGCATCAACGGAAGTGAGAATATTAAAAACAGCCTGTTGCACCTGTTCCGGGACGTGAAAAAGATAAACCCTGCCATTACCAACGCCAAGCAGATCAGGCAAACAACAATAACAAACTGGCTAAAAACTAATAACCTTCGACAAGTGCAATACATGGCCGGGCATAAATACGTGAGTTCCACCGAACGTTACCAGGGTGATAATCTGGAAAGTTTACTGGTCAGGGTGGAATAATGCCATCCGCTACAGTAAATTGGGTATCGCAATTTGCGACACCCAATTTATATTTTACTTTTGTTGAATTAAACACACTACTAAATGAGTACAGAAAATAACAATATCATTATTGCGGAAGAAATTATTGTTAGCAAAATATACCATGTCCGTGGTAAACAAGTAATGATATCAAAGGATTTAGCAGAATTATATAAGGTAGAAACAAGGGTTTTGAACCAGCAGGTCAAAAGAAATATTGGAAAGTTCCCCGAAAGATATATGTTCCAGCTCTCTCAAGATGAGTACGAACGTTTAAGATCACAAAATGTGACCTTAAAGCGGGGTCAGCATGTAAAATATTTACCTTATGCTTTTACCGAACATGGAATATTAATGCTTTCAAGTGTCCTGAAAAGTGAAAGGGCCGATAAAGTCAACATGCTTATTATTGACACTTTTGTAAAGCTCAGGGAGCTTATGTTCATGCACAAAGACATCGTTCACCAGCTTGAAAATATCCAAAATAAACTTACCGAGCATGACACCCAGATAATGGTAGTTTTTGAATACCTCAAACAGTTTGAACAAGCCAAACAACAGGAGTTAGAACAAAAAGAACGCCCACTTATTGGCTTTAAAACCGGGAAAGAATAGCAAAATCCACGTATTCCTTTACGCGACAGCCCTTCACTAATTTATTTTAACCACGCCAAAGGATTGGCGTTGAAGGGAATCTCCGTTTCTGCATCTTTCATCCTTGCCAATCGTCCTTTCTTATAGCTTAAGATACTTAATAATTGTTAACTCCAATGCCAGGAACGAGGCAGTGTGTGCTGTGAACCCACTAATTACGTACTTTTGTACCGATTAATAATGAAACCTTTTTGAATCCACTTAAACAACTGGCCGGACAAACTGCGATATATGGGCTTAGTTCTATTGTTGCAAGGGTCATCAACTTCTTTTTTGTTCCGCTTTACACCCGTATGCTCACCACGGGCAATTACGGGCTGGCGTCGGAATTGCTGGCGTATATCGCCCTGTTGCAGGTGGTGCTTACATTTGGAATGGAAACCGGGTTTTTCCGCTTTGCCAGCAGGGATAAAAGCCGTTCGGAAATTATTTTTTCAACGGCACTGATGTCGCTGGGAGCAACTTCCATTTCATTCCTGCTTTTAATAATATTATTTTCCGGTCAGATAAGTGCTTTTGCCGGGCATCCTGCCAGTTATATCATATATTCAGCCCTTATTCTGGCTATCGATTGCTTTACCGCGATATTGTTTGCTGAATTGAGGTTTAAAAACAAGGCATTTAAATTTGCCACTTTCCGTACCATTAAAATCCTTTCTGAAGTTGGCTTTAACCTTATATTGTTTCTCTTGCTGCCAAAGTATTTTGTATCGCACCCCGACTCTTTCCTGCTCCGGTTTATCCCGGCCACTCCCGATTACGGTTATATATTACTGGCAATCCTGCTAAGTTGTATAGTATCATTAATTCTTTTTATTCCAAGGTTACTGAACCTTCATTTTGTGTTTTCCAGGCAACAGTTTCGTGAGTTGATGATCTACTCGCTTCCATTGATGATTGCCGGGTTACCTGGTGTAGCAAACGATTTTATCAGCCGTATCTTTTTCAGGTTTTTTGCACCGGCAACTTCGCCCTGGCAGGATCAGTTGGGTATTTTTAATGCCAATGTGAAACTGGCTGTTTTTATGGTTTTATTCGTTCAGATGTTTCGCTATGCCGCCGAGCCTTTCTTCTTTTCATCCTCATTACGCGACGATATGAAGAAAATATATGCGGATGTGATGAAATATTTCGTGGCCTTTTGTGTTTTAATCTTCCTGGGGATTGCCATGTATCCTGAATTGTTTGCTCTTTTGTTAGGGAAAAATTTCCGGAGTGGCATTGCAATATTACCCATAATGCTTATAGCCAATATACTACTCGGAATTGTGTTTAATCTTTCGATGTGGTATAAATTATCAGGAAAAACTCATTATGCATTAACCATAACTCTTCTTGGTCTGGGAATTAACCTTGTGATAAACATTGTTTTTATGCCGTTGTACGGATTTATGGCCGCAGCCTGGGGATATCTATTCAGCTACCTGGCCATGGTTATTTTCAGCTATTACCTGAGCCGGAAATACTACCCCATACCCTACGACTGGAAAACAATCATCCTTTATTTCATGACCGGAATTGTGCTTTACCTGATTAGTGCGTACATTGCCCCGGCCAGTCTTGGAATCCGCATCGTTCTCAATACATTTTATATCCTGGCTTTTGTGATCTTTGTTCTGAAAAGAGAAAAAATTGATCTTAAACGACTAAAATCACTCATAAAACCTGCAAAATCACAAATCACAATTTAAAGTGTTTTTTTATGAAAGTAAATATCGTAAACCGCTCACGTTTTTCGTTGCCACAATATGCTACCGTTCATTCAGCAGGACTTGACCTGAGAGCAGATCTGGAACAATCCCTTATTCTGAAACCGCTTGAACGTTCATTGGTTCCAACCGGCTTGTTTATTGAGCTTCCCGAAGGCTATGAAGCGCAGATCCGTCCGCGCAGCGGCCTGGCGATAAAACATGGAATTTCTCTGGTTAACACCCCCGGAACCATTGATCCTGATTACCGTGGCGAAATAAAAGTGATTGTCGTAAACCTTTCGGATACGCCATTTACTCTTGAGCCTGGTGAACGTATTGCACAAATGGTGATTGCCCGGTTTGAACATATAAGTTGGAACGAGGTTGAATCATTATCGGAAACAG
>JBBSDG010000289.1:0-6013 GCA_038249635.1 Bacteroidales bacterium | reverse complement strand
GTGGAGGGGTAAGTTATGGGGTTTTAGGTTTTTCGCACTATAGTTTATACGATATAGTCGTACTTTGAACTTTTCCTGGTATGCACATTGTTTTACCCTGCGATATTTATCAGACAAACCTTCTGGTTAGGGAATTAATCAACTACCCTCATCCGGTCTATATTCGCGTTGGGCGTAATGCAGTACCAAATGTTTACGAAAACTCAACTATTGAATTTAAAATAGGAAAAGCGAATTTGCTTTTAGATGGAAACGACCTTACCATAATTGGTACAGGCGAAACGGTTTTTCATTGTTTGCAAGCAGGTAGAAAATTACATGCACAAGGAATTAAAGCCCGGGTTATTGATATGCATACCTTAAAGCCATTCGACAGGGAAATAGTAGAAAAGGCTGCAAGAGAAACAGGTCGCATTATTACTGTTGAAGAACACAGCATATTTGGCGGATTGGGCAGTGCTGTAGCCGAGATTACATCTCAAGAACATCCTGTACCCATGCGCATTCTGGGAATTCCTGATGAAACCGCAGTACATGGAACACCATTGGAAATCTTTAAACATTATGGACTTGATAGTGATGGAATTGTCAAAGCTGCATTAGCATCTATTGGCAAAAAAGTTAACAATATTGTATAAAAAATACTTTTTGTATGAAATATATTTTAGCTATTGACCAAAGTACATCCGCCACAAAAGCAATGTTGTTTGATGAGCAAGCATCATTGCTTTTCCGCACTTCATTAGAGCACAAACAATATTATCCTCAGCCGGGTTGGGTTGAACACGATCCCGAAGAAATTTTGTGCAACACCTATAAAGTGGTAGAACAATTGCTCGAAAAAAGTAGAATAGCTGCTGCCGACATTGTTTCTGTGGCCATTACCAACCAACGTGAAACTGCTGTTGTGTGGGACAAACGTACTGGGAAACCAGTTTACAATGCCATTGTTTGGCAGTGTAATCGGGGGGCTAAAATATGCGATGAGTTAATTGCCCAAGGACATAGCCCATCTGTTTTGAAGAAAACCGGATTGATAATAAACCCTTATTTTTCGGCAAGTGGTGTACAATGGATTCTTGATAATATTAAAGATGCCGCGAAAGATGCAAAAGAAGGGCATCTTCTTTTAGGCACAATAGATAGCTGGCTCATTTGGAACCTGACATCAGGTAAAGTCCATGCAACTGACTACACCAATGCATCGCGTACCCTCCTTTTTAATATAAATACTTTAGATTGGGACAAAGAATTGCTCGACCTTTTCAGGGTTCCTATTACCATGTGCCCAAAAGCTTTACCCTGCGATGGTCAATATGGCGCAACAACCATGAATGGACTTATAGTTGAAACCCCGATTGCCGGGGTATTGGGCGATTCTCATGGTGCTTTGGTTGGCCAGATGTGTTTTTCAAAAGGGATGGGCAAAGCAACTTATGGTACTGGCTCGTCAATTGCAGTGAATATTGGCGAAAAGGTAATAGAACCGCCAAAAGGCCTGGTTACTTCCGTCGGCTTTGCTGCCAAAGGAAAAGTTTTCTACGAATTCGAAGGAAACATACATTGTACCGGGGCTACCATAAAATGGTTACAAGATAATCTTCAACTTATTAATTCGGTAGCTGAAACAGAATCTCTTGCCAAATCTGTCGAAAGCACCAATGGGGTATATTTTGTACCTGCTTTTGCCGGTTTGGGTGCCCCATGGTGGGATAATGATGCAAAAGCACTCATTTGCGGAATGAGCCTTGGGACTTCTAAGGCTCATATAGTAAGGGCTGCATTGGAATCAATTGCTTTTCAGGTAAAAGATTTAATGACTCTGATTGAAGAATCGGGAGTTGATTTACAGGAATTGCGGGTTGACGGAGGTCCGGTTAAAAATAATTTTCTCATGCAGTTTCAATCAGACATATTGCAGGCTAAAATCAACCGCAACCCAATTGAAGAGGCTTCCGCATTGGGGGCAGTAATAATGAGCTGGTTTTCCTCAGGTCGTTTATCCGGGTTTGATGATGCTATTTCGTTACGTACTATCCATGACTACTTTGAACCAAAAATGCCCATCGAACAAGTAAAATCTTTGTACGAAGAGTGGGGAAAAGCTATAAAACGCACCTTACAAAAATAACTAACTTATAAATTAAAACCTTATTGATATGGCTAATACAAAAAAACAAACATTCGGGGTAATAATTGCCACCCGTAATATTTTCAATTTTGAGCTGGCCGTCGATGCGCGTAAAAAAGTATTGGCCAAGCTCGATAAAATGGGAATCGGATATGTTATCCTGCCTGAGAGTGAAACCCCAACAGGAAATATCGAAGGATATGCCGATGCAGTAAAATGTGGTGCATACTTCAGAAAACACAGTGATATTATTGATGGAATTCTTGTAGTTCTTCCCAACTTTGGCGATGAGCTTGGTGTGGTAAATACCATTAAACTTTCAGACTTGAAAGTACCTGTTTTGGTTCAGGCATGCGATGATGACAATAACAAGGTAGATGTAAAAAGCCGTCGAGATGCATTTTGCGGGAAACTTTCGGTATGTAATAACCTTTATCAATATGATATTAAGTTCACTGACACGATTTCTCATACCTATAGCCTCGATAGTGAAGAGTTTACCAAAGACTTAATCAAGTTTGCCGGTATCTGCCGTGTTGTAAATGGAATGAGTGGATTAAGAGTTGGTGCCATCGGTACCCGTCCAATTGGTTTCCAAACCATGCGTATGAGTGAAAAACTGTTGCAAAAATATGGCATTACAGTAGTTCCGGTTGATATGTCCGAAATTATTGGTGCTGCAAACAAAATAGATGAAAACGATCCAGCAGTAATTCAAAAAGTAAAAGACATTCAGGCATACGGAACTTGCAGTACGCTTCACAAAGGGAAAATTGCCAAACAAGCTCGTTTTGGCTTAGCAGTTGAAAACTGGATTGAAGAAAACAACATCGATATTTCTGCACTTCAATGCTGGGAATCTATTGAGAAAAACTACGGATGTGCAGCTTGTGTTACTATGAGTATGATGGGTGAAAAACTGATGCCTTCGGCTTGTGAAGTTGACGTTGCAGGAGTAATCTCTATGTATGCCTTGGCTTTGGCTGCTCAAACTCCATCGGCTCTTTTGGACTGGAACAACAATTTTGCAGAAGATCGCAACAAAGTAGTTTGCACCCATTGCAGCAACTATCCAAAATCATTCTTCCAAAACGATATTGAAATTGGAACGCTTGATATTTTAGGAACTGTTTTAGGTCACGATGTAACATTTGGAGCGGTGAAAGGCAAAGTTGCAGCTGGTAAAATGACCTACTTCCGAGTTTCTACTGACGACACAAAAGGAAAGATTAAAACATACCTTGGAGAAGGTAAAATGACCGATGATCCTTATGGAATGGATGGAGGTATTGCAGTTTGTGAAATCCCAAATCTTCAAAATCTCATGAAATATATGTGTAAAAATGGTTACGAACACCATGTGGCAATGGTTCGCGGGCATGTATCCGAAATTTTGGAAGAAGCCATAGGCAATTACATGGGTTGGGAATTATACAAACATCAATAAAAATAAAACGATATGGTACTAGTGCATAATTACACGTTAGCAGTATTCTTTTTTGTGATCGCCATCACATGTTGGGTATCCTGGGCAAATACTCAAAAACTGGCAGCTAAAAATTGGAGATTCGAACTTTTCTATTGGGATGTTGTAATTGTACAGTGGAGAATAGAAAAAGGTATAAGGAAACTCTTTACAATGCCTCCGGTGGTCACTTCGGAGGTTCGCTCTCCTCATTTGATATTTTGACTTCTCTTCATTTTTGAAATTTATGAATAACAACTCTCAAAACCTTCAGATTAACCCCGACATTTTCATCATGAATGGAGGACATTCGGTTAAAGTTTATTATTCAACTTTAGAAAAACGTGGTTTCATTTCGGCTGTGTATTGCTCGATATATATGAAAAATACAATTAATTGATTATGATACCTTTATCATGAAACATAAACCAGTTATCGGATTAGTAATGAAGTCGCTTCAGGCTGAATTTTTTCAGGAAATGAAAAAAGGAGCCGAAGCATTTGCCCGGGAACAAAACAGTTTTGAACTTATAATTGTGGGTACCCCTAACCAAACTGAAATTGGACTGCAGATTCAGCTTATCGAATCGCTGATTGAGCAGAAAGTGGAAGCCATAGTCTTGGTACCTATCGATTCAAAGGCATTGGTTCCTCCGGTAGTATTAGCTGTGGAGGCTGGTATAAAGGTGATTAATATAGACATTAAACTTGATGAAGAATTGTTGAAAGCAAACGGTATACAGCTGACTTATGTAGGCCCTGATAATGAAATCGCTTCTCAGATGGTGGGCAATGTTCTGGGTCAAAAACTCGGCAAGGGGGCAAAAGTAATTATGATTGAAGGGCTTCGGGTTGCTGAAAATGCACAGCAACGCAGGCAAGGATTTTTGAAATCAATTGACGAATACCAACTCAATTTGGTTGCTTCAGAAGCTGCCGATTGGGAAACCGATAAAGCCGAAAAGGTTTTTACCGGATTATTTGCGGAAAATACTGATATAAAAGGTGTTTTGTGCTGTAACGATGCGATGGCAATTGGAGTAATTAAAGTATTGGAGAAAATTGGGAAAGCTACTACGATTCAAGTTATTGGTTTCGATAATGATGCATCCGTTCAACCTTTCCTTAAATCGGGTGCAATGCTTGCAACAGTAGATGCCTTCGGATCGCAAATGGCAGTCCTGGGAATTGAATATGCAATTAAAGTGATTAACGGCTTGGAGAATAAAGGCTCATTCAGTACAAACTTTGTGTTGGTAAAATAAGAAAGGGAATCATAAGAAACACTTGTGGATAAGGTTATTGATAAGTTAAATTTGAAAAAAGAATAAGGTAGTACCTTAATCAATAAAGAAAGTTCAGAATGAAGAATTCAAAATTATATTTTATACTAATAATCCTTGGCTCGTTTACGGTCCTCGCTTTCACGCAAGAGAATTCAAGAGCGATCAAAGGAAGCTTTCAAGATTCTATGACTAACACTTCAGATGGTTCTTTAATATCAAAAACACCACGAGTGATTATCTGTACTGATTTCCCGCCGTTAGACGTTATCCCGGGTGGAGTTGGCTATGGCCCCGCAGAGAAGCGTTGCGGCCCGGATAATATTCAGTCGACGGTGCGCTTTCTTTTGTACTCGAATGAGTTCGGCGTCGAAGGGCTGTTGGCTGCTTCGGCAACCCTGGCTGGGATAGCAAATAAGCAAAACATCCTGGACATCCTGAGCCTTTGCGATCAGGTGGATGAGAATCTGAGGAAGCATGATATACGCTATCCCACCACCGATCAATTTAAGGCTTTCACCTGGAATGGAACGAATCGCACCTGGAGCCAAGCTTACCAGAATATTCCCGGAGCAGATAAGGACAGCGAGGCATCGGAGGGACAAGCCAGGTCCGTGTTCCGATATGATTTTGTATCTGGGGCGGTCCTTGTAAGTTGGTACAGGCTATTTGGAAGGTGCAGAATACTTTAAAAATTAGCAGTAATATAAAAATAGACAAACACTTAAATGTATATTATTATGAGAATCAGAAACATTTTATTTACAGTGCTGTTTTTATGCAGCTTTTCATTGAGTGCACAGGTAAAAACTGAGAAATGGAAAATCTTTGAATTGACCCTGAACGGGCCGACAATTGGTAATCCATTTACAGATGTAAAATTATCCGGCAAGTTTATTAACGATAATGATACTATCTCAATTCAAGGTTTTTATGATGGTGAAGGCATATATAAAATCAGATTTATGCCTCAGAAGGAAGGGAAATGGATTTATATAACAACCTGCAATGTCAAGGGACTGAATAATAAAAAAGGTAGTTTTGTTTGTACTCCAGCTCAGAAGGATAATCATGGGGCTGTATCGGTAAAGGATACATTTTATTTTGCTTATGCCGACGGGACCCCACACAACT
>JBBSDG010000288.1:0-6014 GCA_038249635.1 Bacteroidales bacterium | reverse complement strand
TTTAATGACATCCGCCTGGTTGGAGCACCACCATCGTCCATCGGAAAATTCGGCGGCGATACCGATAACTGGATGTGGCCACGTCATACAGGCGATTTCAGTATTTTTCGTATTTATACTGCTCCCGATGGGTCACCGGCTGAATATTCGAAAAATAATGTTCCTATGGTTGCGAAGAAATTTCTGCCTATTTCGGTGAAAGGCTACAAGAAGAATGATTTTGCCATGATTTGGGGCTATCCCGGAAGAACGGATCGCTATATGAACTCATGGGCAGTTGAAGCTACATTGAATGATATTAATCCTGTAATTGTCAAAGGACTTGGAATTGTTCTTGAAAAGCAGAAAGAGGTTATGGATAGAATTGATAGCGTAAATTTAGAATATACAAGCACGTATGCCGGCCTGGCAAACTTCTGGAAAAATAAACTCGGTGAAGCCCGCGACCTGAAAAGACTTGATGTTATTAAGAAAAAACAGGATGTTGAAGCACAGTTGCAACAATGGATTAATGCCGACGAACAACGCAAAGCCAAATATGGTGATGTGTTGAGTACCTATGCTGATATCTACAAACAGTATAAAGATCAGAACCTGAATCAGCAGATGTGGTACACACAAATCTGTTTCTATGGATCCAAAGCATTTTCATTTCCAGGCCAGGCAACAGCTATTGAAACTGTTTTGAAAACAGGTGCCAAAGGTAACGATCTGAAAAAACAGATGGAAAAATACAAGGAAACCTCCAAAGTGCATTTCAAGGAATATAACAACGAAATTGAGCAAAACGTTTATGCAGCTTTGGTTTCCCTTTACCGTGCCAATATTCCAGCGGCTCAGCAACCGGAAATATTCCAGGTTATTGATAAAAAATACAAAGGCGATATCAATAAATATGTGGCTGAGATGTTCGAAAAATCAATTTTCTGCACTGAAGCTAAATTTAATGCTTTTCTCGAAAAGCCAAATCTGAAGAAACTTCAGAATGATCCGGCTTTTGTTACCTACAACTCTTTTATGGTAGGATTTAAAGCCTTACAAAAAACCAATCAGGAACTAAGTGTCCGCAATAGGAAGGCACAACGCCTTTTCGTTGCAGCACTTCGCGAAATGGAGCCAACCCGCAGTTTTTATCCCGATGCCAACAGCACTATGCGTATGACCTATGGCAAAGTACTCGATTATTACCCTGCCGATGCGGTGCATTACAACTATTTTACAACCCTCGACGGGGTGATGGCTAAAGAAGACCCTACCAATCAGGAATTTATTGTTCCTGCCAAACTGAAGGAATTGTACAATAAGAAAGACTATGATATTTACGGTGAAGATGGTAAGCTTTACACCTGTTTTCTTACCGATAATGATATTACCGGTGGCAACTCGGGAAGCCCGGTTATTAATGGTAACGGACAACTGATAGGGATTGCATTCGACGGAAACTGGGAAGCCATGAGCGGCAACATCCTTTTTGAGCCTGAACTTCAGCGTACTATTAATGTAGATGTGCGGTATGTGCTTTTCGTAATCGACAAGTATGCCGGTGCAAGCAACCTGATTAAGGAACTCAAGATTGTTCAATAATTATTTTTGGTGAATGGTTAGTGTTAAAAGGGGCTTTTTTAAAAGAGTCCCTTTTTTTTGACTTCATCCACACTTTCGGACACTTTCTCACCTCATCCGCCTTCGGCACCTTCTCCTCAAAGGAAAAGGAACTCAAACTACACGATTTTCCAGAGAAGGAAACAGGCTTTATTTACTTTTCAGGGGAGACCTGATTCGCTTTTAATGATTAAAATATGAATTGAATTTATCCCGATTTAAAATAACAGTTCTGTTGAACACTCTGACCTCAATTATAGTTTAATTGCCACTTTATCCTTCCAAAATGGCTATTCCTGCAAAATCAATCGACGAAGTTATATCTGAGCTTGACAAGATAATTGACTCAACCGTAGCTGAGAACAATTTTCTGGGCATTTTCGCTTATGTATATCGCAGAACCACAGCACAAATAAAACAAGCCATTGCCGAAAAGCAATTTGAGGATAATGAACGCATGGAAATATTGGATGTGGCTTTTGCTAATTTATATTTAACAGAATATCAGAGTTTTTCGAATAATTTAAGATGCTCTGATTCGTGGCAGATTGCCTTTGAAGCAAAAAATGAAAAGATTACAATTATACAGCACACGATGCTGGGTATGAATGCGCATATAAACCTGGATCTGGGTGTTGCGGCGGCAACTTTCGCAGCAGGAACCAATATGGTCTCACTTAAAAACGATTTCATGAAAGTAAATCAGGTATTAAACAACCTGGTTAATGAAATGCAGGATAGAGTTGCAAAAGTTTCGAGGCTTATGTTGGTTCTGGATTGGATTGGAGAAAACACAGATGAACAGATTATTAATTTCAGTATGGTGAAGGCAAGGGAACAGGCATGGAATTTTGCCTGCTATTTGGCTGACCGTGATGATATTGAAAAGCATTCAGCTATTGCAAAGAAGGATAGCAGAATCGCAGTATTCGGGGAAATACTTAAAAATCCACCCGGTATTTTATTGAAAATAGCATTAAAACTTGTTGCACGTTTTGAAGAAAAAGATGTGAAAACTATTATTCAAAAGCTGAGGGATGACAGGTTTTAGTCCCTGGGGCTTCAAAAAGAATTTTTTACCAAATTTGACCTTTCATCCATTACCTTTGCGGTATTAAAATAACCTGGTTTTGAATTCAGCAATGGAAGAGCAAAAAAATAATCCACTACATGGCATAAGCCTTGAAATTATATTGAATCGCCTGGTAGAACATTTTGGTTGGTCATTACTCGGAAAGTTGATTCAAATAAATTGCTTTATCGAAAATCCGAGCATACAGTCGAGCCTGAAATTTCTGCGTAAAACGCCATGGGCACGAAAAAAGGTTGAAGATCTTTACCTTGAAATTCATAACTCTGAAAAGAATTAATGAAGCAGAAAAAAGATTAAAATAATTTCGATATTTCAATTTATCGGATTACAAATCCGGAACTCCATGCAGCGGGATTGCAAATCCCGCTAAGCATCCACTGAGCACCAGTTGATTAATCGGATTACAAATCCGGAACTCCATGCAGCGGGATTGCAAATCACGCTAAGCATCCACTGAGCACCAGTTGATTAATCGGATTAAAAATCCGGAACTCCATGCAGCGGGATTGCAAATCCCGCTGAGCATCCGCTGAGCACCTGCTGATTAATCGGATTACAAATCCGAAACTCCATGCAGCGGGATTGCAAATCCCGCTGAGCATCCACTGAGCACCTGCTGTGCCAGCCCATAGTATAACTAAAAATAAAAATCCCCTCACCGGAATTGCGATAAGGGGATTTTTTAAGTTACGAATAAAAATGTTTACATCTGTGTAAGCATCTTTGCATTTTCTACAATTACTTCATAATAGTAACCGGCACCGAAATCTTTTTTCAAGGTAACAGTTCCTTCGAAAGTAGCCACATCGCCTACTTTGGTAACATCATTGGTTGTAATGGTCAGGTCAAAGGATTCGCCGCTTTTAGTGCCATCCTGGATATGTACCCAGTTTTTACTCATAATTTCAGACGCGTATTTTACAACCTCGCCACGAATTTTGATAGTTTTTCCGGCATACTTATCCCTATTGGCAAAAAGTTCAGCAATGGTGATGCCCCCTTTGGCAGGATCAACTTTAATTCCCTCTTTTGCCACCGGCGCTTGCTTGCCCTTTGCCGAATCGGCCAGAGGAACATTAGCAACAACAGGCTTTGCAGTAATAGGCTGATCGCTGAATTTGTCAACAAACAAAATGGAAGGAAATGTCCTTTTTAATTCCTTGCTCACAAAATTATTCATTTCCATTCCAGGAATGTAATAATATGCTTTGCCCTTTTCAACCTCTGCTTTGGTGATTGCAATCCAATTTTCATTGCCGTTTTCCGAAACACGCACATAGGTGTAATTGCTGGTCTGTATTACTTCTTCAGCAGTAACTTTGTGAACATTAGGAGCAAGATTTTCGTCAGCAGTATTTTTTGGCTTGCACGATACAGCAACTATGACCATTGCAGCCAGCAGAATAAATAAATTCGATTTCATTTTCATGATTCAGATTTTCGTTAACGTGATTTAATATTATCTTTTCTCTTGATGGTGCAAAAGTATTCATATTTGTGGATATATGCATGATTCACTTTACGAAGTCTATGATTTATTATTAAATTTTCAGGATCAGACTTCAGTAAGCCTTCAAAGTTTTGATTTTATATGAATGGATGAGGATCAGAAACCAGAATTTCAATTTAAAATCAATTTCACTGTGGGTTCAAGAAAAAAAATTGCAATGTTGATTACATTCCAAAGTTCTTCTGTAACTTTATAGATTTTTAGGTTATTGGCCTAAATGCAAATCATATTAAACTAATATTTCAGAAATGAAGAAAATAACCAATTATAAAGGAATTGTTTTCACAATACTGGTTTTAGCGGGAATTTTTATTCTTGCAGGCTGCGCAAACCAGGAATTTGTAGCACCCTGCCTTAAAGGACACACTTTTGGCTTCCTTGGAGGCCTGCTTCATGGTTTTATTGCGCCCTTCGATCTGATTGCCATGCTGTTCCGCAATGATGTAACAGTGTATGCACCCAATAACAACGGAGCCTGGTATGCATTCGGTTTCCTGATTGGAAGCGGTGGCTGGGGTTTCTTTGGAGGAAACAGGAGTTCGAGGAAAAAGGGTTAAAAAGATTGCGGATTTGCGGATTGCGGAATTTCTAATGCTCTATTGTTCAAGGTTTCAAAGGTGAACTTTTCTGTCAGTTGCAGGTTGGGCTAAGTTCGCCATCTCTGTTGGAGGATTAAGGCAATACATCAATTGTTTTATCCATACAGCTTAAACGGCTCATGTTAATGGGTTATTCATATTACATAATTAATACTGGTGGAACTTAAAGAAAATATAAAGCCCAAAAGACCATTCCGCAAAATCATCCTTTGGGTGCTTGGCGCAGTTTTTGTTTTCGGTTCTATTTCAACCTATTATGTTTCGCGCCATTTCAACCAGCTTCTGGCTGATGCCCTGATACGGAGTTTCGAGTCCAATATAATTTCGGATGTTTACGAACTGAAATTCGACAAACTGAAAGTTAATATTCTTCAGGGGAACATTCAGGTTTTAAATGTGGTATTGCAGCCACGCGAAAAGCAATCGGGTGAATATCCATATATAAACAGTTCGTTCCGGCTTACAACCGGCAAAATATTCCTTAAAAATGTCAAAATTCTTACTTTATTAAAATCCAGTAAGCTGGTTCTGTCGCGTATTGTAATAGTTAATCCTGATATACAGGTCAGTTTATACGGCGACAATAATATACTGCTGCCATACCAGGACTCGGCTGTGGCTTTACGCCAAAAAATTAAGAACATTAAGAACATCAAGAAATTTGTGAATTCCTATTTTCTTGAGAATTTTGAACTGGTAAATGCTTCGTTTCATATTATCAACAAAGGAAAACAGCGCGAATTCAAAGTACAGGAACTTAACATTTCGTTAAACAACCTGATGATCGACCAGCTTTGGCGTAAGGATGTTTTAACCTTTAAAAATGTGGAACTTAGTATTGGCGGAATTTCGGGTGACCTGGCTAAAGATGCCGTTAGTTTTGTAGGAATAAAGGATTACAAACTGACCATAGGTGAACTAAAAATTCAGAAATCAATCGATACGCTGATCTATAGCTTCAAAGAGCTAAACACAAGCGTGAAAAACCTGAATATTCAGACTGCTGATAGTATTTTCGATATTTCGGCTGAGTCGATCGCTGTTTCCTACCGCGACAAATCTGTTAACTTGGTCAATCTTGCATTCAAACCTAATATCGGCCATGCTTCGATGCAGAAAATGTATAAATACCAGGCAACACAGATATCGGGTACCATAAGCAGCGCGAAGCTTTTGAATGTTAATTTCGACACCCTGGTTTATTACCATA
>JBBSDG010000287.1:0-6051 GCA_038249635.1 Bacteroidales bacterium | reverse complement strand
TCTCCCACTCTCCCCTTCTCCCACTCTATCAGCAATAAAAAAGCAATCTTCTTCAACTATTTAGCGGGTTCGCCGGTAAGCTGATCCTGTGAATCAGCGGCAACAGCCGATTTCTCAAGTTTGAGTTTTACACCACCTTCAACTTCAATGGTACAGGTAGTTTCCTGCAGTTCGACAATACGGCCATGAATACCACCGATAGTGATGATTTTCTGTCCTTTGGAGAGGCCTTCCCTGAATTTCTTCTGATCCTTCTGCCTCTTTACCTGTGGACGGATAAAGAAGAAATAGAAAACAACAAAGATAAGTACCAGAAAAATGAGTGAGCTGGCCATACTTCCGCCACCAGTGCCACCTGCGGTTTGAGGAGCCATAAGTAAAATGTTAAGTAAATTCATTTGATTTGATTTTTTACGTGATTGATTAATACTAATTTGAACAATGAACTATTTTTATTTCGTTTCCGATTCAATTATCTGTGATTGAATCCGAAGTGATGCAAACGAGGGCTGAGAATTTGTATTTACTGTGATTGATTTTGATTGAAACCCATGCTTTCCGGAGCTATCGAAACTAACATCAATGGAGGCACCTTCACCTGGCACTATTGGTTTTTTGGGATATGATGAAACCGTGCATCCACAGGAGGTACTTACATTATTAATAATAAGCGGAGCCTTACCCGTATTTGTGAATTTAAAAGCATAGGAAACCTTTTCGCCCTCATTCAGTTTTCCAAAATCATGTACAACCTCATCGAAAGTAATTACTGGTAATGCACCCTTTTCATAAGTTACTCCAGATGAATCAGTATCGGCAAATCCGGAGACTCCGGTACTGCTGCGCGAATTGCACGATATGCACATCACAGATAGAAATACCGGAATTATAAATGCAAGGAGATGATTTTTCATTCGGGCGTTTAAAATAAAGTGCAAAAGTAACAATTCGTGGCTTTATGAGTACTATATAATCGAAATATCGCGGATTATGAAAACCAGATAATCGCCAAGGTATTTGAAACCTGCTTTTTTATACAAACCAAGTGCTTTTATGTTGTCCTTATGTACTTCAAGTTTTATCTGCATTCCGAATGTTTTAGCAAGTTTTAGTGATTCATAGAGCAACGTATTAGCTAGTCCTTTGCCCTGGTAATCAGTACGAATCCCAAAGTGATGAAGGTTGGTTCGTCGTCCGTCAACTGTAAGCCATGATGAACCAATAATTGCATTTGAACCTGTATCGATCATAAGCAAAAGTTGCCCACCCATTTTAATAGTTCGGTTTATTACACTTTGATCATCGCCACGCTGCGCGCCACCCAAACCAAGCATTTCCCACAAACTAACCATCTCCGGGTAGTCCTTGTCAGTATAATTGCGGATACAAAAGTCGGGATGCATAGGTAGGTTATAGAGTTTCAGAGTTTCAGAGTTTCAGAGTTTCAAATTCCAAACTATCCACAAAATTTGCCGAAGGGTTCTCCCCAACGGGGAGATGTCTGAAGGACAGAGGGGTCTTTTAAATGTTTCAGAGTTTCGGAGTTTCGGAACCCTGAGCGAAGCCGAAGGGCAAGGTTTCATAAATCCATTCTCATTACTATTGAAATCATAATTTAAAAGACCGCACCTAATAATCATTATTCACTATTCACTATTCACTATTCACTATTCACTATTCACTATTCGTTATTCACTATTCACTATTCACTATTTCCTATTCACTATTCACTATTCACTATTCCATAAGTCCCCTGCCCGACTTCTTAATAATTCCTTCTTCCTTATAATCCACTATCAGCTTATCAAGCACACCGTTAATAAAAATTTTACTTTTGGGTGAACTGTATTCTTTCGACAACTCAATATACTCATTCAGCGTAACTTTTATGGGGATGGATGGGAATTCAATCAGTTCGGTGATAGCCATTTTAATAAGTATGGTATCCATAATTGCAATCCGTTCCAGGTCCCAATTTGAAGCACGATCGCTGATCACCTTATTTAAATCGCTGCTGTTTATCAGTGTTTTGCGATAAAGATGTTTAACGAATTGCATATCCTCGCTCCCATCGCTGTTATTTTCATCTTTTAATAATGTAGGAAGGCTGCTATACTCATCGGCTGATTCTTTGTATCCCTTAATAGTTTTGTCAACCATCATCACTGCGGTGTCAAAATCCTCGGTCCAGTAAATATTGCGTTCATCGAAGTAACTCCTGAGGTGATCCGATTCGGAGAATAACCGCAGAATTACCAACTCAACAACCTGTTTTTCATCAGCATAGCTAACTGAAGACTTGTTCATATATGCAATGTAACCTTCATCCTCCCGCATCAGATTGTAGAATTTCCTGATCATTTCTTCCTCATCCACCCAGTTAATCTTATAGGCAGCATTACGCCTTAGATATTCCCGGTTATTTTCGAGTTGCTGAATGAAACGATTTTGAATGAAACGCAGACTGGGATTGAGATCTTCCGCGGTGGGGAGTTGTTTGAGTCGGTTTTCTTCAATACGCCTGCGGGCGAAATCAGACAACTCAATAATAAGTGAAAGCTGATAGATATAAAGTTCGTAGAGTTTATTGAGACTAACTATCAGTTGTTTTTCGCCGGCATTGATACTTTCAGGACCTTCCTGTTGAAAAGCGTAAATTGCCTGCATTACTTTTATCCGAAGAAACCTTCTGCTGAGCATAAAATGTAAATGAACCTTAATGAATACGGCCACAAAGGTAAGATATTTGGTGAAACCAGCCATTGAAATTTATAAATTAACAAATTCAGAAGAATACTATATTTAAGTTTTTTAAAACATAACACCAACACTTACAATTATTTATGAGGCCAATTCAATTAAATTTAAAACTTTTATAAATTCTGAAAGCTGGAAAAGTACGTAGTTCGTGAACATGGGTCTGGCCTGGAATTCTTTGAGTCGCGTTTTGAAAATTGAGTAAATATTCCGGGGAACCGGTCAATATATTACTGTTCATTCTCATTAAATAAATGCTGATAAAATAACTGCCTGTTGCAGAGTGAAATATTATTTCTACATTTGCGCTAACGAAGGATTAGTTATTTAACCAATAATTTGATCAAAAGATGGAAGAGTTTGATTATTTGGACACAAGAGAGGATGTATTCTCGAGGGCGGTGAAAGCTGGAAAACGCACCTATTTTTTTGATGTTAAAAGTACACGCGACAAGGAGTTGTACATTACTGTAACCGAAAGTAAAAAGCGGTTCGATAATGCCCTTGCCAAATTTGTTTACGACAAGCATAAGATATTTCTGTATCAGGAGGACTTCGAGAAATTTATGCATGGCCTGCAGGACGCATTTTCTTTTATCGAAACCGGCAAAGAACCTCCCGAAAGAGTGTATAAAGAAGTGAGGCGCTTGCTTACAGACATTGATCCTGCCAGCTCAGGCAGCGAAACAACTGAATAAATTTCAGCGTTATAATTTCCTGTTATTCCTGGCGTTCCTTCCTGAACTGTCTCAGGTTCGTTAAGCATGTTCAGCCCTAAAAACTTATTAACACTGGTTTAAAGTGGCTTTAGCTTTTTTGTACCTTTGTGAGCCGTTACATCCACGAATTTTTATAGGTAAAACCTGAATATTCGCATACAAATAATTGGATTTAACCATATTACACTATAAATAATACTTTCACGAATGGGAAAAATAATCTCCATAGCTAACCAGAAAGGCGGAGTAGGCAAAACCACAACCGCCATCAATCTGGGTGCAGCATTGGCCGTATTGGAGTTCAAAACATTAATTATTGATGCCGACCCTCAGGCAAATGCAACTTCGGGTGTAGGTTTCGATCCAAAAAAGATCAAAACCAGCATTTACGAATGCATTATCGAAGAGGTACAGGCAAAAGACATCATCCGGAGTACCGAAACCCCGAATTTATTTCTGCTGCCTGCACATATCGACCTGGTTGGTGCCGAAATAGAAATGATAAACCTTCCCGACCGCGAAATTATGATGCGTAAAGTTGTTGAACAACTTCGCGACGATTATGATTTTATACTTATCGATTGCTCTCCCTCGCTTGGCTTGGTTACTGTTAACTCACTTGTTGCGTCCGATTCGGTAATTATACCGGTGCAATGCGAATATTTTGCACTCGAAGGACTAGGCAAATTACTGAATACCATCAAAATAGTACAATCGAGGCTGAATCCGAAACTCGATTTTGAAGGAATATTACTTACGATGTACGACGGACGTCTGCGCCTTTCGAACCAGGTAGTGGAAGAGGTGAAAACCCATTTCCAGGATATGGTTTTTAATACAATAATTGCACGCAATACACGTTTGGCAGAAGCGCCAAGTTTCGGGCAAACCGTACTTATGCACGATGCAGGCAGTACAGGATCATTGAATTACCTCAATCTGGCCCGCGAAGTGCTGCAAAAAAATCACATGACCACTCTTACACAAGATCAAAAAGAAATAAAGGTTCAGGAATAATGGCAATTCAGAAAAAGACAGGATTAGGACGTGGATTGAGTGCGATACTCGAAAGCCCAGAAACAGATATTACCTCGAAAGACATTTCGGGTAATTATGTGGCTGGTGCCATTGCAAACCTTCCTATCACAAAAATTGAGACCAACCCTTTTCAACCCAGGGCGGATTTTGATGATTCTGCTTTAGCTGAACTCGCTCAATCTATAATGCAACAAGGTATCATACAGCCGCTTACCGTCCGAAAAATGGGATACGACAAGTATCAGCTTATTTCGGGCGAACGCAGATTCAGGGCATCCAAGCTTGCCGGCCTTGAATCACTGCCCTGTTACATCCGTGTTGCAAACGATGAGCAGATGCTCGAATGGGCACTGATTGAAAACATACAGCGCGAAAATCTGAATGCCATCGAAATTGCCATCAGCTATAACCGGCTGGTTGAAGAGTGCAACCTTACTCAGGATGAACTCAGCAAACGTGTTGGCAAAAACAGAACTACAGTTACAAATTACATGCGGTTGCTCAGGTTGCCGGCCGAAGTGCAGGCAGCATTAAGAGACGGATCCATCAGCATGGGCCATGCACGTTCACTCATTAATGTGGAAGATGAGCTAAAACAATTGCTGATTACCCGTAAAATAATTAAAGAGGAGTTGTCGGTACGCGATACAGAAAAACTTGTCCGCCAGTTGGACAAGGTTGTTTCACCTGCAAATAAACCCGCCAAAATTGCTCTACCCTTAAAATATGAAGTACTGAAAGATTCACTTCAGGAACGTTTAAACAGAAAGATTGAACTGAACCGTAATCCAAAAGGAAAAGGCAGCATAGTAATACCTTTTATATCGGATGAGGATTTGCAGGCAATTATTTCGAAGTTAGGAATTGGATAACAACAGTGACGTACTCCCCAATATACAAGTATAAGCCTAAGGTACAAAGTCTGCCGAATTCCTTTTCCAAAAAGGTTCGCGGACTTTGTTTCATTTTTACGCTTTTGCTGATTTTGGCAAATTCTGTACAAAATAAGGCAAATGCACAGGATACTGTTGCAGTTGCACCCAATGTTGTTACGGCTGATACTGCTAAAATTCATTCGCCACGTAAGGCTTTGATTTTAGCATTCGTTTTGCCGGGTTCGGGTCAGATTTATAACCGCAAATACTGGAAAGCACCTATTGTTTATTTAGGATTTGGTACATGTATCTATTTTATAGTCAGCAATACTAAAACTTACAGGGAACTTAATGCTGCTTATGAGTGGGCCGCGGTAACCAGTCAAACTAACTATCCACCCTACCCTGCTAATATTTTTAGGCCATTACCTGCGCCTCCTAATGATTGGGCAACCAAAGGATCCAGAGGCTTTACCTATACTCCGGACCAACTGAAACAAGGACGTGAAAGATTCCGCCGTTATCTTGAAATGTCCTATATTTTTACCGGTGTGTTTTATATTCTTACAGTTGTAGATGCAGTAGTTGATGCACAGTTTTTCGACTATAATATTAACGATGATCTTACACTCAATATACAACCATGGATACCGGCACCTGGC
>JBBSDG010000286.1:0-6062 GCA_038249635.1 Bacteroidales bacterium | reverse complement strand
TTTGAACATTGGAAATGAGAATTATATCTTTTTTCTCGATTTTCTCTTTCTGACCGGTAAATTTCGAGTTCGGGATTTCGCCCTGGTACAATGGCAGGGTGAAATCCTGGCCGTAAACTAAAACGCCCTGAAGGAAAATGACGAACAGAAGAAATAAATTCCGGATGTTAATCACTTTAAATACGTTAGTTTGGTTGGTAGTTTCCATAACTTCTTTCATTTAGTTAACTACAATTTTTGTGTTGTAATTCACCTCCGAACCGGTAACATTCAGCAGGTACAAGCCAGGGGGAAGATTGATATTTACTGTATTATCACCATTTCCAAGTTCCTTTTCCAACACAATCCTTCCGGTGATATCCATAAACCTGGCACGTTTCACTTTTAAATCTGCAGGAATGGAAATGATGAGCTGCTGTCCTGATATCGGGTTGGGCATCACTTTTATTTCGCTTTGCTTGTGGATGTTTATGCCGGTGGTATTCAGTTGCTGGATTTTAATTTTTTGCGTTTCGTTGCAGCCAAAAATGTAAATTTCGCCCGAACGCGCTGTTGTTGAACTCATTGCCTGAACCGTAACCGTATTGCCGGAAACCAGATACGTAAAAAAGGTTCCTACCTGTTTCATGACCTCAAAGCCTTGCCCGGCATCAATGGTGAAAGACTGAGTTCCTCCGTTCAGGCCAAACGTAAGCGGGTTAGGCGAAACCGTCATATTACAAAGCTTTCCGCCTGTTTCGAGAACTCCTGCATCGCGCTTACCAATGGGTAGGTTGCCTGCAATATCGCGAAGGAATGGCCCATCGAATTCCCACTTATACAATTCGGCAATGGTTGTTTTGGCATCGGTTAGTGTACCTTTCGATATCCGCACGAAGTCGACCGTTCCCGCAAAAAAGTTGCCATCCTTGTTTTTTCCTATCCACAAATCGCTTGTATTGGTGAAACTGGCCGATACAGGCATAATTCCGTTGGCAGCTCCATTTGCCAAAACCCCGTCGATATATATATTAACCGATGCCGCCTGCCTGCTTACTTCAACAAGAACATGGTGCCATTTTCCATCGTTCACCACTGACGAACCGGTAAGACTGTTTGCAGGGATTCCGCCGTTCATAATGCTGAAGCGCGCGTTTCCGGCCGGATCAATGTCAAGTTGATAACCATATCCCGATAAACCGAATTTTGCAACAAGAACTCCGCCTGTATGACCAGCCCCAGTTTTGAAATACGATTCAATACTGAAACTGTTGGTTGTCATATTTAAATTGTTGCAGATGGTATTTGAAGTTGCCGTGTTCGAAGCGCTGCAATACGTTTTTATGCCATCGAAAAAAAGTGCTCCTTCGGTAAAATCTTCAAGATTTCCTTTCACGAAACTGGCAGCCG
The DNA here is from genome assembly GCA_038249635.1 of Bacteroidales bacterium. Classification (GTDB taxonomy): domain Bacteria; phylum Bacteroidota; class Bacteroidia; order Bacteroidales; family UBA4417; genus UBA4417. The sequence goes on along the minus strand of JBBSDG010000286.1, from coordinate 4,673 downwards.
ACAGCCCGAAGGCTTTCATATGGTTTTTTGGAACATTTTTATACTCTTCCCGGTTAACAAATTCACTGGTGAAATAAAAATTCTCACCTTTTACCAAGCTTGAATCTGCTTTATGTTTGCAGAAATTCCATTCTCCCACAACGCTGCTCAAAGGAAAAGGAGCAAAGAATTTTGCACCCTGGTCAATGAGTTCGCTGGTCACAGTTGGCCTGAAATCTCCAGACGATGGTTTTTCAAATACTCTTTTAGAGGTTTCGAATCCAACCTGGCCTAAATCAGGAACAAAGGAATTAAGTTTGGCATAAAACTGTGAGAAATTATAAGGTGCATCGGTGGTGCCTGACAGGAAGTTTCCGCTGAAAGTTTTTCCGCAGAAGAAGTTATTCCCATAGGAATCAAAAGGAACACCCGCTGCCCTGGTGGCAAGGTTAAACTGCCTCCAGGTGCTGTCGCATACATTGGCCAGGTAATAATTCTGTCCGTCGATCGCCAGGTTTCCATCGCCCGAGCCTGTTAGCGAGGCTAAATTATAAGCCACATTGTGAACGAACATGTTATAAAACCCCAGTACCTGGTTATAGGCCGAAGCAGTTTTATAAGAGGCCGTTCCTGTCGCTATGTTGTTGAAAATATATTGTTTAAATGCTCCGTCAAAATAATAAGGATAGCCTAAAGAAGTTACGTTATTGGCCGACCAGTCGTAATGCCAGCCCTGGGCATCGTTGGAAATATTGTTGTAATAATACGCCGGACCGCCCTGCCAGCCTTCAATAGCACCATAATCATTCACACCCTGAAGGGAATGAGATACCTTATTATGGTGAACAAATCCGCGGATGAAAGGTATGGTCGCAGAATTCCCGCTGCCTTTTCCCCAGGCTATATTGATACCGCTTCCCCAACAATGTTCGAGTATATTTCCGGCAATTTCTCCAACTTTCAGGTCGCCGGCGATGGCAGGAATTGAACTGTACCAGCGTCCCAGATGACGGGTACCGCTTTCGGAGATTTTATTCCTGAGAACAGATACCATATCGGGTCCATTTAGCAGGATTGAAAAATCATCCATAAAAATCATTTCATTATCGGTAATAAAATAATTATTGCCACCACCGTTGGCCATAATTGCACCATTCAGATACTGGAATTTGCAGTTTTTTATAGCAATGTCCGAGCAGTTATCCAGCCTGATGGCAGGAACCCCATCGGTATTTCCATATCGAACATTGTCGTAAGTAGTGAATCCGAAAGTAAGTCCGCTTAATTCAATATTGCTTTTGGAATTAATTGTAAGAAGATTCGATTTCGAAGCTATTTCAACGGTGGTTGTATTAGGATCTTTATCGCCTTCGAGGCGGATAAATATCCTTCCGGTATTCCTGTCGTAATAATACTCACCGGGTACGTCGAGCATGTAGGGAGTGTTCTCAGTATAATACTTGCAGTTTTTCCCGCCAAAGTTGGGATCTGAAACGGTGATCGTCATTGTTGCCGGGTTGAAATTCTGAATTTTTTGCTTCCACATGGTACACATTACAATCACCCCTTCAATGGCCCACACATCGCCACCTTTATAGTAATCTATCTGTGATTGGATCATATTTTTGGTATCTGTTAATGCAACCCCGGTTCCTGAAAAAGCTTTGTTTGTAAACGACCACCATTTCTGCATGGGCTCTTTTGGTGTATCAACAAAGTTTGGCGTACGGGCCAGCAAAACCCTCTTAATCCCGGTTTCAGAAACTTCACACACCACTTTGGTCGGGTTTTCAATTCCGCTTAAATCCTTATACCAGACCAAGTCGGTATTGGGAATATTCGGTGCAGTAGAGGAATTTGCTGTCGTCCACCCTGATGTAGCTTTTACTGATCCGTATATGCACGCCTCACCTGCACCCCAATCCGGATCGGAAGTGAGCCGGATGGGATTCCCGGCTGTACCTGATTCTTTGGCGGTTAGCACACCACGATAAACCACTCCACGCTTAAAAATATAGGTTTGAATCCCGGATGTAGATATAGCACTCCCGGTAGCTGCGGCATCCCAGGGATGATGTTTCAGGGGTGATGAAGTAGTTAATCCTGAGTTTGCATCGTTCCCGTTTTCAAAATCAATATACCTTACCGAACTGCCTTTAATTAGCTGAAATGCAAGCGGAGTCCATTCAAGGTCACCGCCGGGCAGCACTTTTGCCTGTTGGGTTTCCCAGGAATATACAGGTGGAGTGTTTTGTGCAAATAACGACAGTGATAGAAGTGTTAATGCCAGTATTGTAAAAATTTTCATGGATGTCAGTATTTAGATATTAACCTGATTTACCGGATATGCTCTTCTGAATCCGAATTTGAGATCTTGATCAAATCCCCTTAATTTTTATGAATAAAGCGATGGCAGTTTTTAGCCGCCATCGCCTGAATCATAATCTGGTGTATATTCCGGAGATTATAAGCCGGAATTATTGTTTAACAAATCGTGTTGTTTTTGAAGTATTATCCTTATTAATGATACGGACAAAGTAAACTCCCGGACGAAGATCGCCAACACCGATCACGCTGCCATCGTATTTTTCAATACGTTTCACCGTTTGACCTGACATATTGCTGATAACAACAGATTTAACATCCGCTGAAGAAGCATTTTTCAGAGTGATGGTATTTTTAGCCGGGTTAGGATACAGGTATATTTCATCCTTACTTATCTGTGGAACACCCGATACCAGAAGGACTTTCACTGCGAAAGTGATGTGTGTGGTATCGACTCCGCCATTGGCAACTCCGCCATCGTCCTTCACTTTTACGGTAATAGTTGTAGTTCCCAATGCCAGCGGGCTGATTTTCAAGTCAGCGGTAGCGGAGTTTGCATTGTAAACAACCGAAACATTGACAATGGCAGGGTTGCTTGAAGCAGCAGTTACAGAAATCACCGATTGAGGATTAATATCTGGTCCGTAACCAATGCCCGTAAGTGATACAGTCTGAACTCCGTCGGGTATGGCTATTTCCAGATTGCCAGCCTGATCAACTTCAGGTGCGGCATTGTTGACTGAATGGTATAATGTAGTCACACTTCGGGGTGGCAGCAGAATAAATCCATCAGTTACCGTGGCACCTTTGGCAAATGAGCTGAAGTTCTGCGTTGTAAACGACCTGAAGTAAGCAGGCACATTTGTACCCTGGATTTTAACTTTTTGAGGCTCATGGCTTGTATTGAGCAGTATTGCTGTTACAGAATTATCCGTGTTTTTAAAAGCCAGCGACAATATACTGCTGCTCGATGAGGCAGCATCAGCCATTACAGCTCCGGGATTAACAAAAGCTGAAAAGTTTTTAAACACACCACCGAGTAATTCATCTCTCTTTTTTTCGGTCGGACTGTTCAGATCAACCCATCCGCTGATGTTTCCGGCCTTAAAGGATGTATAAATGGAAGCTGCAAATGAAAGCGGCCCGGGGAAATACTGGTTGTTGCCACTCAGGTAATCTTTACCCCAGTAACCTTCCCAAATGTTTGAATAGCCAGATGTTTCGGTCATCCATAAGCCTTCGGCAAGTGTAGTCTTTTTAAAAGTAAGCAAGCTCGACCAGTTTACTGTTCCGGGTCCGCCAACACTTATACCGTTAGGATCGTAAAGGTGACAAGCCACAATGCCAAGGTATTGCCTTGCGATAGCATCATCATTGGTTGCAGCAACATTCGACTGTACCCAGTTATTTGCGTTAACATCCTCCGACAGCATAATGCGTGTGCTGAGGTTTGCGGCTTTCATGCGCGGGCCAACCACTTTTACAAGATCCCTGAATTCAGCACCCGTATATTGGCACGAAGAATAAGGCTCGTTAAAAGTTGGCTCGTTCTGCAAACTGATGGCATAAAGTTCAACACCGGCGTCTTCTTTCACCGTCTTGCATATTGCTACTATATATTCAGCAAACTCCTCATACATATCAGGTTTCAGCTTGTTGTTCGGAGCCCATTGTGCATCCGACGACGGAAAATCTGCCTTGTTTTGCTTCATCCAGTTGGCGGGTGTCCAGAGGGAATAAAAGAACTTATGACAGTTGGTGTTTTCGTTGATGTTACGGATAGCATCAGAAGGAAGTGCCTTTCGGTTAAATTTGCTGAAATCAGTAACATTTGGATCCGAATTGTCATTCACAGGTTCAAATTCACCGTTGGAAGTACAGCGCATCATCGTAATGTTCAGATCTTTAATCGCCTGGATTTGTTCCTGGCTGTTACCTGTAATAAAGCAACCAATCCCCGCCATTGTCTGGAAGGTTTTGGCAAAGTCGATGGTTACAGTATTTGTTGCCAAAGCTGCTTTATCTACAACATATATCATAAAGGATACCGTATCTGCTTTGGCAGTTGGTACTGCATGATTTTTAGCTATAACAGTAATCTTTGCTGAATCGGCAACTCCGGAGTTAAGGGAATAGTTGAGCAAGCTTGTTCCGTTTACAACAGGTCCGTAGCCAAAGCCTGAAACAAGCGATGGATTATCGGTAGTTACATAAAGAGCAGCACTTTGGTTGCCCGAACCGTCGGAAATACCTGTCAGAAGAACAGGCATGGGGGATTCACCCATGTAAACGGTTTGATTCGGAACATCATTTATGCTCACCTGCGGATTTGGCATTGGCTTCTCAGCCTTGTCACCAAGTTTGATATC
>JBBSDG010000285.1:0-6065 GCA_038249635.1 Bacteroidales bacterium | reverse complement strand
GGTTTAATTATTTCGGAAGCGCAGTATTCGCGTTCCTGTTCTTCCTGCTTGTTTTTGCATTCTCAGGCAATCTGGGAAAACCGGCTACCGTCGAATCTCCTTATAAATTTGCATCCGAGCTGTATTCGAACGCCACTGCCGTTGTTGTTGAAATTCAGGAAATTCATATTCTGAATATCTATCTCCCGTTAGTTGATAAATCAAATTTTAAATCCTTCGACCAAGGATTGCACCTTACCGCAGATAATAATGCCGCGCACCGACGGATAGTCTTCCTTCGAAGTGCCGGCCTACAGATAAAGCCGGTAATTCTTCATCGGCTTTTCCGGCAATATCACTTTGTTGATACCGACGACTTGCCCCATTTAAGTTAACCTCCCGCAGATTAATTCTTAATTTTTAGCCCTTCCAACAGGAAGCGGCCAGGTTTTAACTTAAATTTAAATAACAATGAAAACGATCATAAAATCATTACTTGCTATTATCATTATTTGCATAATAGCAACAGGCTTTACAACAAAGCCGGACAATAATCACCGCATACTTATCCAGTCAACCGATAGCAAAACAGCGCAGGCTGATCTTTCGCGATCAGCCGATATTATTACCAATCGTTTGAAAAGCTTCAGCATTGAAAAGTTTGAAGTTACAGTTATCCACGCTAAAAATCAAATCCAGGTAACACTGAACAAAGGCTGGGATATGAAAATTGCTGAGCAACTTGCCACGCAAAAAGGCGTGCTCGAATTTTATGAAACCTATAATTACAAAGATGTTTCGGGGCTTTTTAAAGGAGATGGCATGTTGTTAACGCTGTTTAATGGAAAAGTTCCCGGCGATTCAAATCCGCAAATCGGATGTACAACTTCAGCAGGAATCAGCAAGGTAGATAAATATTTAAACGCTGCAGGATTGGCTCAGATATGTAAATTTGCCTGGGATACTACATTTGATGAACCGGAAGTTTGCCTTTATGCCTTGAAATTATTAGATGGCAAAGGTGTAATCCTGAATGGAGCCGACATCGAACGGTTTAAAATCTCACATGACCTAAAGCGGGAAAAGGATAATCTTGAATTTAGCTTCAAAAAATCGGCCATTCCCTTATGGGCCGATATCACAAAGCGAAATATTGGTAACGCCATAGCCATGGTTCTGGATGGCAATGTTATTTTCGCTCCAGTTGTGAGGGATGAAATAACGGGCGGGAAGTGCACTGTAAGCGGAGGTTTTACTGCTGAACAGGTGAAATATATTGTCGCTATAGGTTCCAATGCAGAATTGCCTGTAAGTTTTAAGGTTATAAAATAGGTCTTGAAATTAGTCAGGGTTTCACTCTAAGTGAAGCCCTGACTATTAAAAAAGAAAAACCATTTCTGATCCTCTTTTTCAAATTAACCAAATTAATCACCAAAATTCTTTATAGCAAAATACCGATTGTCAGGCTTAAAGCCTTTGTGCGGTATTCGGTAGGCTGAAGTTCAATTTCCGAAAGTCCCATATCATATCTTAAATCGAAACGTACATCTTTGCCACGAATAGGTGTCTGAAAACCAATACCAAGGGCAGCACCCCAATCTGTGTTTTTGCTTTCGCCAACCGGAACCATTAAACCACCTTCGGTGCTATTGGATACTTTTGTTTGAGTGCTAAGAGCAAATGCGGCATAAGGACCGCCGTTGATATAAAAAACAGATCCTGATTTATTCAGCAGTTGCTCGTTGCGGTATTGAAAAAGCACCGGGATCTGCAGGTAATGAACCATAAAATCGGTTTCAACGGTCGTATTCAGTTCTGTAGTTTCATTGCTCCGGCCTTTGCAGACATAATTGATTTCAGGTTGTATGGCAAAGGATTTGACCACAGGCAAAGTAAAGAAAGCACCGGCAGTGTATGAGAAGGTAACCTTGTTATCCTGGTAAAGATTTCCTTTATCGGAAAAGGTAGTAGCAGCAACACCCTGGCGCAGGCCGATGTTGATCTGAGCAAAAGTTACAGTCGAAATTAGCGTCAGAGCTAATGCAAGCAAAATTGATTTCTTTGTTTTCATGATTTTAGTTTTTAAGATTGTTGTTTTATTGATTATTGTTTTAGTTTTTAAATTTCCTGTTAAGTGTTTTTCTGTTGAGTTATTTAATTTTTCTTCCTTTTAACCATTAACTTTTTCCATTAACTCTCTCCATGCGCAATTCTTTCCCTTATTTCCCTGTAAGGATGTGACGCCAACTCACTCCTGAGGTGCGCCGAATAATTTACCTGGTAGCCATAGGTTATGCAAGCTGTGAGAAAATAAACCCCGGTTTGTATCCAGAGCGACATAATTTCTCTGCGGGTTTCGAAAATGCTGGCTCCCATCGAGTTCATCTTGATGTATCCGAAAATGGCGTTTGACGAAGGAAATATTTCACGAACTGCCACCCACAATGGACCGAAGTTCGATAACGGCCATATAATTCCCGATAAAAACAGAAGTGGGATTGAAGTAAAAAGATAAAGCATCATAGGACTTTCACGATTTTTGAAAGTCACCGAAAGTGTTAATCCCATAAAGATGCTTGAAAGTATAAATGGCATTATAAGCGCGATGAGTTCAATGAAGCTGGCCGATTGGCCATAACCGAACCACTCCGGGATCATGCCCAGCATATAGACACAGAGCAGCGCATAAATGGTGAAATATGCTCCGGATTTTCCAATCACCAGTCGTAAGGTTCCCATACGTTTACGGTCGAGCGGTACAAGCGTTCCAAATATATGGCGTTCGCGGGCGGTGCCTGCCAGAATACCGATGGCAATAATTAAGGTTTGCTGTATGATGAGGATAAGCGCTGCCGGGATGCCATAGCTGGCAAAACCGCCGCCTGCATTAGCCATAGCATTATCAACCAGTTTCACCGGTTCGGCGGTGATTTCAGCTTGTCGTTGGGTTAATCCCTGGTTCATTAGATTGTTGATCTGGATTTGATTGCCGGTTTCTAAGGACACAAAACTTGATCCGGTCATCAGTGCTTTGTAGTACAGGAAAAATTCCATATCGGCATAAGCCGAAATTGTGGTCTGTCGCTGCATTGCAATATCTTTGCTGAAGCTTGCCGGTATCTGAACAATGCCGCGCACTTCACGGTTTTTGAACATCCGGACGGCTTCTTCCATCGAAATGCTGCCGGTAGTTACTTTCAGATCGGGAGTAGCATCCAGATCACGGGTAAACTGCCGGCTGTCAGCCGAATGCGACATATCCACAACGGCTATTGGCAAATCGCGGACCACTTCGGGATAGTAGATAAACGAATACAGCATAGGGTAAACAATGGGAACTGCAAAAATCAGCACCATCACGCCCACGTCCGAAAATATAAGCGTGAACTCGCGCAGGAAAATTCTGAGGGTATTGGTTATTCCATCCCTGATCTGGCTCACTAAATTTAATTTCTTGTTTTTCATTATTTTATTCTTATTTTCATCTTCAATCCGCAGTAATTCTTTATGCTTTTATAGTGAACAGCGACTTTCCTGTTTCGCATTTCTTCTTGTGTTCTTTGCTTTTCCTTAGCGTCCTTGCGGTTAAATATTTTACTGCAAAGGCATCAGGCATTTCACCTAGGTTTTATGTACGTTTTCGATAAAAGTCTGATAAATTAAAGCTGATTTAAGCCGGTTAATTACAGTTAAAGGCACCAGCAGAAACAGCATCAGGTATAGGTACGATGCAATCCAATACCTGAGTTCGAACCCGGCTAATATCTGGCTTTGAAATATGTGCATATAATGCCGTACCGGGAAACCACTTGCCCAGTATTGAAATACCGGTGGCATTGATTCGATAGGGAATGAAAATCCACAGAGTGTAAGAGCCAGGATGCCGAAAAACATCGAAAGGTTAAGCGAATGACGCATCATTGGAAGCAGCCCTAAACAGAAAACTCCAATCGCCTGGTAAGCAAGTACAAACATCAGCGATCCGAGCATCAGCCAACCAAGGCTTGTATTCATTGGTATCTGCATCACTTTATACAGCATGAAATTCTGAAACATCATTACTGCAAAGAAAATTACAGTGTATGGCAACAGTTTGCCTGTGAGCGCAATAAACATCGACTTATCGGAAAGCCTGAGCCATTCGTGCGAGGTTCTTTCCTTTATTTCGATACCGATACTGTAAACGGTCATCAGCAGTATAAACAATTGCAGCATGATCGGCAGAACGATGGTAGAAATATAGACTGAATAATTAGCGGTAGGATTGAACAACTGGTGAGTACTTAACTGAATGGGTTGCACCTGTGATAAGATGTAATCTTTCGGCTGGCCCATAGCTTCGCGTTTCTGAATATTGATCCCTCCGGATAAAGTGTGCAGTATCAGTGTCAGGTCGTTCTGCATCAGTCCGCCGGCAATCAGGAAACCGTTCTGATAATAATAGCTGATCACCGGTTGGCGTGAAGCAAGAATATCGGACTGCATGTTTTTGGGAAGTACCACAAAGCCGTATATACTTCCTGTCCGTAATTCCGACATGGCTTCTGTTTCCGATTGCAGGTATTCAGTTACCTGGCTGAGTGGTGTAACGTCCATGTTCCGTGCAATTTTCCGGGATGCAGCCGTTTGGTCGAGATCTACAATTGCGATGGGCATTTTGGTTGGCACACCTTCCTTGAAAAGCGAAGCGAAAAACAAAACGGACAATATTGGAAGTATTAACGTCACAATGATGTAAAGCCCACGCGACGACATACGGTTTACTTCCCGGCCGGCGACTTTCCAAATGCTTGTTATAATTGATTTCATTGGATGATTATTGGTGATTGGTGCATGGTGCATGGTGCATGGTGCAAAGTTCGATTGTTCAAATGTTCAATTGTTCAATGTTCCGGGTTCAAAGTTCAAGGTTCGATTGTTCGATTGTTCAAATGTTCATTTATTCAATTGTTCAATGTTGTTCAATGTTCAAGGTTCAAAGTTCAAGGTTCAAGGTTCCAGTCTCATTCCGCCCATCACCCATCTCCCATTCTCCCTTCTCCCTTCTCCCCTCGCCCTTCTCTTTTCGCCCTTCTCCCAACTCCCAACTCCCAACTTACTTCATCTTCCCGTAATCCACCATCAAACTCATCCCCGGACGAAGACCTTCAATGGCAACAACCGGTTTGGCGCGTACTTCAAATGATTTTACATCGAAACCGCCGTTGGTTTTTGTGGCTTTAAACGTGGCGTAGCTTGCCATAGCTTTGATATAGTTTACTTTTAGCGTAATTGATTTGTTTCCTAAAGCGGGTACAATTGCTTCAAATTCTTTTCCTACTTTAATATTTGAAAGCAAATCCTCGCGGATATTAAAAACCACCCATACATCGCTTAGGTCAACGATATTCATAATAGGTGCTCCTGAGCCTACCAGTTCGCCTTGTTTCGGGAATACATCCGATACTTCACCATCAATCGGGGATACCAGCATGGTTTCCGAAAGGTAAGATTCAACTTCTGAAACGGCTCCTTTGGCACGGTTCACCATCGCAAGGGCTGCGAGTTTATCTTCCTTTTCAGCGCCGTTCATGGCCATATCATATTGCGATTTTGCAGCCTTTGACGTTGCTATGGCAGCCTGGTAATTTGCTTCAGCCTCGTCACGTTTCTGAGCAGGCACCACGCTTTCGTTGAACATATTCTGAACACGGTTGTAGGTTTTTTCGGCCAGTTTCACACCGACTTCCGCCTTTTGCCACAATTCGTAAGCGCCTGCGATCTGTTCGGCACGAGCGCCTTTATTCGCTTTCTGGTTTTGTGCATTTGCAGCATCTTCGGCCGAAGTTGCCTGCATCAGTTTTGCATTCAGTTCGGGACTGCTGATCAAAACAAGGGTGTCTCCTTTTTTAACGATTAGACCTTCGGTAACCATGAATTTTTCGATACGACCGGGAATTTTGCCTGATACGCGTACTTCGTTAGCTTCGGCCTGGCCCTGAAGCATGATAGGTTCGGGCTTTAAAACTATCCAGCCGATGAAACTTACAACTGCAATTACTAAAAGCAAGGTTAAAAATGCAAGCATCATTCCTGAATGTCTTTTG
>JBBSDG010000284.1:0-6076 GCA_038249635.1 Bacteroidales bacterium | reverse complement strand
TTTAATTGCTTCGATGATTTGCATATTGTTCAAGTGTGGGTTTGCCTGCCACAGACAAGCTGTGATTCCGCAAATAATTGGGGATGAAAATGAAGTACCGCCTGCCAATGATAAAACTCCACCAGGATTGGTGGTACCACCGGGAACAAACACCGCTGAACCTGAGCCCTGTGCAGCTACAGTTGGTTTTATACGTCTGTCATAAGTCGGACCAACTGAACTAAATGAAGCTCTGATCCCGGAAGCATTTACAGCACCTATAGTAAATACGCTGTCACCATCCGCCGGAGCTCCAATATACCACCATCCGCCTCCACCCGAATTCCCTGCACTATTTACGACAAGAAGGCCTTTTTCTGCAGCTTTATCAGCTCCCCTGGTTATTGCTGTTGTATTTCCATCCATATCCGCATAGGTGTGGTTTCCAATATCATTGTCGAAAGTAGTATAGCCAAGCGAGGAATTTATGAGGTCAGCTCCTACACTATCAGCAAATTCGGCAGCGCTTATCCAATAATACTCTTCAATAATCGATTCACCCGGATCAACTTCGGAACGTAATAACCAATAGTCAGCTTTTGGAGCAGTTCCCACCATTTGACCGGAACTGTTTGCAGCCATACATGACAGCACCATTGTACCATGCGAATTCATGGTGGTAGCATACACATTATTACCAGGCACAGCAAAATCGTGGGTACCTTTAATCTGATTATGAACGCGCAGGCTATCAAAACATGTCATGATATCGGCAGAGTTAAAACCGGCATCAATAACCGCTATGGTCATACCCTGGCCGCTAAATCCATTATTGTGCAAGGATTGCCCTTTTAGCTGGTTAATCTGATTAAGTGCATTTCCATAATTGTATATATCATTGGTTTCCCGCTTATTGGATGCATTAAAGCCGGGATTTACCGGTTCAACCTCAGCAAACAGTTTTTTACTATTCGTCGTTTTTGCTTGTTTCAGTATTGAGCTAAGAATCTGAATTCCTGAGACAAATGGCAGATTTTGAATTGATTTAACAGCCACATCATCAGCTTCAATAACAATAGTATTAAACCATCGGGAACGGGTCAGAATCCTGGCACCGGTTTTTGATACTTCTTTTACATATTGCTCATTAACAGGAATATCAGACTGATCAAAAGAAATATTTTGTTTTAGCCTTCGCTCTACGGCCTTATCACTAAGAAATATCGAATGATTACCAGCAACACTTTTATTAATGCCTTTGTCTTTAAAATTCACCACATACAAGCCTGAGCCAGACTGCTGTGCATATAGTGAGGCATTAAAAACAAAAAAGAATACAAGTAAAATCGTTTTATTCATGAGTTAATGAATTTTATACAAATGTAACAATCAATCAGGTTCAAAAGTTTGAAATTAGGTAGTTTCGGTTTTATTAAATCGCATTGAACCTATTCATTTGATCTGTCTGTTATTATTGAACAAGGATGATAAAGTTGGAAAAGCTGTAATTGTTGGTAGGAGAATACCTGCTGATACTCACTGAAAAGGTGTAATTTTGCTATCTAAATCACATTACTTTATATGCGTATTGATATCATTACTATATTCCCCGAAATGTTCGAAGGTCCGTTCAAGCATTCCATGATAAAACGGGCACAACAGAAGGGGCTGGCAGAAATCCACATCCATAACTTGCGTGATTATTCTGACAACAAACACCGTAAAGTTGATGACTATTCTTTTGGCGGAGGCGCAGGAATGGTAATGATGATTCAGCCGATTGCAGCTTGCATCGATAAATTAAAATCGGAAAGAAGGTATGATGAAATTATTTTCATGACACCTGACGGAAAAATGTTCGACCAACCAATGGCCAATAAATTATCCATGGTTACGAATATGATACTTATGTGCGGACATTATAAAGGAATCGATGAAAGACTTCGTGAGCATTATTTTACCAGCGAAATTTCAATTGGCAGTTATGTATTAACCGGTGGCGAACTTGCTGCCGCAGTTATGGTTGATGCAGTTATCCGACTAATGCCTGGGGTGCTGAGTGATGAGACTTCTGCTCTATCCGACTCATTTCAGGACAATTTATTATCGCCGCCAGTTTACACAAGGCCTTCGGATTACGAGGGCTGGGTTGTTCCTGATGTGCTGATATCGGGAAATGAAAAAGAAATTAAGAAGTGGCAATATGAAAAGGCTGTTGAGCGCACCCGATCACGAAGGCCTGATATGCTTGAATCATAAAACCATCCTATCAATTACATTTCTGAAATAGCATAAGCCACAATCGGATTAAATTTGTAAATTTGCTTTTATAAACCACTAAAAAACAATGTTATGGGATTATTTAACTCTTTAAAGAAATTATTCAACACATCAAAAGATGTTGCAGCTATTAAAACGGCTGAATTGAAAGATGCTACAGTTGCCAAAACTGCTGAATTTAAAGAAGTAACAGCTAATAAAACTGCTGAGTTGAAAGATGCAACTTCGGTGAAAACATCTGAACTAAAAGATAAGGCTGCCCAAGGAATGGAAACAGCAAAAGAATACACCAAAGAAGTTGCTGATAAACTCGAGGTGGTTATTGAGGATGTAAAAGTTGTTGCTAAAGAAGCAACTGAAAAAGTGAAAGATTTCGGTGAAAGTATTATTGATAAAGCTGAAGAAGCCTATGAAAAATTTGACGAAAAGGCCGCAGCTGTTGTTGATAAACTTGAAGAAAAAGTAAGAAGCCTGGCCGATGAGAAAAAAGAAACAGTTGCTGAACCTGTAGCCGAAACTAATGAAATTGTGGCTGAAGCCAAAGCTCATGTTGTTGAAAAAGTGGAAGAAAAGGTAGAAGAAGTTAAGGCCAAAGTTGAAGAAGCAGCTAAAACTACAATTCATTTAAAGCCTAAGAGATAGCATTTTTAAAATCGTGCTCAGGTCATGGTTAAGAAATCCTCATGCTTATAAATGATGAGGATTTTTTTTGCATCATAAATACTTATTACACTTTTCAATATCCAGGATAATAGTTTCGGTATATAAGAGAGATTCAGGCTGTTTAAAGTCATAACCTGTTAATTAAGATGAGTTTATACCAAACAAACAGCTTTTGAAACCGGTTAGGCAAATATAAAATTAAATCGTACTTTCGCAGCCTAAACCTGAATCATAGGTTATGAACAGTGCATTGTTAAAAAAACTGCCGCAAACTTGTTTTGTTTCAATTTTTTAGCGTAAATTTGCACTCATTTTTGAGAAAAACGCACATCTAATACATAAACTAATGAGTAAGAAGGAGTTAATTCAGTACGTTGAAGATCATTTTGTAGTAAAGAATGAATTGCCCGCTTTTAAGGCCGGTGATACCATCACAGTTCATTACAAAATCAAAGAAGGCGAGAAAGAACGTATCCAGCTTTTTCAGGGTGTTGTTCTGCAGCGCTCGGGCGAAGGAGTTACTGAAACGTTCACAATACGCAAAGTGTCAGGAACTATTGGTGTAGAGAGGATTATTCCTGTTTGCTCACCGTTTATTGATAAAATTGAAATCAACAAACGTGGTGCTGTTCGCCGCGCAAGGATTTTCTACCTGCGTGACCTGAAAGGTAAAAAAGCACGTATCAAAGAAAAACGCAAATAGGCTCTTTCTTCGTAAGAAATATAAAAATAGGTTGTTCTTTTCAGGACAGCCTTTTTTTGTTTATGCCTGTGATGACAGAATCCGGATTGTAACCGAGTGGATTTTGAATTCAGAATATTGAGTGGTTCATGCTCAAACACTATATTCAAGAATTGAACCTGTATGATTTTAAACACTTTTTTGTGACAACAGTCGCCCCCAAATTAATAAAATTTAATTATTCAAATTATTACAACATCGCAATAATCTTATTATCAATTACTTGATTATAGTTTATACATCCATCAATTTTCATGATTAAACTGGAAAATTCTTTTAATTTTATACCAGAATAATAAATCACTACTTTGTGCTTTTCAGGATTTAAATATAAATTATGGAAGAAGGACTAATTCCAAATGTTTCAGTCGATTGTGTAGTTTTTGGATTTGACTTTACAACACTGAATGTATTGCTGATAGAAAGAAATTTTACCGTTGACGGCACCGTTTATGCTGACCTTAAACTTCCGGGCGATTTGATGCGTCTGGATGAAGATCTGGATACAGCCGCAGGCCGGATACTGAAAGAAAACACCGGACTGAGTAACATATACCTGAATCAATTTAAAAGTTTCGGTTCGCCCGACCGGCTTAAGAGGAAACCCCGCGATATGAAGTGGCTTCTCCAGATTGACCACCCTGAAGAACACGTAATTACAATTGCCTACTATTCGCTGATTGATATTTCAAAGCAACGCAGTTCGGATTTGATTATAAGTGATAATGCGCGTTGGTGCCCGGTTCATGAAGTAACCGACCTGGTAATGGATCATATGGATATAGTACAAAGTGCCCTTGAACATCTCAGGATTGAGTTACTGAACAAACCTATAGGCTTCGAACTCCTGCCCGATAAGTTCACGCTTTCGCAAATGCAGAAACTTTATGAGGTAATTCTGGAAACTACTTTCGATAAACGAAATTTCAGGAAGAAAATATCGAGTATGAAATACTTGATTCCTTTAAATGAAAAGCAGGTAGGAGTTGCTCATAAACCTGCCAGACTTTATATTTTCAGCCGCGAGGTATATACTAAGACGAAGAAAGATAATTTCGATTTCTCGGTGTAGGGGTGTGGGGTTAATAGTTAATGGGAAAAAGTTAATAGTCATGCGATTGTCATACTGCTGTCATACCGTTGTCATTCGATAGTCTTACGTTGTCATACAGTTGTTAATGAAGGTCAATCATTATTTATATTCTAGGTCATACAGTTGTTAATTACTATTTTATTCTTTTCGTTTTTCACTTTTCACTTTGAAAGGTCATACAATAGTCATTCTATTGCTAATCAAGATTCTGCATTATTCCTGCCAATCAAGGGTTAAATTTTTCTTTTTATTTCCGCAAAGCCCTGAAAGGGCTTCACTTAAATAACCGTGGGTATAACCCACGGTTGAAAATGGCATATTAGCATCAGCCCCGAAGGGGTTGAATTATGCATAATTCTGTTCATCCACTTCGTGGCTGCTCCCGCTAGATTGATCAATAACCGTGGGTTGCACCCACGGTTATTGATGTTTAGCCACTTCGTGGCTATTTCGTTCCAACCCTTGATTCGCATTGTTCATTAATCGTTATTCATCATTCGTTATGAAGTGCTTGATCGTAAATCGTTCACGATAGCTATCGGGAAAAATCGTAATTGGCTTAACAGATTTCAATTATTTTCATGGCAGTGCCCCGGAATGTGAATGTGTCACCAGCTTTCAGGTTTTGCATGGCTGCCACTAAAGGAACGACCGGCGATACCACATAAAAGGTTCCATCATCGATCACAATTTTACCAATGCCAGCCACAATATAAAGTATCTGGTTGTCTAGCTTTACCAATGCACCGGCTTCTACTTTTTTAGAAATAGTACCCGGTTTTATTTGCCGCAGGTAACGTATTTCTTCGCCGAGCACGGATAATTGTTGGGCAAGCATATCCCGTTTTCGCATCATCTGGGCACGGAACGAATCATACCTGTCACGAGGGGCTCCATACTCGTTGGCACTTTGCTGGGCATCATTCATGGCCGCAAGAACATTGGTTTCAGATTCTTCTCTGATCTCTATACATTTAGCGAGAAGCTTTTCTTTAATAGTGATATTCAATGGCATAATCAGGAAGGTAATATTAAACCAGTTTTGTTTTTACCGCGTAAAGATAAATCTTTTCACATCTGTTATATTTGCAGTATAAAAAAGCCAAGAGAATAGTTTCAATCATGTTTACTTTTTCTACAAATATATGCTGATTTTTTACAGGCCATTTACTGATCCGTACCTGAATATTGCTGCTGAAGAATACTTTGTAAAGCACTCAGTGGAAGATATTTGCATGATATGGACGAATGAGCGATCGGTGATTATCGGCAAGCATCAGAATGCTTTCGCGGAAATCAACTATCCGTTTGTACATGAA
>JBBSDG010000283.1:0-6083 GCA_038249635.1 Bacteroidales bacterium | reverse complement strand
CTTTTTCAAGGATTGATTCAATGTTGATTTTCTCTATCGAGCTGCATCACTAATTGGTTGCAAAAATCCAAATATCTGATTTCAATAGTATTACACAATTTTGGATAATAGTTACATATTTCACACCTTACTGTGGAATTTATTGTTTTAAAAAACAAAAAAGTCCTTGCCGGAAACGACAAGGACTTTCTACTTAACCGAAATAACAATTAGTCTTATCAGTGCTTCTCCATATACCAGCTCAGCATTTTTTCCATTTTCTGGTAACGCAGTATATTGATAATGATTTGTTTAAGACGCGTAAATGCGGTTTCACTTTTTACCACATAATCATAAGCCTTGTGATGCATACAGTTGATGGCAACTTCTATTTTATCCTGCGATGACAGAATTACAACGGGTAACTCCGGATTAAATTCTTTAATTTTATCAAGGGTTTCGATGCCGTTAATCGATGTTTCGTCAACGCCGTTGAGATAGTAATCCAAAATGATAACATCGGGGTTTAAGGATAATTCAGCCAGGCACAGTTCGCCGGTAGCAAATGTTCTGATATCAAAATCAGCATATTCCGTGAATTCAATTTCCAGCAATTTAAGGTACATGGCATCATCATCAACCAGGAAAAGCTTTATCCGGTCTTTGTTTTTCATCAGCTTTTATTTTTAATTGAATTCAGTTCTTCTTTTAATTCGATACATGCCTGCGAGCAAATGCCGGCAAGCTGTGTAACCATTTCGGACGTTCCGTTAATTTCCTTCTCAGCACGTGCATTTTCCTGAATTTTACGGGCCATATTTTCAAATTCCTGGCTGATCCCAACTATCGAAAATGAAGGAATCATCTTATGAACCGCCGAATACAGCGATTTCATGTCGGTATCAATCACACTTTGCTGCATTATGCTTACCAGTGGAGGTGTTTGCTCGAGGTAAAGTGAAATCATCTCAATCATCAGCAGCGGGTTCGATTTGGTGATTTTATGAAGATGATCGAGGTTAATGAACCTGTTTAGGGAATCTGCATTTCCATTTGGTTCTGATGCGACTGTAGCAATAGGTTTTTTGACCAGGCCTGTAATCTTGAGGTACAATAATTTCTCATCCACAGGCTTCGGAATGTAGTCGTTCATTCCCACTGCTCTGCATTTTGCCAGGTCAACCGTGGTTACATCGGCGGTTAACGCAATTATTGGGATATCCGATTTCAGAATGCTGCGGATATGCCGGGTAGCTTCGAAACCATTCATCTCGGGCATTTGCAGATCCATCAATATAACATCGTACGAACCGGTTTCCAGTTTTTCGACAGCTATTTTCCCGTTTCCGGCAATTTGTGGTTCAAATCCGAAATCTTCCAGTATTGTTTTCATCAGTAACTGGTTGAGTGGAATATCTTCGACCACCAGCACTTTTATATTTTTTATTTCAGCGTTTAGCTTCAGCATTTCCGTTTCAGGTTCGGTTTCAGCATTTGTTTTTTGAAACTGAAGAGTAAAACTGAAAACGGAGCCTTCATTAACCTTGCTTTTTACGCTTACGGTTCCGCCCTGCGCTTCCACCAACTGCTTAACAATGGCAAGGCCTAAACCGGTTCCACCGAATAACCTGGATGTGCCGCTGGTTGCCTGCTGAAAATTTTCAAAAATCTTTTCCAGCTTATCATCCTCTATTCCCATTCCTGTATCAGCAACTGAAAATGCTATTACTGCCTGCTCTTCGTCTTCGCTGATCAAACGGACACTTACCGTAATTTTTCCATCATTTGTAAACTTTACGGCATTACTCAGCAGGTTCAGAATAATCTGGTGAAGGCGCAACGAATCGCCAAGCAGAACTGAGGGGATTTTGTCGTCGTATTTCTTTATAAGCGTCAGATTCTTTTCCTGTATTTTTATTTCGAACAGGTGAAGCATGGCCGAAATGGACAAAGCCATCTTGAAAGGGACATTTTCGAATGACATTTTGCCGGCATCCACTTTAGCCAGATCGAGGATGTCGTTAATAAGCACGATTAAGGAATCGCCGCTCATTTTAATTGCCGATAAATATTCCCTTTGCTTTTCCGTTAATTCAGTTTTTGATATCACTTTTGTAAATCCTATAATCGCGTTCATAGGAGTTCGGATTTCGTGGCTCATATTCGAAAGGAAGCGGTCTTTAAATTTGACCAATTCCTCGGCATGTTCTTTTGACTTGTTAAGTTCAAATTTCAGCTTCAGCGTTCGCCGGATAAAAAATATTAACACTATTACAACCAACACCGAAAAAGCTCCTCCTATTACTACCAGGCTGTTTGTCTTGTCCAGACTTATTTCAGTACTGATAATGCTGTTGTCGAGCGATTCTATTTCTGCTTTTTGCATCCGGAGGTTAATAGCCCTGATGCTGTCCATTATGTTTTTACCCTTTTCGGTGTTTACCCTGGCAAAGGCTTCTTCAAATCCGCTTATTTGCCGGATGATTATATTCTGTTTTGAAATTATTATTTTCTCCCTCGAAAGCCGTTCGAGTGTATCTATCCTTTTTAGCTGTAGCGGATTATCGCTTGTCAGGTTTTTGAGTTGCTTCAGGTTAATATCAAGACTAGCGACCGCTAAATAATATGGATCAAGGTAACTAGTCTTACCGGTGATGATAAATCCCCGCATCCCGGTTTCAACATCCTGCATAATTATAAGATTTTCAGATAATGCCATGCTTACCTCACGGGTATGCGCAACCTTTTGGGAGTTATTGCTGAACTGCCTTACGTTTATCAGTGAAAACGCGGCAATCAATATTATTGCAACCACAGCAATACTCAGGATGAAAGAAAATCTGTTTTCAATTTTCATTTGGATTCCCGGCAACTATTAAGAGATTGTTTACATATTTTGATGATCATGATGCGGAAGGCATCACAGATTTATAGAATTGAAATCTGCATTAATTATGCGAGCAATACGGGGTCGGACATCGTTCATCAATCACCATTCTATAATCCTGTTCCCTTCGGGATTCGGAAAAACAAAATTTATTCAGTTTCTAATTCCGGATAATTTACATGCGTTCATCATCCGCAAAAAATTACATCCGCTCCATATACCAGCTAAGTGTCTTTTCAATTTTACGGGTATGATAAATGGCGGTAATGGCTTTTTGCAGACGTATAAACGCGGTCTCGCTTTTCACCACATAATCAAAAGCTTTGTGATGCATACAGTTGACAGCCACATCTATTTTATCCTGCGACGACAGCATTACAACGGGAATTTCGGGGTTGTAAGCTTTTATTTTATCCAGGGTTTCTATTCCGTTCATAGCATGCTCTTCAATGCCATCGAGGTAATAATCCAGAATGATTACATCCGGATCACGCGATATATTTTCAATGCAAAGTTCGCCTGTTGCATAGGTTTCTATTTCAAAATCTCCATGCAAAAGGAATTCTATTTCCAGGGCTTTCAGATACAAAGCATCATCATCAACAAGGAAGAGTTTCACTTTTTTTTCGTTATTCATTAGTTTCTGTTTTTTAACATATTATACTCTTCTTCCAGTTCTATACAGGCCTGTAAACAGATATTTTCGAGCTGGAGTATCATATCGGGTATTCCATCCATCTGTAATTGGGTGCTTGCGAATTCCTGCACTTTTTTCGCCATGTTTTCAAAATCGGCACTAATGCCCACTATTGAAAAAGAGGGAATCATTTTATGAACCGCCGCGTAAACCATCACCCAGTCTTTATCCTGAAAGCCTTTTTTCATGGCATTGATCAGTGGTGGTGTCTGCGCCAGGTATAGCGAAATCATTTCCATCATCAGTACAGGATTTGATTTTGTGCGCTGCGAAAGATATTCCAAATCAATGCACCTTTCCCTTTTGATTTCAGCGATTGCATCAATTTTTGTCTCGTTGCGTACTGTATATTTTTTTACCAGGCTCACTATTTTACTGTACAAGAGTTTTTCGTCAACCGGCTTTGCTATGTAGTCGTTCATTCCTACAAATCTGCATTTTTCGAGGTCAACGGTTGTAACATCGGCAGTAAGAGCAATAATGGGGATGTCGGAATGCATGGTATTCCTTATGAAATCAGTTGCTTCGAATCCATTCATTTCGGGCATCTGCAAATCCATTAAAATAATATCGTACGTATTGGTTTTCAGTTTTTCGATGGCTATAAGGCCATTTTCGGCAACATCGCGCTCAAAGCCAAAATCATCCAAAAGTGTTTTCATCAGCAGTTGATTCAGCGCTATATCCTCAACCACCAATACTTTTATGTTTTTAATTTCCGAATCCAGTTCTATTTCCACCAGTTCCTCATCAGCCAAAGCTTTTGTTTTCGGGAAACTTAAAATAAAGCCAAATAAAGAACCTTCATCAATTTTACTCTTTACACTTATACTTCCGCCCTGTGCTTCAACTAATTGTTTCACAATGGCAAGTCCTAAACCGGTACCGCCATAAAGCCGCGAAGTTCCGCTTGATGCCTGCTGGAAGTTCTCGAAAATAGTGTCTATTTTTTTAGCGACAATACCAATTCCTGTATCGGTAATTGAAAATCCTATGTCCACTTTATTTTCATCTTCGCTCAGCAAACGAACGCTTACTACGATTTTTCCGTGGTTTGTAAACTTTACGGCATTACTCAGCAGGTTTAAAATTATCTGGTGTAACCGCACCGGATCACCAACAATTACTTCGGGAATATTTTCGTCATATTCCTTAACCAGCACCAGGTTTTTCTCTCTTATTTTCGGTTCGAACAAATGCACCATGGCCGATATGGACATCGCCATTTTGAAAGGTATTTGTTCAAATGACATTTTTCCGGCATCTACTTTTGCCAGGTCGAGGATGTCGTTAATAAGCACGATAAGTGAATCGCCACTCAGTTTTATTGCGGTTAGATATTCCTTTTGTTTTGCCGAAAAATCGGTTTTAAGCAACACTTTTGTAAAACCGATTATCGCGTTCATAGGAGTGCGGATCTCATGGCTCATATTCGACAGAAACTGCTGTTTCGATTTTACAGCCTCTATAGCTACACGTGTTGAATTTTCGGCTTTTATTTTTGCTTCTTCGGCGAAACCGGTTGCCAGCTCGGCAAACACTATTGCTTCGGTTAATTCTTTCTCTGCTTTTTTCTGGATAGTAATATCACGGGCAACTACCACAACTCCAAGCACATTACCGCGCGTATCCTTATACACCGATCCATTGAATAAAACTTCGGTGAGCTTGCCGCTTTTATGCCGGAGTGTGAGCGGGGAATCGGCAACTGATCCTATGGAGAAAATTTCCTGATAAACTTCACGCGCTTTCTGGTGGTCGGTAAAGTAAACGAAGAAGTTGGTACCCTTTAGTTCCTCACGGGTAAGGCCGGTAATTTTAGTAAGGGCCTCGTTCATATCGGTAATCTTGCCATCGGTATTGATGGTGATTAGCGGATCGAGACTTGCTTCGATAAGGCTAAGCGAATAGTTGGAAAGTAATTTCTGGGCGGTAACGTCGCGGGCAACAATAACTACACCAAGCACATTTCCGCTGTCGTCCTTATACACCGACCCGTTAAATAATACATCTGTAAGTTCGCCGTCCTTATGCCGAAGGGTAAGCGGAGAGTCGGCAACAAATCCTTTTGCAAAAACTTCCTGATACACATCACGTGCTTTTTGCGGCTCGGTAAAATAGT
The DNA here is from genome assembly GCA_038249635.1 of Bacteroidales bacterium. Taxonomy (GTDB): domain Bacteria; phylum Bacteroidota; class Bacteroidia; order Bacteroidales; family UBA4417; genus UBA4417. The sequence continues at coordinate 398 of JBBSDG010000283.1, read as the reverse complement.
CGAGAAAATCAGTGCCTCTCAACTCTTCGCGTGCAAAACCTGTAACGTTTACAAGTGCCTCGTTCATATCCGTAATCTTACCATCGATATTGATGGTAACAAGTGGGTCAAGACTTGCTTCAATGAGGCTGAGCGAATACTGTGAGGCCAGCTTTAAGGAATAGGAAATAGCTTCAAGTTCTTTATTTGCAAGTTCGCGTTTTTCTTTTTCCTCGTTTTGAAAGATAATTTCTTTATCGGCAATGATTAATTCGGCTGCTCTTTTTTCTTTTTCTTCGGTTTGGAATTCAAGCTCCTTATCAGCAATAGCAAGCTCAGCAGCCCGTTTTTCTTTTTCTTCGGTCTGAAATTCAAGCTCCTTATCAGCAATAACCAACTCAGCCGCCCGTTTTTTCTTT
>JBBSDG010000282.1:0-6096 GCA_038249635.1 Bacteroidales bacterium | reverse complement strand
TCATTTCTGAAGGACGGCGAAGAGCACAATGAGTATTCGAACGGGATTTAAAAATACCGCAACGAATATTTCTTTTCATTGAAAATTGAAAAGAAAATTCCTACTTTTGCACTCTCATTTCCCGGGGTGTGGCGCAGTTGGCTAGCGTACTTGCATGGGGTGCAAGTGGTCGTCAGTTCGAGTCTGACCACTCCGACTTAATGACAATCAGGCACTTACAATTTATTTTGTAAGTGCTTTTTTCATGCCGGTTGACGATTTAGTGCCGATTTGGTTAAAACTTGAATAATATCTGAATTTTATTCAAACCTTTTTATACTCCTGTTTCCACAATTGTATTCCAATTGTTTTTATCATATGTAGATTTTTTCTAATTAGTAAATAAACAAATACAATTGTTATCTTGTTTAAGTATAGTGGTACCTATTTGCTGCTTCACATTGATAATGCGCGAATCATGTAAGTTATTAGCATTAAAGCATATGACTTACCAATTTCAAAGAAACCACCTTTGGTTTGTGAAAATTGATAGTATTATTAAAACAAACACAATGAAAACAACAATTAAAACAATAATTTTACTGATACTGGGTGTTGCTATTTTTGCTTCATGCAAAAAAGAAAGAGATGATTTTGATCCGAGTATTCCACACATACTTCCTCCGGTAGAAAGCATGTTGATTGACTTTTCAAATTTCAAGGTTAATTACAAGAAATCGACAGCGCAGGAAGCAGCTTCAACCGTTGAAAACTGGACAGCTTGTGCACTCACCGTCAGTTTGTGGAATACGATGATTAACGAAAATTCATCCTTACCTCTGGCAGCTTATACAGAAGCTTTCAAGTATCCGGATGTGTATGTTTCCAACACCACCCGGGCAAGGTCATATCCGATACTTAGCAACGGCGTTTCCTACCATTGTAAGCTGGAAAGCACTACTGACAGTAAAAGTTACTCAACCCAGTGGAAAATGTATGTATCGAAATTCGCGGAAGATGGCTCTTCTTATACAGATTTTGTATTTTTTACAGGCACATCATCCTCTGATGGCACTAGTGCCGTATGGCGATTAAACAGAGATCCTGAGGTTAATGGGCGTCCGTATCTTGACATAACCTGGGTAAAAAATTCAAGTCACAAATACACTTTGGTGGACAAAACAGATACAGGTGAAGGTAATTTTATTGAATATCGCAAAATTAATGACGCCGGCATGGATGCTCAGTTTATAATTCAGACTGTAAACCATTCCTCAGATTTAATGATTCAATGGGATACGAAAAACAGAAACGGCAGGGTTAAGAGCCAGCATTGGTACAACAATTTAAACTGGCAATGCTGGGGTGAAAATTACTTAAATTTAAATTGCAATTAATGCCACACGTTTAAAAAATGTCTGCTATAGAACAAGGTGCCATGTGCACCTTTTTTATTTCTGGGCAATTTGATTTTCACTACCTCACTTTAAGCCAGTTTGTCATATACTGACATTTTTTTTGCTGAAAATAAGTTTATTCCTGAACGGCATAGTATATGTCAATCCATTTAAAAAGTTTATTTTTACACTATACTTAAAACAAATCCATACCATGTCATCTACTCAAACCGAAAAAATTGAATGCCTTATTATTGGCTCCGGTCCGGCCGGATATACTGCTGCCATTTATGCAGCACGTGCCGATCTGAAACCTGTTGTTTATACCGGTCTGCAAATGGGCGGACAGCTTACTACCACCACCGAAGTGGATAATTTCCCAGGTTACCCGGATGGAATCACAGGTCCGGTAATGATGGAAGACTTGCAAAAACAGGCCGAACGTTTTGGAACCGATGTACGGTTTGGCATCATCGATAAAGTAGATTTCCAACAGCACCCTTTCAAAGCTACTACCGATGATGGAAAAGTTATAGTGGCCGATACTGTAATTATTTCAACAGGTGCCACTGCGCGTTGGCTGGGTATTGAATCGGAGAAAACCTATAACGGACATGGCGTTTCGGCCTGTGCAACCTGCGACGGATTTTTCTTCCGTGGTATGGATGTAGCCGTTGTTGGTGGTGGTGATACTGCCTGCGAAGAAGCATCTTACCTCGCAAAACTCTGCAAAAAGGTCTATCTTATCGTTCGCCGCGATGAATTGCGTGCCTCGAAACCTATGCAGCACAGGGTAAAAAATACAGCGAATATCGAAATTATCTGGAATCATCTTCCTGAAGAAATTACCGGTGATGGCAAAGTTGTAACCGGCGCAAGGCTAAAGAATACCAAGACCGGTGATATTAAAAATATTGAAGTTCAGGGATTTTTTGTAGCCATAGGCCATACGCCAAACACTGAAATATTCAAAAGCCAGTTGGATCTCAACGACCAAGGATACATCAAAACCGTTCCCGGAAGCACCCGCACCAATATAGCAGGTGTTTTTGCTGCAGGTGATGTACAGGATCATGTTTTCCGCCAGGCGGTAACAGCTGCCGGTACAGGTTGTATGGCTGCCATGGAAGCTGAGAGGTGGCTGGGAGCGAAGGAATAGTGCCCTTCGACTTCGCTCAGGATGACGGAAGAGTGAAAAGTGAAGAGTGAAAAGTGTCTGCACACCCAAAGGTTGACTGATACTGGAACGAGGTTATGTACCCATTTACTATTATAGCGTAGCAGCCGCCAGCCAGCCCGCTCCCGCCACAGCTATAGAAATAGCAGCAGGTTTCGAAGCCGAAGTAACCGCCGCTTCGCTGGGTGCGCCAGCCAGCCGCTATCTGTTGTTTGTTAATAAGGATGCGTAAACGGATGGAGAAGTGTAAATTACGTTGATTTAAGGCAAGTGAAATAGTCAGGGCTTCCCTTTGAGTGAAACCCTGACTAATAAAGCCCGGGTGCGGCGACAGGGCTGCACCCGGGCTTTATTTAATATAAAAACTATAAAAGTTAACAAGGACATATTAAAATAAATATTGGTTTTACAAGTCTCTAACCATTCTTACTTACAAGATCATAAATGTATTAAAAGTCGATTATGTTGACACTTAAGCATGACTAACTTTATTTACGTCAGAAAATAAGGAATATGGGAACGTTGATTGATTAGTAAATTGCATATTTGAATCCGATATGATAACTCAACAAATATTATATAAATCTAATGCTTAATGCTTGTTTATGGATATGAGTTTATTATTTAGTATGAATATAAAATTTATCTCAGCAAATAATAGCTATGTACCTGCAATTATTGCAATAATTGGTAGAAATGCAATACATTCACAGGTACTCACTCCAAATTACCTAATCAGTCAGGTTTTAGGGGTACAATAACATCATCATTAGTGTTTGGATTTCCAGAAAAAAGAGATTTCTGTTCCTGTTTCTACCCTTGCAAAAAAACGATACATAATTTAAAGGGGATGCAAGGGTTGAAAAATATTTGCCTGAAAGAATTAAAAGTCCAAAGCATTGTAACCAATCAAATTATTCATTTCAAATTAACAACCCAGATTAAATTCTATCTCCTGTTCACCACACTTATGATTTATAAATTGTTAATTGCCCCACCTTTGATGATAAGTCGTCATCAAGCTGGCTCTGAACCACAAAAGTCTTGGTACTAATAAAAGCCTGAACCCGGTTATGAATTACCCTGATCTTGACATTCCATGTATTTTTGGAGATCTTCTTTTTCACCTTTTATAACTACTACTTCGAATGTTGCCATACCTAAAATTCCATCAACAATTCCATCAACAATGGCTTACAAATATACAATTAATGCTGTTTTATGTTGAAGAATTGTTGAAGAATGATTTAAATATTTTTTAAAAAAAAAGCCTTTCATCTCTGAAAGGCTTGATATCATTGTGTTTTAAGAGGAGCCACTAATGGGACTCGAACCCACGACCTGCTCATTACGAATGAGCTGCTCTACCAACTGAGCTAAAGTGGCAAAAAAGCCTGCCTGTATAAAGCAAGCAGGCTTTTTTAAAAGTCGGGATGAGAGGATTCGAACCTCCGGCCTCTTCGTCCCGAACGAAGCACGCTACCAGGCTGCGCTACATCCCGATTTAAAAGCATACCACAATCCTGTGGCAAATCACTTTCAAGGCGCAAAAGTAAGTAATTATTGGTATTGTTATGCCCGAATCTGAATTATTTTACTCAGCATCTCAACTTCACTACCTGTCGCGGTACATTTTTTCGTAGTATTTCAGGTAGTTGCCCGAGGTAACCCCATCAAGCCATTGCTCATTCTCCAGATACCAGGCCACCGTTTTTTCAAACCCATCGTTAAACTGAACTTCCGGTTCCCAGCCCAATGCTTCATATACCTTTGTGGCATCAATAGCATACCGCAGATCGTGACCCGCGCGATCCTTAACATAAGTGATCAATTTTTCGCTTTCCCCTTCAGGGCGACCAAGTTGCCGATCCATAATACTGCAAAGCGTTTTAACGATATCAATATTCTGGCGTTCGTTATTACCCCCGATGTTATAGGTTTCGCCATTAGCTCCTTTTTGGTAAATCAGATCAATAGCTTTGGCATGATCCTCCACGTAGAGCCAGTCGCGCACATTGGTTCCCTGCCCGTAAACAGGTAAAGGTTTTTTGTGCCTGATGTTGTTCAGGATAAGTGGAATAAGCTTTTCGGGAAACTGGTTGGGTCCGTAATTATTTGAGCAATTGGAAATTACTACCGGCAGGCCATAGGTATGGTGATAAGCTCTGACCAGGTGATCGCTGCTCGCTTTTGAAGCCGAATACGGACTGCGTGGATCATAAGGCGTGGTTTCCACAAATTTACCTTCATCACCAAGCGAGCCATACACTTCATCTGTTGACACATGGTAAAAACGTTTTCCTTCGAAATTATCCTTCCAGATGAAACGGGCAGCGTTAAGCAGGTTCACCGTTCCAACAATATTTGTCATGATAAATTCCTTCGGGCTGGCAATGGATCTGTCCACATGCGATTCGGCTGCCAGGTGAATTACCCCGTCGAACTGATACCCATCGAACAGGCTCATGATAAATTCTTCATTAACAATATCGCCTTTCACAAATTCATAATTTGGCAGCGACTCAATATCGGTAAGATTTGCCAGATTGCCGGCGTAGGTAAGGTTATCAAGATTCACGATCCGCGTATCGGGATATTTTTTTACCAGCAATCGCACCAAATGCGATCCTATAAATCCGGCTCCGCCTGTAACAAGTAGTTTCTTCATATTAATTTCTGTTTATTATGATTCGGTTTAACAATATGGTTGAAGGATTGATTTGGATACTTAAAAATTATTGTTCAAGGTTCAATTGCCGAAGGCATTCACAGCCCCTCCGTCTCCCTCTCCCACTCTCCCACTCTCCCCTTCTCCCACTCTCCCCTCAAAAGTTCAGACAATGAATTCACCGGATTCCCTATACCTTCCTGTCAGCCAATGCTTTTTCCCACTCCCAGGCCGTAAGCATCATTTCATCAATACTTTTTTCAGCTTTCCAGCCTAGTTCGTCGTTGGCAAACCGGGTATCGGCCCACACTTTTTCGACATCTCCGGGTCGGCGGGGAACAATTTTATAATTCAGTTTCTGTCCGCTTACTTTTTCAAAAGCATTAATAACATCCAAAACTGAATAACCGGTACCGGTACCCAGGTTAAAGATTTCGAGAGCCTGTTTACCTTTGCCGCTTAGCATACGCTCAACAGCAATTACATGCGCCTTTGCTATGTCAACAACATGAATATAGTCGCGGACAGCAGTGCCGTCGGGTGTATCATAATCGCTGCCAAACACGCTCAGGCATTCGCGTTGCCCGATGGCCGTCTGCGTAATAAACGGCACCAGGTTATTGGGAATACCAAGCGGCAACTCCCCGATCAGGGATGTGTGATGCGCGCCAATCGGGTTGAAATATCGCAGAGCTATTGCTTTAATCGGATGAGCCATGGTGGTGAACCGCAGTATATCTTCACACATCTGCTTGGTATTGCCGTAAGGTGACCATGCAGGTTTTATGGGTGCCTGCTCTGTAACCGGCAGTTCGTCGGGCTGACCGTAAACAGTACATGACGATGAAAATACCAGGCTTTGAATTCCACTGGTT
>JBBSDG010000281.1:0-6109 GCA_038249635.1 Bacteroidales bacterium | reverse complement strand
CCGCTGTCGCGCAGGCAGTTGCCACAATAAAAGGTTCCCCCGAAACCGGGGACGATATGGACTATTTTCATTTATCTGCTCCTTTTTTTAAGCTTTTAACCTTTTCGGATCCCGGCAAGTAATTATCAGATGTAATCACCTTTTCTCCACTTTCTTTCTCCAATTCCTTCAGTGCATTTCCTGCAATGTTTCCGCCTATTGTTGCCGCAGCCTTGTTTTCAATAAAACCTTTTGCATTTTTAGCCCTTGTAACTTTTGTGGTTGATGCTTCTCCCAGCATTGAAAAAATCAGTTCAAGGTCGGTCATATGGTCCCGCAGGTTCTGGCTTTTAAGTCCTTTAAAATTTTTGTATTCGGCAGGGGTCAATCCGAATGTTGCTTTTGAAATTTCAGCAGTAAGAATAGCATATTCTATATGTTCCTTTACTCCCCTTGTTTTCCATTCCTCAGTTAATTCCTCCCGAATGGCAATACTGCGCATCCGTTTTTCAATCCAGTCGTCCGGATAGCCTTTCAGTTTATAAAGTTCGCGGGTGCGCTGGGTTGCCAATTCAGGGTTTTCAATTTCATCTAATCTGTCGGAGCCAACCTGGGCTAACCATTGTTTGAACGGCTCAGCTTTAGGCGATGGAATGGATTGAATAATCCGCAAGAGACCTTTTGCATCGGCACAACCCATTCGTTGCTTACCGCCGGCAGTTTCTACCAAAAGGGTAGGTACAATTTGTACCCACCCTTTGGCAAGTTCTTCATCACGCTGACGCATTCGCTTAATATACTGCTTAGGGTCTTTGCTATCTGTTAAGATTAGGACAACATCCTCAACAACGAAATACCATTTTTGGTCTGTTTCATTCCAGACAGACCGTATTTGCTTGCTTTCAAATAGTTTTATATTGCTCATCTGAGTTATTTTTAAAACTTAAAGATACTCATTTATTTTTAAAATTTATTTCGAGAAAGCATATATTTTACCGTCTTCTGCGCCAACAACAATCATCTTGGAAGTAACAGCAGGTGTTCCGCTTATCGGACTTCCAACTTCGTATTTCCATGTTTCATTTCCGGTCGAAATATCGATAAACCGAAGTCTTCCATCGGCAGATGCCACAACAACAGAGGTACCGGTAATAATGGGTGATGCGTCTATTTTGTTTAAAGCTTTAAATTTCCAGATCAATTTACCGGTTCCGGTATCGTAACAATACAAGGTTTTGTTTTGTGAACCGGTAATCACGCGGTTTCCCGAAATAGCAGGTGATGCCAGGAAAGGTCCACCGCCTTCGGTTTTCCATTTGATTTTTTTCTGTTTCAGATCCATGCAGTAAAAAACGCCGTCGTAGTTGCCGAAAAAAGCAAAGTTGCCACTGATGGCTGCGGAAGCAGGAATGTAAGTCCCGATGTCGATATTGCCCGAAGCCTTGCCATTATCAGTATTAACGCTGTGTAGAATGCCGTCGCAGCCGCCAAATACGGCTTTTTTACCATAGATTGCAGCCGCCCCGTTAATGTAATTTCCAGATTCGTATTTCCACAGCAGTTTGCCGGTTGCAGCATTCACACAATGCAGGAAGTAGTCGTAGCTTCCGAAAAGGATACGCTTTTGTTTTCCGTCAGGGCCAAAAGTCCAGTTGCAGGAACCTGATATCTGTCCTTCGGTTACATATTTCCATTTCTGTTTGCCGGTATTGGCATCAATAGCAAAAAGAACACCTTCGAGGGAACCGACAAACACAACATTATCAAGTACCAGTGGAGGTGCTTCAATGGCCGAACCTGCGTTGAATTTCCATTTCAAAGTACCCGTGGAGGTTAGCGCATACAGAAATCCATCATCAGACCCAACGAAAATAGTGTTGTTGGAAATGACCGGAGAAGATTTAATGGCATCTTCTGTTTTGAACGACCATAAAAGATTAAGCGGAGGTGCAATTTTAGCTGCCGAAACACCGGTTAGCTGGATATTTCCCCTGAAGGATGGCCAGTTGTCGGACCCGGTTACCTGGGCAGCAGCAGTCATTGAGGTGGTTAGGTAAAGGAGTGATATGAAAAGTAAAGGGTTCATCAGAAGGGATTAGGATTTAGGGGTTGGGATTTAGGGCACTTCGACTTCGCTCAGTGTGACAGAAATTTTGGTTTAAGGTATCAAATCTTGAAGCATTTCATATTTCAGGGGAATAATCGTAGATCGTCATTCGTAAATCGCAAATCAACTTAGGGTTTGAGTCGTTCTTCCATGTTCTTGAACGCCATAGCCCCGGTTGGGCAGGCATTTACGCAGGCAGCAGCGGTCTTTTTAAGTGCTTCGGCGATGGTTTCACTGAAAGGAACGCTGATCCTTACATCAAAACCCCGACTAATATAAGTTAGTCCAAGTGATTCTTCTTTTGCACTGATCTCGACGCACAAACCACAGCGGATGCATTTTTCGGGTTCATAAACAATCAGGTTGTGGTGAACTGATTTTGTCAATGTTTTGCGCTCAGGACCAAGATGTCGTTTACGGTTTACGCCGTATTCGTCAGCAAAGATTCGCAGTTTGCAAGAAGAAGGTTTACGGCAATCGCAATGCATGCAGCGTTTGGCTTCGGCTATGGCTTGTTCTTTATTAAAACCCGCAATAAATCCACCTTCCGGTTCAACCGGCTTTCCGGGAACGCTTTCTTTCAAATATTCTTGCTGTTCCGGTTTTGATAAATGTCCAAATGAAGAATTGAAATGAATCTTTTTAACGGGTGAATGTGTGCCAAGATAGATTCCTACTTCCTGAGCAGCAATCCGGCCTTGTGCCGAAGCTTTTACAGCCATTTCAGATTCGCGGATCATATTTCCACAGGCAAAAACTCCGGGACGGGCTGTTAAAGAGGTTTTTTTATTTGCAAACTCATGACCTGATTCTGTTAATCCGAAATCTTCAACTGGCTGAAATTCCCTGTTTCCTGTTGCCAGGATAATTGCATCGAATTTCGGGATAATATTATTTTCAAAAATTTCAGCAGTAATTGGATAATTCAATTCAAAAACCGCCCCTATTTGACGAATACCCTCTATTTCGGCATCCAGCATTTCGCGGGGAAGTTTTTCCTCCGGAATACTATACCGCATGGCTCCACCAGCCAGTTCATTTTTATCAAAGAGCGTACATTCATGACCGGCACGTAACAAATAAAATGCAGTGGACAAGCCAGCCGGACCAGTTCCTATAATGGCAATTTTTTTCCCCGTTTTTACGACATCAGGTAAAAGGTTAGTATTTCTTCTGGCAGCATCAAAAGCAGTAAATCGTTTTAGCAGGCAGATTGAAACTGCTCCATCAATAGGTTTCCTTCGGCATGCTTTTTCGCAGGGAGCGGGACAGATATAACCTAATATAAGTGGCAGTGCAATCTCCTCACGAACAACTTGCAGCGATTTTTCAAATTCTCCATTGGCAATCAGGCGGTTCATTAGAGGAATATCCATTCCAGCCGGGCAAGTGAGTTTACATGGTGCTTCGCAATCGCCAACATGGTCGCTTAATAAAAGTTCAAGCGCCTCGCGACGGATATTGGAAACTTCGTCGGAGGTCGCGATGATATTCATTCCTTCGGTTACAGGCATGGCGCAGGAAGAAAAGAAATTTCCCCTGTCGGCATCTTTCACCATGCAAACCATACAGGATGGATGGCATGTATATCCTTCGAGATAACACATAGCCGGTATTGCAATTCCCAGCGCTGCCGCTGCCTGTAGAACAGTGGTTCCTTCTTCTACCTCAACTGCTGTGTTATCTATTGTTAGTTTTATCATTTTCAGAAAACATTAACGGCATCCACCGGGCAAACCTGTCTGCAGATATCGCATTTAATACATTTCTCCATATCGATGGTATGGATTTCGTAAGGCTTAAAACTGATGGCATCCGAAGGGCAGCGCTGGGCGCATTTGGTGCAACCAATGCAATCGTCAGTAATCTGGTATGTGATAAGCGGCAGGCATTTCCCTGAAGGGCAATGACCGTTGATATGAGCCTCATATTCATCCCTGAAATATTTTAATGTTGAAAGGACGGGATTAGGCGCTGTTTTTCCCAGTCCGCATAAACTCCCTTGTTTTGTACTAATCGCCAGTTTTTCAAGATGAATAATATCTTCCGGTTTTCCTTTCCCGCTACGGATTTTATCCAGCAGTTCGAGCATACGGGTTGTTCCGATCCGGCAGAAAGTACACCTTCCGCAGGATTGATCCTGGGTAAAAGAGAGAAAATAATGGGCAATATCAACCATGCAATCGGTATCATCAAGCACAATTAACCCGCCGGAACCCATCATGGCACCAACTTTTGCTAATTCTTCAAAATCAATTGGCAGATCATACATAGAAGCCGGAATACATCCTCCCGAAGGCCCCCCAATCTGAACCGCCTTGAATTTAAGGTCATTAGCAATGCCTCCGCCGATTTCTTCAACTATCTGCCGCAAGGTAATTCCCATAGGAACTTCAATCAGCCCGCCGCGGTTTACTTTCCCGGCAAGGGCAAATACTTTGGTTCCTTTGCTGCCGGAAGTACCAATGTTAACGAAAGCTTCTGCACCATGGCGAAAAATCCAGGAAATCAGCGAAAATGTTTCAGTATTGTTAACAAGTGTTGGTTTTCCCCAAAGACCTTTAACGGCAGGGTAGGGTGGACGCATGCGCGGAATGCCGCGTTCGCCTTCGATGGAGGCAATCAGGGCGGTTTCTTCGCCACAAACGAAAGCACCGGCGCCTTCAAAAATACGAATTTCAAATGAAAAGCCAGTGTTCAGAACCGAAGGACCAATAAGATTGTTTTCGCGACAGATCAACAAAGCTTCGTTAATACGCTTTACCGCCAGTGGGTACTCGGCACGGATGTAAAAAACTCCCTGATTTGCTCCTGTTGCATAACCAGCAATCAGCATTCCTTCGATCACCCGGAAAGGATAAGACTCAAGCAACATGCGGTCCATAAATGCACCTGGATCGCCTTCGTCACCATTGCAGATAATATATTTTTCGGAATTAACCTGGTCGCTGACCATCTGCCATTTCCGCCCTGTCGGGAAACCGGCACCCCCACGACCGCGCAGACCGCTTTTCGTAATTTCATCAACCACTTGTTGTGGAGTCATCTCATCAAGGCATTTTTGTAAAGCAGTGAAACCTCCGCCGGAGCGGTATTCGATAATATCACAGGGTTTAACAACTCCCCGGTTTTCGGAAGCAATAGCCATTTGCGGTCCAAGAAATTCAGAAATGGGTGTGTCACGCTGGTCGGCATTGTATTTCCTGAAGAATTTGGGTTCATCCTCTATAATTGCTTTTTCGAAGCTGTTCACAAAACTGTTTTTCAGTTTATTGAAAAAACCAACGGGCTGAAAATGACTAAGAATAATTTCCTTGACCTCCTCGGGTTTAATTTTGGTATAATATGCAGGCTCCTGCCCTGGTTTGATGATTTCCATAACAGGAACCTGGTTGCAAACGCCAACGCAACCGACTTGTTTAACATTGACATTGATTCTGGTTTCGTTCAGGATTTTTTCAAGTTCATGTTTCACTTCCTCACTACCGCTGGCTACGCAGCAAGATCCTAATCCGATACGTATTTCTCCCATTACTTCGGAGTTATTTTTGTGGGAAGCAACTTTTTCATGATGTGTATTCAGGCTTTTCGACAGGAAATCCTGCATGATTTCACCTACTTTTTCCGGAAGGATATGCCCATAAGTGATTTCGTCGATCTTAATTACCGGAGCAAGTGTGCAGCAGCCGAGGCAGGCTACTTTTTCGAGCGTGAACAAACCTTCAGGATCGGTAACCTGTCCGTCGGTGAGTTTGAGTTCACGGGAAATGGCATCAAAAACTCTGGAAGCTCCTTTCACATGACATGCCGTACCGGTGCAGACCCGGATAATGTGTTTCCCGGCTGGCTGGTGCCGGAATTGGGAATAAAAAGTTGAAATCCCGCTTATTCGTGAAGGCGTTATCTCCGTAATTTCACAAACATATTTTAATGCCTCATCGGGCAGATAATTAAATTCCTGTTGTATATCCTGCAAAATGGGAATAGCCGCATCCGCAGAAGTGCCGCGCTTTGCAACGATCT
>JBBSDG010000280.1:0-6130 GCA_038249635.1 Bacteroidales bacterium | reverse complement strand
GTTGATTTCAATGTTTTCTTTTGTGAAAGGTTCTGTTGATTCCAGTACCGGGATATATTCGGCTAGCAGGGCAGGGGTTTCAGTTTTCCATATTTTAGCAATCACTTTTTCATCATACGATTCGGGAGTTACAAAAAAGAATTGCGATTGTGTCCACAGGTCTGGAATCAGAACTGCCCTGTCATGAATCAGTGCGCAAACCTGCTCAACGTAATCCCGGGAAACTTCAATATTTTTTGATTCCAGAATAGGGATCAGCAAAGTTGCTAGATCAGATGGTGTCTTCTTCGAAAGATATTGGTGGTTATACCAATGCGCCTTTTCCACGTCAAACTTGGCACCCGATTTGCTTACACGCTCTATGCTGAAATTATCAATTAATTCGTTCATCGTAAATAATTCCTGTTCCGTTCCCGGGTTCCAGCCCAAGAAAGCCAGCATATTGATAAAGGCTTCGGGCAGGTAGCCACTTTCGCGGTATCCTGAGGATACTTCACCCGTTTTTGGATCTGTCCATCGCAACGGGAAAACAGGGAATCCCAGGCGGTCGCCATCACGTTTGCTGAGTTTGCCGTTTCCATCCGGTTTTAATAAAAGCGGCAGATGTGCAAACTCGGGCATATCTTTTTCCCAGCCTAAATAGCGATAAAGAAGAACATGCAGTGGAGCCGATGGCAGCCATTCCTCACCACGGATCACATGCGAAATTTTCATCAGGTAATCATCCACCACATTGGCAAGATGATAGGTCGGCATACCATCCGATTTGTAAAGAACTTTATCATCCAGTAAAGCTGAATCAACAGTTACCAGGCCACGGATCAGGTCCTGAACCGTGATGGTTTCATGCTCAGGAATTTTAACGCGAATAACGTAATGCACACCGGCATCAAGAAGCGCTTTAACTTCGCTTTCGGGCAAAGTAAGTGAGTTTTTCAGACCCATGCGGGTTTGCGGTCCGTACTGAAATGTCTCCTTTCGTGATTCATATTCCTTGCGTGTTGCATCAAGTTCTTCGGGCGTATCAAAGGCATAATAGGCGGTTCCGTTTTGCAGAAGTTGCAAAGCATACTGGTGATAGATTTCCTTGCGGTCGCTTTGGCGATAGGGAGCAAAAGAACCTCCGATATGATCGCCTTCGTCGAAATGTATTCCGCTCCAGGTAAGTGCTTCAATAATATATTGCTCAGCTCCCGGCACAAAGCGTCCCTGGTCGGTATCTTCAATACGGAGGATAAATTTCCCGCCGTTTTTACGGGCAAAAAGGTAATTATATAAAGCGGTCCTTACCCCGCCAATATGAAGTGGCCCGGTGGGACTTGGTGCAAAACGTACTCTTACTTCGCGCATGATTTTGTGTTTATAGCGGGCAAAGATACAAAACCCCGGCAAGTAGGAAAGAAATAGGTTAGAGCATTACCTGATAGTTAAATTAGCACGAGTTCGATTGTTGCAGAGTCATTGTGTTCAAAATAGAACTCAACTGTATGAAAAACTGCCACATTCATTCTATCTATAACTGGAGTAATATCAACAGTAGTACAAACAAGGGGTAAAATACTATACTCTTTATTACAATCTACTTCAGATGTTGCACCCTTATCATTACAATTTATTGTATTAATTGCATCATCTTTATTACAAAATGTATATTTTTGTATTCTGAATCAATAATAGAACGCAATGGATATCAAAAGAGTTGCTTATAGAAACCTTTTAGAATGGAAAACCTCAACTTCCAGAAAGCCTTTATTACTTCGGGGTGCCAGGCAGGTAGGCAAAACTACGTTAATAAGGGAATTTTCTATTGAATTTGATAATTATCTAGAACTGAATTTAGAAAAGGAAAATGATAGTAACCTATTTGTTAGCGATAATATTACAACAATTCTGAATGCTGCATTTCTGATAAAAAAAGTTACACCTAAGAAAGGCTCTGTTTTATTGTTTATTGATGAGATTCAGGAATCACCGAAAGCAATCCAAATGCTGCGCTATTTCTATGAAGAAATGCCTGAAATATATGTAGTAGCTGCCGGTTCATTGTTAGAATTTGCAATGCAAAAGGTTCCTAATTTCCCAGTAGGCAGAGTTGAATATATGTATCTGCATCCGCTTAATTTTGAAGAATTTTTAGGTGCCCAGCAAAACGAACAAGCCATACAGGCTTTAAAACTAATTCCGATTCCTGAATATGCCCATGCGGTTTTGTTGGATTTATTTCATGCTTTTACCACAATTGGCGGTATGCCTGAAATAGTAAATAATTACGTCGGAAATCAGAATATTGCAGGTTTGTCGAAAACATATCATCAGATTTGGCAAGCTTACAAAGATGATATTGAAAAATATGCACAAAACAATACTTACCGTAACATTATACGGCATATAATGGAAACAGCGCCATTAGAAACAGACAGGATCAAATTTGAGGGCTTTGGGAAATCAAATTATCGTTCAAGAGAGGTTGGAGAAGCTTTCAGGGCATTGGATATGGCTAGAATTGTGCGTCTTATATATCCAACAACCTCGCTTGAACCACCTCTTATAGCTGATTTAAGGAAAAGACCTCGGCTTCAGTTTTTAGATACAGGTATGATTAACAATGTTCTGGCTTTTCAAGGCGAAATGCTTTTACTTTCTGATTTCAGTAATTATTACAAAGGGAAAATCGTTCAACAAATGGTTTATCAGGAGCTTATGTCAATTCATTTAGAAACAGAATACAAACCAAATTTTTGGGTACGCGAAGAAAAAGACAGTAACTCAGAAGTAGATCTGGTATATCAATTTGAAAAATATATCATTCCGATCGAAATAAAATCTGGTAAAACTGGTACTTTACGTTCATTGCATCAGTTTATTGGCCGGTGTAACCATAAGTATGCCATCAGAGTATATGCAGGAAAACTGTTTGTTGAAAACGCAACAACTCCTGCTGGGAAACCATACCTATTATTGAATTTGCCCTATTATCTGTCATTTATGATTCCGCAATATATTTCATGGTTTATTCGAAATAATCCAACTGACTAAACTATCACTTCTAAGCAATTTCAAATAAATGAAGTACAAAAAATTCAAGTGAAATCACTTCGCTTTAGTTGTTACCTTTGCGGGTTAAATTGTTAACAGCACAAGGTTTGCGATTTATTTACCCAAAACCCTCTGCTGGCCTAAGAAACTAATGGAAAGTAATTACACTTTATTGATCCGGAAGATTGATGAGTTTATCCGGAAGTACTATAAAAACCAGCTTATCCGCGGACTGCTTTATTCGCTGGCAGCCCTTGGCATGTATTTTATCCTGATCGTTTTACTGGAATATTTCTCATGGTTTGGCACAGGCACAAGGAGTTTCCTTTTCTATACTTTCGTGTTTACAACTGTATATATCACAGGCCGGTTTATCGTTTTACCGATATCGCGTATCAGCCGTTTAGGCAAAATAATAAACCATGAGCAGGCTGCTGAAATTATCGGGAAGCATTTCACAGAAGTGAAGGATGTTTTATTAAATACGCTTCAGTTACATCACCTGGAGCAAAATAAGGAGGAAAGCAGCGACCTGATCCGGGCAAGTATCGACCAGAAAATCAGGCAATTGAAACCGGTTCCGTTTGCTGATGCTGTTGATCTGAAAAAAAACCGCAAATACCTGCCATATGCACTGCCTCCGGTTATTTTCCTATTGGCTGCCCTGTTGATTTCGCCATCATTTATTCTTGCTCCGTCCAAACGGATTATCAACCATAACGAAGTCTTTGAGCGCCCTGCACCTTTTAGCATAAAGATTTTGAACGATAAACTTCAGGCTGTTCAGCAGGATGATTTCACGGTAAAAGTGAAAATTGAAGGTGACGAAATTCCGGCAGCATTGTTTATTCAATCCAGCCAGGCGAATTACCGTATGGAAAAAGAAAGCAATGTGCTTTACAGTTATACCTTCCGGAACCTACAGCAGAATACACCTTTCGTTATAACCGCCGATAAATACAATTCGAAGGAGTACATTATTAGGATACTTCCCAAGCCTATTATCCTTTCGTTTGACGTACTTGCTGATTACCCGGCATACCTGGGCCGCAAAAGCGAAACTATGGCTAATACCGGTGATCTTACCGTGCCAGCCGGGACACACCTGACCTGGAAATTTTATACCCGCGACACCCGTAAATTGCTTTTCAGGATAGGAGGGAAGCTGAGCGAAGTTGTTGCCGGCAAATCAAATACGTTTATTCAATCGAACCGGATGTTGGTTGGATCGCCTTATTCGGTGATTATTGGCAACGAATATTTCAGCAACCGGGATTCTTTATCATACCTGGTGAATGTGATTCCCGATTTATACCCGTCTATTTCGGTGGAAGAATACAAAGATTCGGTTTATGACAACAGGCTCTACTACCAGGGAACTGTTAAGGACGATTATGGTTTAAGCAAACTGCTTTTCGCCTGGTCGGTTAAAAAGGCTGGGACTGAGAGCACTAACCCTGACCTAAAAACACGTGAAGTTAAACTTGATAAAGCTATGCTTCAGCAGCAGTTTTTCTATTTTATGGATATGTCGACGCTTTTTGTTCAGCCTGGGGATGAAGTTGAATATTATTTCGAAGTCTGGGATAATGATGGCGTAACAGGCAATAAAACAACACGTTCGACGAAACACATCTTTAAAATTCCAACCCTGGAGGAGATTGAGAAAATGACCGATAAAAAAAATGATGATATCAGGGAAAAGATGGAATCGGTGATCAAACAATCAAAATCCTTGCAGAATAAAGTGGAGGATATGCAGAAGAAGATGGTTGATAAGAAAGAAGTCGGCTGGCAGGAAAAACAGACGTTACAACAATTGCTCGATAAGCAGAAATCATTGCAACAGCAGGTTCAGGAGATTGAAAAGGAGAATAAGGAGAAAAGCCTTCAGGAAAATCAGTACAAGGAGACTCCGCCCGAAATACTGGAAAAGCAGCGGCAGCTTGAAGAATTGTTCAATAAAGTAATGACCGAGGACATGAAAAAGATGTACGAGGAATTGCAGAAAATGCTCGAAAATATCGACAAAGATAAAGTTGCCGAGATGCTTGAGAAAATGAAGGACGATACAAAAGGACTGGAGAAAGAACTCGACCGTAACCTTGAATTATTTAAGCAGCTTGAAGTAGAACAGAAATTGCAGCAAGCCATTGATAAACTTGCTAAACTTTCGGAGGATCAGAAAAAACTCGCGGATGAAACCAAAGATGCTGATAAGAAAGATGTAGATAAACTGAAGGAAAGTCAGGATGAACTCAACAAGCAGTTTGACCAGGTAAAAGATGACCTGAAAGACTTACAGAAGAAAAACAGTGAACTTGAGGAGCCTAATAAGATTGATAATACCGAAGCAAAAGAAAAGGATATTGACCAGGATATGGATAGCAGCAGTGAGGAACTGAAGAATGGGAAACCTAAGAAAGCTGCACCATCGCAGAAAAGTGCAGCGGGAAAGATGAAAGAACTGAGTGAGAAACTCACAAAAGATCAGCAGGAAATGGAAAGCGAAGATGAGGGCGAGGATATGGAAGCTATGCGGCAAATCCTGGATAACCTGGTTAAAATCTCTTTCGACCAGGAAGCTATCATGAACCAGTTAAATGTGATCAGTACGACAAATCCTAAATACCTTCAGATTATTCAGAATCAGAAGAATCTTAAAGATGATTTGAAGATCGTTTCAGATAGTTTGTATGCTTTAAGCAAACGTCAGGCGAGCATTGAACCTTTCATTCTTCGCGAAATGTCGGCTGTTGAAAATAGCATGGATAATGCTGTTAATGAACTGAATAACCGCGCTGTAGCTCCTGCAAAAACTAAACAGCAGTATGCCATGACTTCGGTTAACAACCTGGCTCTGATGCTTTCTGAATCTTTGAAACAGATGCAGCAGAATATGAAAAGCAAAGGTTCGGGTAAATCGAAATCGAAGAGTAAGAAACCAGGGGGAGAAGGCGGCAAAATGAAATCGATACGTCAGCTGCAGGAGCAAATGAACAAGCAGCTTCAGCAGATGAAGGAAGGAATGCAAAACCCGGGCAAACAAGGCACGCAAGGTCAAAAACAGATGAGCGAGAAGTTTGCCCGTATG
>JBBSDG010000279.1:0-6154 GCA_038249635.1 Bacteroidales bacterium | reverse complement strand
TACAATTTATTAAAAACCACCTACGAAAATCAAATAAAGGATCTTACCATAACTGATGTAAGGATTGGAGTATTTCTAACGGCGGTTATATTGAGCGACGGCAGTTGTGGCACGGCCAGTACGGTTGTTGATCCGAATCTGAATTGCAGTAAAGAAAATCGTTATTTCGGAGAATTTACACCTTCGAAAATCAAAGGCCGAAAGGTGATTGAACTATTGGAAACCGAAAGGAATTTGAATTTGCTCGTAACGCTCAAAATAGCCGTATTAAATGCAATTTCATCAAAGATAATTTCTACTTCTGATTACAAAATAATTGAAAATGCTGATCCTTTCGACTTTGTTGATCTCAAACCACCGAAAACCATAACAGTTGTTGGCGCTTTTCAATCGTACATCCGGAAAATATCGCAAACCTCAAATAAACTGTATGTTCTGGAAATGGACGAAAACGCACTTACAGAAGCCCAGAAGCAGTTTTATGTTCCTGCAAATGAATACACAAGGGTTTTGCCAGTTTCTGATGTTGTGATCATCACAGGGCTAACGCTGGTAAACAATACGATAGATGATTTACTTGCTTTAATTCCGCCGCGGGCCCAGGTAATTGTCACCGGTCCATCGAGCAATCTTATTCCGGATGTGTTATTTGAAAATCATGTGAATATTATCGGAGCCACGCGCATTACAAATGCGGACTTGCTCATGGATATTGCCAGTGAAGCCGGTGCAGGTTATCATTTATTCCAATATTGTGCACAAAAAATCTGCTTCTTTAATGAAAAGTAAGACTGAAATAGACGAAAAATGGATTAAAGCTTCCATCATAGGCACAATTTGGGCGGCATCCGAAATTGTGCTGGGTAGTTTTTTGCACAACTTAAAAGTTCCTTTCAGCGGGAATATTCTCACTGCCATCGGTATTATTATCCTGATTTCGGTAAGCTACATCTGGAAGGAGAAAGGTTTGTTCTGGCGTGCAGGATTGATTTGCGCCATTATGAAAACCATGTCGCCAAGTGCGGTAATTTTTGGCCCCATGATTGCCATTTTCAGCGAAGCTATGTTACTCGAGATTTCAGTAAGATTGCTGGGGAAAACGTTGCCCGGATTTTTTCTGGGTTCCATACTCGCCATGTCGTGGAACTTGTTTCAAAAACTGGTTAACCTCATCATATTTTATGGCTTCAATATCGTTGAACTTTATAAAAACCTGATACAATATGCTCAGAAACAACTTAATATTCATTCGGATATATTCTGGTTGCCTCTCATTATTTTAGCAGTTATTTACGCTTTGCTGGGATTACTTTCAGCAATCATCGGCATCCGTGTTGGCCGGAAGATACTGAATCAACCTGTTGAACTTCAGCCAAAAACCTATTCAAATACATTTTTACAAAATAATAAAGCAAAGCAGGATTTCGATTATTCATTAATCTGGCTTTTCGTCGATATTATCTTAATAATTGGCGGCCTGGTATTGCTAAATTACGCGGGTATCATTTATTGGAGTATTGCAGTAACAGGTATTGCTACAATTTGGGTATTCCGATATAAACGTGCTTTGCGGCAACTTTCAAAACCCAAATTCTGGGTCTATTTTGTACTGATAACCATGTTGAGTGCTTTTGTATTTACGCAGGTGCAGTCCGAAAGTTTGCAAAAAGGACTTTTAATAGGTCTTCAGATGAATTTCAGGGCAGTACTCATCATTGTTGGTTTTTCGGTGCTGGGAACAGAATTGTACAATCCAGGGATACGCAACTTCTTCATGAACACCTATTTTAAACAATTGCCATTAGCATTGGAACTTTCATTCGAAAGTTTGCCTTCGATGATAAGTAACATTCCTGATTTTAAAACCATTGCCAGAAATCCTGTTTCAATTATCAGCCGGCTAATCTCACAGGTCGATTTCAGGTTGGCAGAACTCAAAGCAAAAATCAATTTCAAGCAAAAGGTCTTTATTATCGCAGGTTCGGTCGGGCAAGGAAAAACAACATTCCTGATCAATGTTTTGAGTGAACTTAAAAATTTGGATATCAAAACCGAAGGTTTTTATTCTCCCCGCTTAATGGAAAATAATGAAACAACCGGGTACGATGTAGTTGATATCGCAACAGGTGAACGGGAAGTATTTTTAAGAAAAACCGATGATCCGAATTTAAAATTCATTGGAAAGTATCAGCTATTTCATGATGGTTTAAATAAAGGCATTGCGGCTTTAAAAGCATCAAATAATTATAATTCCCAGATTGTAGTTATGGATGAGATTGGCAATCTTGAACTTGAAGGCAAAGGATGGGCAAGTAGTTTAGACGCCTTAATCCAATCGTCCGATCATCACATTTTGATGGTTGTCCGTGAAAACTTTGTAGAAAAGGTAATTGCCCGATGGCATCTGAAACAATTCTATGTATTGAATATTTCACAAATTAACTATTTAGAAGCCAGCCATTTAATATCGGAACATATTTGCTGATCTGCTCGTGTCTTTTTTGTATCTTTATCGTTAAAAATTATCCAAACAAAATCAGAAACTCTCAATCCCATGAAACTTCTCGGCCTCTCCCCTATCCTATGGACCAAACACCTCAGCCTTACTGTTGGCTTTTATACCAATATCCTGAAATTCAAGTGCGATGAGCTGAATGAAAATCTGGGCTGGGCCTCGCTTAGCCGCGATAATGTGCAGGTAATGCTGGCTGTACCCAAACAACATCCCGATTTTAAAGAAACTCAGTTTACAGGCTCAATCTATATCCATACCGATGATGTGGAAAAAGTATGGAAAGAGCTGAAGGATAAAGTCGAAATAGTGTATCCTATTGATAATTTTGAAACCGGTATGCGTGAGTTTGCCATTTACGATTGTAACCGCTACGTTATACAGTTCGGGCAGGAAATTGATTTAAGCAAACTGAAGTAATTGCGGGAGAATAGCTCTATTTTGAATAAATTTCATCTTCCGTTGATAAATAAAGAATCAATGCCATTTAGTTAAGGAAAAAGTAGTAGTAATCTTAACTACATAGGATCATAGAACACATAAAAAAAACACATAGAATATTGAAGTACAGCTATGTGAAAACCTATGTTTCTTATGTGCCTATGTGGTTCGATGCAATAAAGCAGCTTAACTAAACGACATTGAATAAAGAATTGGTAACTGCGCACGTTTTTTTTACTTAAATTTGAAGTGGTAGTACTGAGGTAAAACAGGATTCTTAAAAGCGGCACTACTTGTTTTTAAATTTCATCTGCTTTAAAATAATTACTCCATGAAAACAGGCAAAATCCTGGCTGTAGCGGGTACAGTATTTATGTTCTTAACACTCTTATACGGATTCACCGCTGGCGACTTGTTTAAAGAAGGAAGTATTCTGATGTCAATGGCATGGGGAAAAGTAAGCCTGGTTGAAGTTTATATTGGCTTCTTCCTATTTTCGGGCTGGGTGGTTTTCCGCGAAGAAAAATGGCTCACGGCAGTTTTCTGGGTGCTGGCAATTATGGTTTTGGGAAACTTTATCACCTGCTTATATGTTACAATACTACTTTTCAGATGCAATGAAGATTATAAGCTGTTCTGGCTTGGAAAACATTATCAGATAAAACAATGAATGCTCTGCCTGTAATTGAGTTAGATGGTCGCCACTTGTATTACACCTTTATTGCAGGTGCAAAAAAAATTCTTGAGCATCAATCGCACCTTAATAAAATCAATGTTTTCCCGGTAAATGACGGCGATACCGGCAGCAATATGGCAAGCACCATCCGTTCGGTTATCGAATCCATTCGTCCTGATATATCCTATACCATTACAGTCGGCCTGATAGCGGACAATACCATGATGAACGCCAGGGGCAATTCGGGCATCATATTCGCCCAGTTCCTGTATGGAATGAGCAGGGAAGCCGGAAATCTTAAGAGCATTACCATTCCCCAGTTTGCAGTAAGTGTTAAAAATTCAGTGCGTTACATGTACGAAGCTGTCGCCAATCCTGTGGAAGGAACCATGCTTACCGTTATAAAAGAATGGTCCGAATTTATTTACAGCCAAAAGGATATCATTTATGATTTCAACCAGTTGTTCGTCCGTTCGCAGGAAGTGCTTAAAAAATCTCTTTCCGAGACCAAAACAAAACTCGCTGTGCTGGCACGAGCCAATGTTGTTGATGCAGGTGCCAATGCATTTGTTTTATTTATCGAAGGCATTATCGACTTTATAAATTCCAGCAACATACGCAGGTTCTTGCATTCAAAGCCCGCGTCACTTGTTTTACCTGTCAATAACGAACATGTTTGCGAAGAAGTGAAGTTCAGGTATTGCACCGAGGGCATCTTGAAAAACATTTCCGTTGATCAGAAATCATTGTCACTGATGCTTCAGAGCTGTGGAGATTCAGTGGTAATTGGCGGCAATGATACTAACAAACACATACACGTGCATACCAATGATCCGGCTTCTATGTTTAGTAAGTTAAACGATATAAGCACAGTTACTTTCCAGAAAGCCGATGATATGCTTCGCCAGAGTGAAGCTATTTTCGACCGCAAATGGAAAATAGCGTTGGTTACCGACTCAACATGCGATTTGCCTCAGCAATTGATTGATCATTACCAGATCAACATGTTACCCATGAATATTAATTTCGGCGAAAGCCATTACCTGGATAAGATTACTATACAACCCGACCAATTTTATAGGTTGCTGGAGAAACAGGGTGAATTTCCAAAAACATCACAGGTCAACGAAAAAGCGTTCAGTAATTTGTATAACCAACTGGCAGAAAGGTACGATTCCATTATAGCCATTCATCTTACCGATAAATTCAGCGGAACCTGTTTCAGCAGTCAGAAAGCAGCAAAGGTTGTTAGTGAGGCTTTTCATAAGCCTGTTACTGTTCTTAATTCGAAAACTCTTTCCGGCGCGCTTGGCTTGATAACGCTGCGAATTGCACAGGCCATTGAAGCGGGTTATCGGTATGACGAAATTGTAACCCTGGCGGAAAAGTGGATCAGCGACACCCGCATTTTTGTAAGCGTTAAAACACTTCGCTATATGGTTCGCGGTGGTAGGGTTTCGCCAATGAAAGGCCTGGTGGCTAAGATGTTGAATGTAAAGCCTATTGTTTCGATGGACGAAAACGGGAAATCCTTTATATTTGGTAAGACTTTTAGTCAGCATACGAATATGGAAAAAGTGATGCAGCACATTGGCAAGCTTTGCAATGACCGGGAAATCTGGAATTATATGGTTCTTCATGCTCATAATACGGAGTCTGCTTCGTGGTATGCCCGAAACATGAAAGATTTCACAGGGAAAGAGCCGGTTGCCGTTATTGATATTTCACCGGTGATAGGCGCAAACGCAGGTATTGGAGCGGCTTCGGTGGCATTTATGTTCAAATAAAAAAGGATTATTATGACATTCTTTCAGATTTACTTCCTCGCTTTGACCGTTATTATGGCAATGATGACCATTCTCTGGCTGATCAGCATACTGATTAAAAATGTAAGCATTGTTGACTTGTTCTGGGGTTTTGGGTTTGTATTGGCGAATGCGCTTTATTTCATGGAAACGGATGGATTCGAGACCAGAAAATCGCTTTTACTCGTACTTGTTACCATCTGGGGATTGCGGCTCTCTGCTTACCTCGCCATTCGTAACCTTGGCAAAGGCGAGGATTTCCGTTACCAGAAGTTCAGGAAAGATTATGGCGAACACCGCTACTGGTGGATCAGCTTTTTCCAGACTTTTCTGCTGCAGGGAGTTTTAATGTGGCTTATTTCGGCGCCGTTGCTTGGAGCTCAATTCTATGCTGATGATAAGTTAGGAGTTTTAGATTTTATAGGCATTTCGATCTGGATCATCGGCTTTGTATTTGAGGCAGGAGGAGATTTTCAGCTCAAGCGGTTTAAAGCCGATCCGGCCAACAAAGGAAAAGTACTGAACACAGGATTCTGGCATTATACGCGCCATCCAAATTATTTTGGCGATGCGGCAGTTTGGTGCGGATATGGTTTTATCTGTCTTTCGGCAGGAAGCTATATTCCGGTTTTAGGTTCCGTTCTGATGACAGCCCTGATTATCAAAGTTTCGGGAGTAGCATTGCTCGAAAAATCCCTTAAAGAAACAAAACCTGAGTAC
>JBBSDG010000278.1:0-6184 GCA_038249635.1 Bacteroidales bacterium | reverse complement strand
CAATTGAACATTTGAATAATTGAATTATGGACTTGTCGTTCTGAAACAATTGAAACTCTGCCCTACCCGATTCAGGCGGGGCTAAACTCAGTAATCTGTAACGCTGAAACCCTGAAACAATGAAACCTTTAACTTCAGGAATCTATTTTTTTAGAGAATCCCTTACTATATTTTCCGGCATCTCATCAAAATCAACTTCTTTGCTTAAAGTTCCGGTAGTATCGTAAAAACGCCAGTTCCCGACGCGTACATCGGTGCTGTACATGCCTTCTATATATTTTTTGCCGTTAGGATGATAGAAAATTCCTTTGCCATTGCGTTTTCCTTCTTTATACTCACCTTCGCTCCATAACGTTCCGGTTTCGTACCAGGCTTTCCACATGCCGTGGCGCAGTTCATCCTTGTATTCACCATCCATTTTAACCTGCTTGTTGCTGTAATAAACTACTTCGCGATCCAGAATAAGTTCGCCGGATTCTTTATGATAGTATTTAACAATTCCCGGACTACCGTTTTCGTAAGTAGTAACAACCACTTTTTTCTCTGAGCAGCCAAATACAATAACAGCAAGTAACGCAATAATCAGTAGTCTCTTCATTATTGATTATTTTCTGTCGAAAGTTATCCTTAGCCCTTTTACTTCATCGTTAATAGTGCCATTTTCAAAAACCAGATGTCCGTTAACAAATGTTTTCTCAATCCGGGCATCGAAAGCAGTACTTTCGAAAACCGACCAACCGCATTTATAAAGTATATTTTCTTTGCTTACCGTGAATTTGTGATCGGGATTTACCAGTACAAGGTCGGCAAAGTAACCGGGACGGATATAACCGCGCTTTTCGATGCTGTAACAAACGGCAGGTGCATGGCACATTTTTTCAACCATTGTGGTAAGCTCCATTTTACCCTGTTTTACCAGTTGAAGCATAGCCGGTAACGAATGCTGCACCAACGGAGTGCCGGAGGGAGCTTTGAAATAAGAGGCATCCTTTTCTTCAGCCAGATGTGGCGCATGATCTGTGGAGATAATATCGACCCGGTTATCAAGTAATCCTTTGAGAAGGGCGTCTCTGTCAGAAGCAGATTTTATAGCCGGATTTACCTTAAGTTTTGTTCCAAGCCTGGCATAATCCTCGTCGCAAAACCACAAATAATGGATACAGGCTTCGGTGGTAATACGTTTCTGAGAAAGTGGAACCGTATTATCCATTAAGCTAAGTTCAGCTTCTGTAGATAAATGAGTGATATGCAGTCGGGTATTGTATTTCAGGGCAAGAGTAACTGCCAGTTCGCTGGAGCGGAAACATGCTTCGGAGCTGCGGATTACAGGATGCATTTCAACGGGAACATCTTCGCCGTATTTCAGCCTCATGGCTTGGCTGTTGGCACGTATGGTGGTTTCGTCTTCGCAATGGGCAGCCACAGGGATGGGTGATCTTTGAAAAATTTCTTCGAGGGTACTTAATTTATCTACCAGCATATTGCCGGTTGATGCACCGAAAAATACCTTCACGCCACAAACAGTATGTGGATCAGCATTTACAATTTCGTTAATATTGTCGTTGCTTGCTCCGAGGAAAAAGGAATAATTAACCAATGATTTCGCGGCTGCCAATGCCATTTTTTGCTCCAGTAATTCAAGTGTAACGGTTTGCGGCTGTGTATTCGGCATCTCGAAAAACGAGGTAACTCCACCGGCAACAGCAGCGTGGCTTTCCGTCGAAAGATCCGCCTTATGAGTAACTCCCGGCTCACGAAAATGCACATGGCAGTCGATAATTCCCGGAAGCAGCAATAATCCGGTTGCATCAATCACATCATAATTCCCGTAAGGTTCCGGGTCGCCTTCACCAACAGCTTTAATCAATTGCCCGCTTATCAGCACATAGCCTGTAAACTGCCGCCCTTCGTTAATGATGGCAGCATTCCGGATTAAAATATCTTTAGTTTTCATAAAATTTATTGAGTCTGAAAAACGATACAAAAGTACTTTACTTAGGGTGATTTTCTTGGCTTCAATTTGCCCAATCCGAATTATTCGTTGATAAAAGTCTGTAAAAGACGTTTTGTCACAGGATTTCTGAATAATTTTAGAAAATTTACTGGTTATCCACCCCACTCAGGTGATTTAGAGGAATACGAGCTTAGGATGTGCAATTTTTTCATTAATAATATCTTTTAATAATCCTGCCAAATTTTTCTCGGGCTATTTCTATGCTCGCTGTTTAAACCCTATAAAAGTAATTAACATATGAAATCAGAATATTTTGACTTTAAAAGTAATAAAACAGAGTTTTAAATTACTCAGGTAAATCAGTGCGGGAATTACACGGGTGCATAAAATCAAATTTAGACAGTTTCTAAATAATTCAATTTGAAATAAAATCTACTTTTACCAACCATTTTAGCAAATGAAAACTTGTTGACTAAACCAAATTATGAAAATTTAACTCCTATGAAAAAAAAGCTGCAAAGAATTGCTTTCGCTTTAGTACTGATGTTTTTTAACATTGGACTATTTGCTCAAGGCTACGTAAAAGGTATTGTAACAGATGGTATGACCAATGAAACATTAATCGGAGCATCTGTTTATATTAAAGGTACAACCACCGGGGCTACAACGGATGCTAAAGGTGCCTTTAAATTTGAGGTCCCTAACGGCTCAAAGACAATAGTTATTCAATATGTTGGATACATTCCGATTGAAGTTGAAGTTGCCGTTAAAAGCGGGCAAACTTCAGATATGGGTACAATTCAACTATCGGTAAATCAGATTGGATTAAAGGAAGTAATCATATTAGCTTCTGTTGCAGTGAGCCGGAAAACTCCGGTTGCCATATCAACCCTTGAGCCAAAAATGATTGAAGAAAGACTGGGCACAATGGAATTTCCGGAAATTTTAAAATCAACTCCCGGCGTTTATGCAACTAAACAAGGCGGTGGTTATGGCGACTCACGTATCAATTTGCGTGGCTTTGAATCATCCAATACCGCTGTAATGATTAACGGCGTTCCTGTTAATGATATGGAATGGGGCGGTGTGTATTGGTCAAATTGGGCCGGACTTGCCGATGTTACCCGTTCAATGCAGGTACAACGCGGACTTGGTGCATCAAAAGTTTCAGCACCTTCCTTAGGTGGTTCTATCAATATTCTGACCAATACTACCGACGCAAAAAGAGGTGGCACACTTTCTTACGGAATAGGAAGCGATGGCTATAATAAAATCGGGTTCTCTGTTTCAACCGGGTTAACCGAAAAAAATTGGGCTATTACAATTCTTGGTGCTAAAACATCAGGACAAGGATATATCCAGGGAACTGAATTCGAATCCTATTCGTATTTTGTAAATGTTTCGAAAAAGATTAATGCTTCACATTCACTTTCATTTACAGCGTTTGGCGCGCCACAATGGCATAACCAGCGGAACAATGGGGATAAATTGCTGATCTCTGAATGGCAAAAACAACCGAATAAATATTTATACAATGCTTCCTACGGTTTCGATATGAACGGACAACGCAAGGTTTCGTCACTAAATGTTTATAACAAACCCCAATTATCATTAAATCATTTCTGGACAATCAGCCCTAAAACCAGCCTTTCGTCAGTAATATATGCTTCGATAGGCGATGGCTACGGCACCAGCGGACAGGGATACACCTCAGCTGATCGCAGCAACTGGTATGGTTCTTCGAATGGTCTTCCTAATGCTGCTTTCCGTAATGCTGATGGCACTTTTGATTATGGAGCTATTTATACCCTTAACAAGGCAAGCCTCGAAGGATCAAAAATGGCTATGTCGAAAAGTGTAAACCAGCATAAATGGTATGGCCTTCTTTCCACTTTTACAACCAAACTTGCAAAGGATATTGATTTCTACGGCGGTATTGATCTGAGGTACTATAAAGGAACACATACCAATGTTCTTACTGATTTATACGGAGGAAATTTCTATATTGATGCTACCTCACTGCGTCCTCTTCTCAGCGATCAAAGCTGGAAAACGAGAAAATTGGGTGTTGGCGATGTTGTTTACCGCGATTATGATGGCTTTGTATTCAGCCAGGGAGTATTTATGCAGGCCGAATACAATAAGGATGCGTTAAGTACCTTTATTTCCTTATCAGGATCAAATACATCGCAATGGCGTTATGATCGCTTTTATTACGATAGCGATAAAGCCAAATCGGAGACTATTAACTTCTTAGGGTATTGTGCCAAAGGGGGTGCCAATTACAACATCAATGCATACCATAATGTGTTTGCCAATATAGGAATCATTTCACGTGCACCTTTCTTCTCAGGAGGAGCTTTCCTTCAATCAACAACAAGCAATGTTACAAATCCTAATGCCATTAATGAAAAGGCTTTATCGTACGAATTTGGTTATGGTTTTAAATCGCGTTTTCTTTCTTTTAACACAAATATTTATCGGACTCTTTGGAAGGATAAAACTTTGATTAGAGCCATCAATGCCAATAGCCCGGAAAGCTTAGTTGCAAATATGGAAGGTGTAAATGCACTGCATCAAGGTTTAGAAGTTGATTTTGTTTTCAAATATTTTGAGAATCTGGATATCACAGGTATGGTATCAATTGGCGATTGGAATTGGAAAAATAACGCTTCAGGTTATCTTTATAACCGAAATGGCGATCCTGTTGACGCCACAGGTAAGGTGGTTGAATTACTGGGTCCTGAACACGCAAAAGTTGATGTAAATATTGGAGGCATTCATGTTGGTAATTCAGCTCAAACTACTGCTGCAGTTGGCTTTAAATATGAATTATTGAAGGGGTTTAGAGTTGGTTTAGATGGTAATTATTATGGACGCAACTACTCTTATTTTAACATTTCTTCCGTAGGAACTAATCTGAGTCCTGCTGAATTTGCACAACCCTGGAAAATTCCGGATGCAACAATTCTTGATCTGAACACAAGTTATCGCTTTAAAATCGGCAACTTAGACGCAACCATAATTGGTAATATACAAAACCTGTTAGATACCGAATACATTACGGATGCTACTGATGGCGCTAATCACGACTGGGAAACATCTCCCGTATTTTATGGTTTTGGGCGAACATTTTCCGGCACATTTAAAGTCAAATTTTAACAATTGAAAAACATGAAAAAGACATTATATACATTGGTTTCAAGTTTTGCGTTTTTAGTACTCTTCAGCAGTTGTACTAAATTTAACGATCAATTTGATGGTCTTGATACTATGACCAAACCCACAAATGTGGTTACCTACAACTACTTGTTAGTGGACGCGGATTATACTACTATCAGTAAAAGTGCACTGGCAATAGCAGCTAATGCCGGAGATTCTGCTAAAGCTAAAAGCATAGCTACCAATAAATATTTCGCCAAAACTTTAGCAATTGGCAATTATGCGCCATTGCTGCTTAAAACCAAATACAAGTATGCGGATGAAGGCTCGGTGACGATGCTTACATACAATTTATTTGCGGAATATGACACTACAACTATTTCTTCCGCAAATAAATATACACTGGTAACCACCGACTATGCTGCAATGGGTACTGCAACCGGACAACCGGGTAAATTCAATAATTTCGATGCTGGCATAAGCCCTACTTTTTTTATACCTATTTGGTTAAAAATAAATAATCCTTATGCAAAATCAGGTGATAAAAAGCTAATTCGTTATGCTTTCTACGCAAGTGGGGCAACAACTCAACAGAAAATAGTTTTTGCTTATGATGGCACAAACTGGACCAAGTTTGCAACCACAACCTCAGCTGTAGCTAAGTTTAAATTTAAATCGGGCTCGTGGACATTTATTGATTCCGATATTTTAGTGGGTTTACAAACAACCATAGCCTCTAACCTTGGAGATTTTACCACCATAAACGTTGTTGGTGAGCAAGTCTGGGGCTGGGATCCATATAATTATATGAAAATGACGGGATATGTTTCAGGAGCCTATTTAGATAATGAAGATTGGTTAGTTTCTCCCTCTATGAACTTTACAGAAAGAACAAATCCATCTCTGACTTTTGACCATGTTGGACGTTATTTTGGCGATGCAACCGGACTAAATTCCAAAATGAAAATTGCAATTTCTGTATGGGTTTCAACCAAAAGTGACGGGAAAACTATTGTACCTTCAGATTGGACTCAACTTGTTTTACCTGAATCTGCATATCCAACTGGT
>JBBSDG010000277.1:0-6199 GCA_038249635.1 Bacteroidales bacterium | reverse complement strand
ATAATTCCCTCCAATATACCAGGGCATTAGCTTAGGTTCTGTTCCTGATTCATTCGGATTGCCGGTCGAAAGAGTGAGTTTTATATCCTTCCATTCTTCGCCTGAATTCTGGCTTATCTTTGCCCTGCGCGACAATTCAAGAGGTTGCGAAATATCATCAAGCCTGAGATCAAATTCCGGTTTCCACGAAGCTGTTCTCACCAGGTAACTTAGCCGGAATTTCGCCTGCATCGGCTCTTTTGTCATCACCTGAACCATAATTTCGCCGGTAGGTTTTACATCTTCTTTGGAAGCCTCACCCAATTGATCGTCAATCCTGTTGAGTTCTTCACGGGTGATTTCTGCTTTCCTTGTCAGGGCTAATTTCTTTTCCGATAATTCGGTAAATCGTACCCTGAAAAAATCAGCTGCTGCTTTCAATTCAATGGTTGTAGTACCTTTATCGGGCGAACCTATCTTCTGGTTTGCTTTCAGCAGGTTTTCCTCTATAGCCAGAACGCCCTGCTGGGAAGCGATATCCTCCAAAAGAGTTTCGAGCTGTTTTTTCTTAGCCTTCACAGCTTCTTCATCTTTAAGGGTTTTCTGAGTTTTAAGGTAATTAACCCGACTGTTGACCGAGATAATTGTAAAATTGCCTTCGCCGGTCAAACGGATGGTATTGGCATCGATATTTTCGGATAATCCGGAAAAGGTAAGTTCGGTTATGCCTTCCGGGAGCAATGACTGAGCAGAGCGCGTAACCTGCGCCCCTGAAAGGAACAAGGTAACATTGGTAACTTTCGATTCAGGATTTTGAACCTGCTGGGCAAAACATGAAACGCCAATCAGGAAAGCGAGGAAAAGGAATAAATTTTTCATAAAACTAAATTTGAGTTCGTTAAAACCATGTGGAAATCTATAATAGGAATAATACTTTTGGACAAAAACCATTCCGAAATAAGCAGAGTAAAATTAAAAGAAAAGGCTGAATAATCAAGTATACAGATCAAACACCACAGTTAATTGTTAAATTTGCACTTTATTTATATTAGTTATGCGACGAAAAGTTGATTTCCTGGTTATAGGAACAGGTATTGCCGGACTCAGTTTTGCTTTAAAAGCTGCTAAATTTGGAAAGGTTTGTATTGTAGCTAAAGCCACAGCCGAAGAAACTGCCACAAAATACGCCCAGGGTGGAATTGCGACTGTAATGTACACGCCCGACACTTACGAAAAACACATACAGGACACACTGATAGCGGGCGATGATCTGAACGATGAAAAAGTGGTGAGGCTTACCATAACCGAAGCTCCCGAGCGAATCAAAGAGTTGATTTCCCTGGGTGTAAGTTTTGATAAAAATGCATCAGGACTGTACGACCTGGCAAAAGAAGGCGGACATTCGGAGTTTCGCGTGCTGCATCATAAGGATCAGACCGGCCTCGAAATTGAAGAAACGCTCCTGGCGCGTGCGCATGAAGACGAAAATATCGAAATCCTTGAAAACCATTTTACCGTTGAAATCATTACCCAGCATCACCTGGGATTGTATGTAAACCGCCGCACTCCCGATATTACTTGTTACGGAGCCTATGTGCTGAATAAAACCAATAACAGCATTGACACCATACTGGCAAAAGTTACACTGATGGCATCCGGTGGAGCCGGAAATGTTTACCAGACAACCACCAATCCGTCAATCGCAACCGGTGACGGCATTGCCATGGTTTACCGTGCTAAGGGAGATATTGAGAAAATGGAGTTTATACAGTTCCATCCCACATCCCTTTACAATCCTGCTGAGAAACCTTCGTTCCTTATCACCGAAGCTCTTCGTGGTTTTGGAGGAATACTCAAGGATATTAAGGGCAAGGAGTTTATGCAGAAATACGACAAGCGTCTTTCGCTCGCTCCACGCGATATAGTGGCCCGTGCCATCGACAACGAACTGAAAATAAGTGGCGAAGATCACCTGTACCTGGATTGTCGTCATCTTGATCGGAATAAACTTATTGATCATTTCCCGGGCGTTTACGCAAAATGCCTAAGCATCGGTATTGATATCACCAAGGAAATGATACCTGTTGTTCCGGCAGCACATTATACCTGCGGTGGTATAAAAGTGGACGAATGGGGTCGCAGCTCAATCATAAATCTTTACGCTTCGGGCGAATGTTCATCCACCGGACTGCATGGAGCTAACCGGCTTGCAAGTAATTCGTTACTCGAATCGCTGGTTTATTCGCACCGTGCCTGTATTGATTCATCCACAAAGCTGAAACATATTGCATTATGTACTGAAATTCCTGACTGGAACGCCGAAGGAACCGTAATGAATGAGGAAATGATTCTCATTACCCAAACTATGAGAGAGTTGCAGGGAATTATGACAAATTATGTCGGTATTGTCCGGTCGAATCTCCGACTAAAAAGAGCTGCCGACAGGCTAAGCACCCTCGAACGTGAAACTGAAGACCTTTACAAACACTCGGTATTGATTGATAAAATCTGCGAGGTGCGTAATCTGATAAAAGTTGCAACTCTGATCGTTAAAATGGCGATTGAGCGCAAAGAAAGCCGCGGACTGCATTTTTCCATCGATTATCCTAAGGTAAACGATGCTGAGGTAAATACGTTCAGCCCTGAAGATTAGAAGGAGGGGAAATTGATTTACGAAGTACGATTTAAGATTGGGGAAGTTATTTGTTATCTTTAAAAACTAATTCTAAACGTCATTTGTAAATTATCGCTCGTCATTCATAAATCGCAAATCGTCCTTTGTCATTCTAAGTTATCGTAAATCGTAAATCGTCATTCGTAAATCGCAAATAAAATGCCACTAATCTATCCCATAAAAGGAATCAGCCCAACCATAGGTAAAAATACCTTTATCGCCGAAAATGCCACCATTGTAGGTGATGTGATTATGGGCGACAATTGCAGCGTTTGGTTCAATACGGTAATTCGTGGCGATGTTAATTTCATACGCATTGGTAATAATGTGAACATACAGGATGGCGCCATTATTCATTGCACGTATCAGAAACATTCTGTGACTATTGGCAATAATGTTTCCATTGCTCATGCTGCCATTGTTCACGGCTGTACCATTCACGATAATGTGCTGATAGGTATGGGGTCAATCGTGATGGATGGTGTGGTGGTCGAAAGCAACTCAATAATAGCGGCCGGTGCAGTAGTTTCGCAAAATACTTTGGTCGAATCCGGAAGCATTTATGCCGGCATTCCAGCCCGGAAAATCAAATCCATAGATAAATCCCTTCTCGAAGGACAGGTTAACCGTATAGCCAGGAGTTATACCATGTATGCAAGCTGGCACGATGAGAATATTGAACCCTCCAATGAAAATGAAGATCTTAAAATTTCGGGAGCTTAAATTTAAATGTACTGACACATTGTCGCGCCAAAGTAATTGGCAGGGGATTTGTGAACATCTATTAGAATCATAAAAACCACAACCATGTACATTTTAATTTTCATCGTTTTCATGCTACTCAGCCTTGTAGTAAGCCAGGTGCTGAAATCGAAATTCAGGAAATACTCAGCCATTCCGATTGGCAACGGATATACAGGAAAGGACATCGCCGAAAAAATGCTGCGCGATAACAGCATTTATGATGTGCAGGTAATATCAGTTGAAGGGCAGCTTACCGATCACTACAATCCTGAGAAAAAGACAGTAAACCTGAGTCAGGATGTTTACCATAATTCAAGCGTTTCGGCAGCCGCCGTTGCCGCTCACGAATGTGGCCATGCTGTGCAACATGCCCAGGCTTATGCCTTTCTGAAAGTAAGGAGCGCACTTGTTCCGGCAGTAAGCTTTGCATCAAACTGGATGCAATGGGTTTTATTAGCCGGTATCTTAATGGTGAATACTTTCCCACAGCTTTTGTTAGCAGGGATAGTTTTATTTGCAGCTACAACGCTGTTCAGTTTTATAACTCTGCCGGTTGAAATTGATGCCAGCCGACGTGCGCTGATCTGGTTAAAAAGCAGCGGAATTACATCAGGAGAAACACAGCCAAAAGCGCAGGATGCCCTGAAATGGGCTGCATATACTTACGTTGTAGCAGCATTGGCTTCATTGGCGACGCTACTGTATTACATCTCGATCTTTACAGGCAGAAGGAATTAATCGTTTTGAGTGATAGTCCATAAAAAAAAGAGGGGGAGATGGGGAGAAACGGAGATGGGGAGAAAGGGTGAGACGGAGGGACGGAGGGACTAAGCGATGGAGAGAAAGTAGAACAGGAATAGAAAAAACCTGACTTCGACACTTGGGTGTCCCAGGCAATTTTGGCCTCTTTAGAATAGAAAAAACGAAAAAATAATAATTTTCTTCTCCAAATATCCTGTTCTCATCCGCTTAACTTGAATTTGGGTGTCCCAGTGTCGAAGTCAGGAAAAAGAGGGGGAGATGGGGAGAAACGGAGATGGGGAGAAAGGGAGAGACGGAGAGACGGAGGGACTAAGCGATGGAGAGAAAATAGAACAGGAATAGAAAACAGTTAAAAGAGAAAGCCGGAGATCTGAACGATATCCGGCTTTTTTATTTAGACTGCTTGAAGTTGAATCTTCGGAGGAAGGTTCGAATGAGTTATTTCACCAGCCTCATTTCATCCACCAGATAACCCGCCCCTGCATATTTATCCACCACAAAAAGCACATAGCGAATATCCACGCAGATGGTGCGCTGAAGATTTACATCGTACTTAATATCGCTGCTCATGCCTTCGGAGTTGCCATCGAAAGCCAGGCCGGTAAGTTCACCATTGCCATTTAAAACCGGGCTTCCTGAATTGCCTCCGGTAATATCATGTGTGGAGAGAAAACATACATGCATGATACCTTTATCAGCATAAGGACCGAAATCCTTTTTGATATAGAGTTCCTTAAGTTTCGCAGGAACTATAAATTCCTGGCTTGTCGAATCTTCTTTTTCCATCACACCTTGTAAAGTCGTGAAATAATCGGCAAAAAGGGCATCGGCAGGTTTATACGGCTTTATGCTGCCATAGGTAAGGCGCATGGTGCTGTTGGCATCGGGATAAAAAGTGGTTCCCGGGTTCATTTCGCGCAAACCGGCAATATACAGGCGGCGCGCTTTGTTAAATCTATCTTCATCCATCATCTGCGAGAGACGGGCAATCATATATGAGGTAACAAACGAATTTACAGCGATGTATGCTGGATCCTTCTCCAGGGATTTCATTCTGGGTTTATTCAGGAATTCCATCAATTTCGCTTTAGAAGCGAACATGGAGTTTGCAAATAAGTAATCAACATACCTGCTGATATTGCCTTTGAATTTCTTGTTGATAGTCCGGAAGCAGTCGGGCTGGTAATCCGGGGCAACGTTTTTGGAGTATAGCTCGAGCATGGTCCGGAGTAACTCCTTTTCCATTTCCGGATTAAAGGTTTTATAAAATTTCTCCGCTCTTTTTTTATTAATGCTGATCATTTCCTGGAAATCAGCCGAATCGAACCTGCTTGTGAGTTCACCGGTTTGGAAGGCAATTTCCAGAATCTTAACACCCATTAATATTTCGGTGGTATAAACCAGTGCTTCGCCTGAACGGTTTTCGGCAGTTGCCTGGTAAACCGTCTTAAAATCATCCATCACATTTCCATACTTTGCTACACGGTTTTTATCCAGTGCGACCCAGGCCTGAAAATCATCTTCGATCTTCTTCTTATCATCAAATACTTTCAGCCGAAGTAGCGATTTGCTTTCCATAAGTGATTTTTTCCGGAAATTAGCCAGGTAGGCATAATCATCGGCATAGGCAATACGGGTGGCTTCATCGGTATCCATATATTTCTTCATCACTTCCATCTTAGCCCATTTGGTTTTGATATCAGCCGGATTGGTTTGAGTGAGTTTTTCCCGGATACCATAAGATGTAAGATAACGATCAGTCGATCCAGGATAACCCAGGATCATTGAAAAATCGCCTTCTTTTACCCCTGCCAGCGAAACGGGTAGGAAATATTTTGGTTGGTAAGGCAAATTCTCTTTTGAGAACACTGCCGGTTTACCATCCTTACCTGAATAAACCCGCAGCAGGCAGAAATCACCGGTATGGCGCGGCCACATCCAGTTATCGGTATCGCCTCCAAATTTCCCTATGGATGAAGGCGGTGCCCCAACCATTCGGATATCAGTAAAAGTCTGATAGACAAACATATAATATTCATT
>JBBSDG010000276.1:0-6202 GCA_038249635.1 Bacteroidales bacterium | reverse complement strand
TATCAGCAAACCTATAACGACGAACAGCTTCGCAAGAATGCCTTCACAATAATGATGGCAGGAGCAGCCCTGAATTTTGCAGACAACAATGGAACCAGTTCAACCGGTTTCACCGGAACACTCCATCTTTCTGAACGGCATCAGGATAAGCATGAGATAATCAAAAAAGTTTGGGATTTTTTTGAGTCGATTCCGTTTTACCAGCTAACTCCATCCCGGAACCTTAGCGACAATGGGTTCTGTATGGCCAAAGAAGGTGAAATATACCTGACTTATCTTCCAAATGGCGGAAAAGTATCAATAAACACAAAGAAAAGCACTTTTACTGGTTTATGGATTAAAGGTTCAGATACTGGCGTTAGAATCAATATTGGTAAAACAGATGGGAAACAACTGATTGCACCTTCCAACGACGATTGGCTGCTTTTGTTGAAAAAAGCAGACGGAAAAAATGCTGTAAATTCCAACAATCCTTTGTTTATAGGAATGGGGTCATATCCCGATATTACTGCCGATAAAAATGGCATTCTACATTTTACTTATGTTAGAGATACTGCTTTATTGTACCGAAATTACAACCCAGGCACAAATACATTGGGTAACGAAATGTTTACTACTTTAACATGCCTCAAGGATTCATTTTTAGGTCCCAACCGCAGTAAACCAGTGATTAAAGTCGATTCTAAAGGTTTTATTCACGTATTTGTTGGACAGCAATACGGCTATTTCGACAATAAAACATGGGTGAAAATTAACCCGAACGCTACCCGCGATACCGATATGGATATTGATCAAGATGGAACAGTTTACATTGTTAAAAGAGGTGGAAATAATGGCGGTTTCATTGGCGTAAATATTAGAAAAATCAGCGAAAGCAAATTTCAACCAACAGAAACTGATCCTGACATAGGTACAACTGAAGAAAGAAACTGGTTGAGAAAAAATGGAAACCATCCTTATGGAAATATTTGGATTGATACTAAAAATACAATTCATATTGTTTTCAGGCAAGCCATGCCCGAATATGTATCATACCGTCAATCGGCCGATGGGGGTAAAACATGGAAGGGCACCGGCGTTTTTGGAGGCGATGAGTGGCAAGGCGAAACTTCAGATATAGCTGTTACTGCCTCTGGAAAAGTGTATGTTGTTAGTCAAATTGGCGAAATATATGATTTGGATGAAACAACATTCAAATTTTCGAAATTTGGCAGAGCAATAACTTCCGAAAATCGTGAATTACCTACTATTTCGACCGGAAATGACAATTTAATGTGTGTGTCATCATTCGGTGGAAAGTACAGTATTTATTTTGGTGGCGAATTTACTTCCGAACAAAAAATTCCCTCGTACCTGAACAAGCCATTGGGTTTTTTAAAAACCGTAATTACTGACAACCAAATTTGGGGAGTTTCAGAAGAAGGTGAAAATATAGACATCGAAATCATGAAGGGTTCATCAAGTATTTTCCTCAAAAAATTAATGTAATTTCTATTTTCGAATTGAATCAAGTTTAATCCTAAACCAATTTGTCAATAGAAATTAGTTGCTTTCATTACTTAGAAAAATGCTTTCATTACTTAGAAAAATTAATGCTTAATCCAAATTTTAAAATTGTTAACTTACTTAAAATGAAAAAAATAATTTTTGTAAACATTATTTTGGCAGTCATGTTTAAGGCAAAATTATTTGCTCAAAATCTATTGCCTGATAAATGGAAATATAGAGTTGGAGACGATCCTGAATGGACAATCCTTGCTTTTAATGACACACTATGGGCAGATTTGCTTTCCGATGAAAGCCAGGAAGAACAAGGTTTCCCGAATTATGGCGAATATGCCTGGTATGGAACTAAAGAAATGATTCCTTCAACTTACAAAACGGTCGCTGAAAAATAAGGAGACATCTTACACTTCAATCTATAAACCAAAAACTTAACAAAATGAATATTTTTTCAATCCTTTTAATTGGCTTTTTATCATTTACTCCAAAAGCTAAATACGAATACAAATTTCAGGATCCTTCTTTGCCTGTTGAAGTTAGAGTAGATGACCTGGTTTCACGAATGACCATGCGTGAAAAAGTAAGCCAGCTGTTTAATCAATCCGAACCGATTGAAAGACTTGGTATTCCGGCTTATAATTGGTGGAACGAATGCCTGCATGGAGTTGCCAGAGCCGGGAAAGCTACTGTTTTTCCGCAGGCAATCGGGCTTGCTGCCACGTTCGATAAAGACTTAATGTTTCGGGTTGCCGATGCAATAAGTGATGAAGCGCGTGCCAAACATCACTATTTTATTGCCAACAATATCCGCAGTATTTACACCGGGCTTACATTCTGGACCCCGAACATCAATATTTTCAGGGACCCACGATGGGGACGCGGACAGGAAACCTATGGCGAAGATCCATTCCTGACAGGAAAAATGGCTGTAAATTTCATAAAAGGCCTTCAGGGCAATAACCCGAAATACCTTAAAACAGTTGCTACGGCAAAACATTATGCTGTTCACAGCGGACCTGAATTTACCAGGCATACCGACAATATTTTTATAAACGACCGCGATCTGTACGATACTTATTTGCCGGCGTTTAAAGCCGTAATAGAAGATGCTGATGTTCAGTCGATCATGTGTGCATACAATCGTTTCCGGGATAAACCATGTTGTGGCAACGACATTTTGTTGAGCAATATTCTTCGTAATCGTTTCGGATTCAATGGTTATGTTGTTTCTGACTGTGGCGCCATAACCGATTTTTTTGATCCAGCTGCACATCATATAGTACCTACTTCTTCGCAAGCCTGGGGTTGGTCGTTATCAGCCGGTACAGACCTGAATTGTGAATTGAGCCGAAAGTTCATACTCAGCAATCTCGATTCGGTTCTCCGGGTGGGAATACTGAACGAAAGCGACATTAACAACTCGGTTAAAAGACTCTATAAAGCACGATTTATGCTTGGAATGTTCGACCCCGAAGATCAGGTTGAATACACCAAAATACCTTATTCAGTAGTGGGTTCTGAGAAAAATTTAAACCTAGCACTTGAAGCTGCCGAAAAATCGCTGGTCCTACTAAAAAACAATGGAATTCTGCCTCTGAAAAATGTAAAGAAGGTAGCTCTTATAGGCCCTAATGCCAATAATTCTGATATCCTCACTTCTAATTACAATGGCATACCTATTCAGCCGGTAAGCCCGTTAAAAGGATTATGCGATAAACTTGGAATTCAGAATGTTTTATATTCTCAGGGGTGTCCGCTTGTACCCGGAATGTTTACTGATTTCAAGATTATTGATGCAGTAAACTTCTTCCACAACCAAAATGGCACGCTAAAGAAAGGTCTGAAAGCCGAATATTTTGCCAACACAAAATGTGAAGGGGAACCTAAACAAGTTCGTATAGATTCTAAAATTGACTTCTACTGGACTAAATGTCCTCTTAACAATTTGCCCGAAGACCAGTTCTCGGTTCGGTGGAGTGGTGTGTTAATTCCCGAAAAATCGGGTACTTTCCGGTTCGGTGGTAATGTTAAAATTAAAATTGATAATATGGCGCCTGACAATAATGGTATAGCATTGGAAAAAGGAAAAAAATATATGATTAATGCTGAACTTATTGTTGAATCATCCCCTTATACCAATAGCATCGAGCCATCGGCAAGCCTATCGTGGATAGATATAGCACGCGATTACCGCAAAGAAGCACTCGAAGCCGCTTCGAAGGCTGATGTTGTAATTTTTTGCGGTGGTATTTCTGCTGACCTCGAAGGTGAAGAGATGCCTTTGGAAATTGATGGATTCTCTCATGGCGACCGCACCCATTTAAATCTGCCTTCGATTCAGGAAGACTTACTTAAACAACTCCAGGCAACAGGCAAGCCCATTGTTTACGTCAATTTCAGCGGAAGTGCAATGTCTCTGAATTGGGAAAGTGAAAACGTTTCAGCCATCATTCAGGGATTCTATCCGGGCGAAAACACCGGGACTGCACTCACACGACTGTTATTCGGCGAAGTAAATGCTTCGGGCCGACTGCCGGTAACTTTCTATAAAAGCGTAAACGATCTGCCTGATTTTGGCGATTACAGTATGCAAAATCGCACGTATCGTTACTTTAAAGGTGAACCTTTATACCCGTTCGGTTTTGGCTTGAGCTATACCTCATTCAGGTATGATAAACTTGAGATCGTGAAAGATGCAACAGCAAATGCTGATGTTACGGTAAAAGTGAATGTAACCAATACCGGCAAAATGGACGGAGATGAAGTAGTACAACTTTATCTGTCGCACAAAAATTCAAGCTACATAACACCAGTTCAAGCTCTTAAAGGCTTTCAGCGAATTCACCTTAAAAAGGGTGAAAACAAAACCGTTGCTTTCAAACTGAGTGCCGACGAGTTAATGGAAATTGATAACGAAGGGAAGTCGATACCACTTACAGGCGATGTGGTAATTTCAATAGGTGGTTGCCAACCTACGGAGGCTATAATTAAGAAAAACAATGCATTACAAGGAGTTATTTCGTTATCTGCCGGAAAGTGAGCCTGGTTTTAAGGTTTGAATATCCTTAAGCGAATTTTGACCAGACATATGCCCTGTGCTGCGAAAAGAGTCGTTTTATTAGCCCTATTCCTTCCCTGAATACTGCCTTGTTATAAAAATCTTTTAAAAAATATGATTCCAGGAATCTGCCTCCTTTCCCAGGTTTTTACTAAAAAAAAGTGATAAATGAAAACATCAAAACTTACAAATTACAGAATCAGAATCATTTCTGCTGCTTTATTTCTTGCTTTAAGTCAAACACTCTATGGTGGCCAAAAAAGTTCAGATAAAGTCTGCGGCATCGAAACTCCCCGGTTTTTTAAAACCGCAATCAGCAAATCTGAAAAGTCAATTGAATCAGGTTGCTCGCAGGAGATGATTAATTCAAAAGCCACTTCATGCAAAAAAAGTCATGATCCGGAATGGGTTAAAACCGCAATTAACCGCTCAGGCAAGCAGCTTTTAGCGGCTGCCGAAGCCTATAAGGATTCATTGAAAAATCCAAGAACTTTCGAAAACGGGAAGGTCCGTTTGGTTGGTGCCAAAGACTGGACCAGCGGATTTTACCCCGGCTCGCTTTGGCTGATGTACGAGCTTACCCAAAAGGAAAAGTTCAAAACAGAAGCCAAGCGCTATACGGCTCTTTTAGAATCAGCTCAATATTACAAAGGAACTCACGACCTGGGATTTATCCTTTATTGCAGCTATGGAAATGGTTTGCGGCTTACAGCCGACAGTAGTTATCAGAAAGTCATGCTTAATGGCGCCAAATCACTGATGACAAGGTACAATCCTAAAATCGGACTTATCCGGTCGTGGGATTTTAACAAAGAAATTTGGCAATATCCGGTTATTATTGACAATATGATGAACCTTGAGTTTTTGCTCTGGGCTTCAAAAATATCAGGAGATAAAACGATGAAAGCCGCTTGTATTTCGCACGCTGACAAGACGATGGACAACCATTATCGCGCCGATAACAGCTGTTTTCATGTGGTTGATTATGATACAATTTCAGGCAATCCCAGGATTAAACAAACGCACCAGGGGTATAGCGACAATTCATCGTGGGCAAGGGGGCAAGCCTGGGGATTATACAGTTATACCATGATGTATCGCGAAACAAAGGATACGAAATACCTTGAACAGGCTCAAAAAATTGCAGCTTTTATCCTCAATCACCCACGGCTGCCCGAAGATAAAATTCCATACTGGGATTTTGATGCTCCCAATATTCCCAATGAGCCACGCGATGCTTCTGCAGCCGCTCTGATTGCTTCAGCGCTTATTGAGTTAAGTTTGTTTGTTCCTCAAAATAGTACTTATTTTGCTACTGCTGAAACAATTTTAAAAAACTTGTCATCTGATAAATACCTGGCTGCAAAAGGTAAAAACGGCTTTTTTGTCCTGATGCATTCCACCGGAAACTGGCCTAAAAAATCCGAGATTGATACGCCTCTGAATTATGCCGACTACTATTTTCTGGAAGCTTTGCTCAGATATAAAGAGCACTGTACTCACATAAAACCAAAAGCCTGATAGAATTATATGCAACTCATTCCGATTGTTATGATCAAACATACCCGACTCATCGCCTTGTTTTTATGGATTACGCTTTTTTGCGTTACCCTTTCCACAGCACAAAATAAAGGAGACGTA
>JBBSDG010000275.1:0-6203 GCA_038249635.1 Bacteroidales bacterium | reverse complement strand
TCGGTTCCGGGCTGAGTTGCATTTATCAGGCTTCCGGGATCGCCGCCCATCAGCCATACAATAATGACAATGATGATTGTGCCTGCCCCGCCACCTATGGCTATATTCCGGCCCCCGCCACCACGGCGGTCTTCAACATTGGTGCTTTGTCTTCTTCCTATCCAACGCATAACTTGTTAGTTAGTTTATAAATTGATTTTAAAGAAGACCGAAATTAACAAATTCCAGCAAATAAAGCTTATTGCCTGCTGAAAATGTGTTCTTTCAAAAGATAGTTTTCTTGTGAGACAATGCTATGGGAAGGTATTTTAAAGTATCAATTTCCCAATTTTATTAAAAATTTATCATCCATAGAAACTATAAGCCGGATATCTTGTTTAAACTGTATATAAAAACCTTAAACAACAATGGCACCTTCCACTAAAAAGAAAAATCCCGAAACCGGATCCGACAATATTTCTGAAAAAATTACGGCAGCTTATATTGACCACCTTTTATTAAAAGGCGCAAAACCGGCTTCGGTGTATGAATTTACCAGCAAGCTGAAAATAGCAGAGCAGGATTTCTATGCCCATTTCAGCTCATTCGAAGGACTTGAAAAAAGCATCTGGGCTGGTTTCATCCAAAGCACACTTGATACCCTTTCGGCTTCAGAAGAATATTCCTCTTACCCTCTTAAGGAGAAGCTGCTTTCTTTCTACTACACTTTTGTAGAAGTCCTTAACAAGAACCGCAGCTTTATACTTCAAAGTGCTGACAAGGGTCCCGCGATGCTTCGGCAGAATACGCTTTCGAAAGCCCGTAGTGCATTTAAGGATTATGTTACCCGGCTAATGATCGAAGGAACTCAATCAGGCGAAATTGTAAAACGCCCATATATAGTTGATAAATACCCGGAAGCACTGT
This sequence comes from Bacteroidales bacterium, assembly GCA_038249635.1. Classification (GTDB taxonomy): domain Bacteria; phylum Bacteroidota; class Bacteroidia; order Bacteroidales; family UBA4417; genus UBA4417. The sequence continues at coordinate 5,297 of JBBSDG010000275.1, read as the reverse complement.
GGTTGCAACTTCTATTTGTGCTGCGGTTCTGGATAAAAGATGACAGTGCAGGCTTTGAGAAAACCGATGCCGCCATCGAAAAAGCAGTAAAAGTATCTTTCGAACTAATGGGTCCCGGCGTAATTGATTCACTGGTGGATATGGCAAAGTTCCTTTACCAGAACAAATAAAGGCTAATCTGCTCAACTAAATCTAAACTTACTTTATGATAAAGGAACAAATAAGCATCCCTGTTGGGAAGGTGCAACGTGCCTCACGTTTTTTAAGCACCGGCGTTAAAGTCGGAGGAAACTACCTGAAGCATTATGCACTGAAATCCATAAACGGCGACACCGGCAAGGATCAGCTTCACACCGATAATGCCAACGATATATACGAGGCACTCAGCGAGCTGAAAGGCAGCGCCCTGAAGGCAGCACAAATGATGAGCATGGACAAAAACATGCTTCCGCGAGCCTATTCTGATAAATTTGCCATGGCGCAATATAGCGCGCCTCCCTTATCGTATCCACTGGTAGTGAAAACCTTCCGCAATGCTTTCGGCAAAGCGCCTTCTGAAGTCTTCGATAGTTTCAGCCACAACGCGGCCAATGCGGCTTCCATCGGACAGGTACACAAAGCCATTCTTAATGGCAAACAACTGGCGGTTAAAATCCAGTACCCGGGTGTGGCCGACAGTGTTCAGTCCGACCTGAAACTTGTGAAACCCTTTGCTCTAAGGTTGATGAATATCACCGAAAGCGACTTTAAGCTTTATATGTCTGAAGTTGAAGAACGCCTGATGGAGGAAACGGACTACGAGCTGGAGTTGAAGCGATCGGTAAGCATTTCGCAGGCTTGTTTGAACGAAGGTATTAAAGGAGTTTCCTTCCCGGTGTATTACCCGGAGCTTTCAGCAAACCGGATTATTACCATGGACTGGATCGAAGGTATGCACCTTAAGGAATTTTTGAAGACCAATCCCACGCAGGAGGTTTGCAACAGCATTGGCCAGTCGCTTTGGGATTTTTATGATTTCCAGATTCATCGGCTTCGTATGGTCCATGCCGATCCGCACCCCGGCAATTTCCTGTTCCATAGCGACGGAAGTTTGGGCATAATCGACTTTGGCTGTGTTAAAGAGGTTCCCGATGATTTTTATCATAATTATTTCAGACTTCATACGCGGGGCGCACTCGACAATTACGAGCGAATGGTCGAATTGTTTTACCTCAATGAGTTTATAACTGATAGCGACACCGAGGCTGACAAGAAGCTTTATATCCCTCTTTTCCGGGAAATCATCGGACTTATGGGCAAGCCATTTTTCACCGGGGAATTCGATTTCGGCGATCATGAGTTCTTCGACAGCATTTATAAGCTGAGCGAATCGCTTTACAACAACAAGGATGTGCGCCAGTCGAAAACGGCCAGGGGATCGAAACATTTGTTATACATCAACCGCACTTATTTTGGTTTGTATATGCTGCTGCATGAATTGCGCGCAAAGGTTGTTACCAAAAGTCGTTACAAGCCGGAAGGTGAAGTGGAACTGTAAAATCTCAGAAATAAGTTTTTTATCCCGCTAAGAACAAAGTTCACCAAGTTTCTTTGCGCTCTTTGTGGCTTTGTGGGAAATCTTTTTGAGGCGGAAGATGAAAAAAGAGTCCCGTAATTTGCAGGACTCTTGTGGATAATTAATACAAACCAAACCATCATCTTGGTTGCCTTTATCTTGGTTTATCTTTCAGCAACCGGTAATTCTACATTCTGACCGGAACTCAGATCAGTCGAACTGTATTTGTTTACATCAAATTTCAGGTAATCGAACTCATTTATTGGTGTTTCGAAGATTTCAACATTATCAGTTGCAGTGTAATTATTTGCATCAAATTTCAGGTAATCGAACTCATTTATTGGTGTTTCGATGGCTTCAACTTTATCAGTTGCATTGTAATTATTTGCATCAAATTTCAGGTAATCGAACTCATTTGCCGTTCTTTCTATTGATTCGGTTGAAGTCAAATCATAGTTTTTATCATAGTTGTTTGAATCGAATTTCAGGTATTCAAATGAATTGTCAGCATCCGCATTTGTTCCCATATTTTCAGCATCCGAAAAATCGGAAACATTGAATTTCAGATAGCTGAAGTCTTTGTTTATGTTTACTTTAGTTTTGGCATCATCAACTTCTTTTGCGTATGCGGAGAATTCAAATTCAGATGGGATGGTAATGCTTTTTGCAGGTATGTATGAAATTTTGTCGTACAAGGTTTCTTTGTTGAATTGAGAATCACGGTTCATCGGGCTTTCTGCAAAGGTTATCATAAGGCTAACTACAGCAACGGTCGAAATTATAATTGATGTTTTCATGGTTTTCATTTTTTATTCTCTTTCGAGTGTTTTGTTAATTTTGTTTTGTTTGAAAGTATGACGGAGGATCAAAAAAAATGTTACAACCCAATATGCTTAGGTAAGGTTATTGTCGGTCAATACCGGTAAATTACCGGTGAAGGCATAGTATTTTGAAGGATGATTTTCGGAGGTCAGCATCCGGAATTTACAAACCAGATCATGAAAAGAGTGTAATGCAGATATTGGGTTAAGCTTTCGGAAAGATAGGTTAGTAAATCTATTAGCATCAGGAACAAAAAAGTGTAATGTCAATGTGTTGATATATAATCCTATGAAGTTAAGACCAGTTATGGAGTATTAAGAGACTAAACTCCGAAAAGGGATTTTATTTTGCCAAACTGTTTTGGATTTTATTTCCTGTGTGTAACTTTGACCCGACTTGTTTGTTCTGATGCAAAACCATTCTTTCACTAACGCCACTAATTTGCTACTTAATCAAGTCGGGCTTTACAAATAATCAATAAAAATTACATGAAACTTATTCTGATATTATTGATTTTTGGATGTGGCGTTTGTTTTTCGCAAACTAAAAACGATAGTGTAAAATTCAATAATACCGATCCTTCAATTTTCGCAAACAGGCTGTCAACGCATCCTTTCGGGATATTTATCTCACGGATAAATCATAATTTTCGGATAGCACCGGCAAAAAAAATCTCCTTTTCTATCAATATTTCCAATGGGAATGTTTGGTTGCCTTATGTAAAGGCTTATTTCCCATTGAGTGAAACGGATAGGAATGCGATGCAAAAGTTTGTGTGGCACGAGCGGGAAGGCAATTTCGATAAAGAAAATACTCCTTCACAAACCATGGAATTTCATGCCGATGGTATCAGCAGACTTTATCAATTAAAACTTGATATTCCATTGTCAGCTAAACATGATTTCAGTATAACCGCCCGGGCATTTTCAGTTGATGCTGGTAAAGTGCCGTATTCGTTACTCACGAGCGATCAGTTTATAGAGTGGTATCATTCAAACCTAAGCCGGTTCGAAGATCCATTTGCACGCAAAGTGTATGGATTTGATAAAGTTAAAATTCATTATAAGGATAAAAATGGGAAAGTATTGGTGCTGAAAAACGGCGATTTTGTATTTTCTGGTTTCGAAATGTCATACTATTATTACCCGGCTTTTAAAAAGCTTGAAAAGAATAAGATATTTACAAATTTTGGTTTGCAGCTCGGAGTCAATACGACTAAAATAAATCCAAATGTGGATCTGGGGATCAATTATTCCATAATAAAACAATTTGACCTGACAACCCAAAGGCAAATTCATTTTGGCATCAGCATGGCGGCAGTGCGCCAAAAAGTAATCAGGTTTGGTGAGGGCGTACAACTGAGTAATACTAAGTATTTGCTGAGTACCGAATTTCTACTGGATTATGTAATTCCGCTTAAACGGAATAGATACTTATCATTGGCAACCACTTATAATATTCAAAATTCATACAATAAAAAAAGTGAACACGATTATTATGTATTAACCGGCGACCGGATTTCGACTCACTGGCATTATGGTATTTCCCATCTATACAGGGTGTTAACCGCCAATTATTTTATTTTAACTTTTGCGAAAGGAGCCTTTGCCTTTTCGGTATATGCAAGGGAAGATCTGCTGGTGGATAATGCTCCCGATGTGCAGACAGGCATTGGGTTTAAAATGAGTTTTCAATAAAAACACAAAGTTATCTGAATCATTTTGAAATGCTGGGTTAATAGTACTTTTTTGTAATTTAAAGTATCCTCTATGCACAAAACCCCGGTGCATGGCATCGGGGTTTTGGAAATAAATAAGGTATTCTAAAAGCTCAAGTACTGATTAAACCTTAGGTTTAATATTCTTACCGTTCGAATCAAACATCAGAACCACGTCTTTAATTTTCACGCAATAATTTACTTTGCCTCTGGTGCTGGTTATCTTTGATGCTTTTTTTACATACGCATCCTGGAAATTAGTATTCACATAAGCGATTACAGATGAAGGCAGTGACGCTACAGAAATTTGTTTTTCGGTTTCGGTTACTTTTCCTGCAACAGTATAGGTTGCCGAACGATCAGTTGAATCAACAACATAATTAGCCTTGAAGTTGTTTTCGCTTTTGGTCCATTCAACAGTAGTAACTTTAGGATGTGATTTTACAAAAGCTTTCGAAATAGCAGGCGGAACATCATTTAACGTTAAAACCTGAGCGTATGAGGTGCTAATCATACAAATAACTGCGATCAGAAGAATTAATTTTTTCATTTTCTTTAAATTTTAGAATGGATTAAGTTGTTCTTTTTATTTGCCGCAAAATTACGTCCGCTTATCTTCCGGCGTATTACACAATTGCAGATATAAGTTACAACATTCACACATTTACACACAATATATAAGCGGGTTACTGGTACAATCCAAATGCAAAATCATCAGTGGATGATATAAAGGTTTCATGCAAAACCACAGATTAGCGGGAATAATAAGTAGCGAAAATCAGCGAGATCAGCGGGAGATTGGGAGAAAGTAACATTTAAGAAGCTTGGCAAAATAATATCAGGAGCTAATCCATCCAGAAAATGCCATTCAATTATTTAACTACATTTCTCCATTATTTTTGTATTGTCATTTCAAGCTTACAAAACAGTGCATCCAGAATCATGGCTAAATATTATTTTGATGTGCTGGAAAAAGAAAGCACAAGTTTATATTCTGTTTTTTTGTTTTTTTTCTTGTTCTTTTGTCTTAATACTTCGGCTTCGCTCAGTACAGGTACAAAAGAACCAAAAGGTCAAGGCTTACTATAAATTTCACACAGATGTACGACTTGGTAAGGCTCGCAAAACAAGGCCTGTTAGAGTTTCCCATATCCGGGCAGCACGTGAGGCTGGTGTTTTGCTACGCACATGCCCGCGCTGTTT
>JBBSDG010000274.1:0-6232 GCA_038249635.1 Bacteroidales bacterium | reverse complement strand
TGCGTTGGTTTGCTGTGCGTCGCGGTGAACCTTGATATGGCCGTTAAAAACCCCGCTGGCATGATCGTCGAGTACGCCTTTAAAAAGTTCCCTGCTGATGCACTGAGGCGCAGCGTGGTTTATAAACACTTGGTTATCAACATGCTGGTAGCGATCCATCAGGTACAGCCCGTAAACATCAGCGCTGCTGTGTGGTCCGCTCATGGTAACATGCGAAAGGTTCCGGATCAGTCCGCCATTCAGACTTATAGCGTTGGTTGATAAACTGCTGCCTTCATCCTGGTGGAAATACATGGAATTGATAAGCGTGGTATGATCATCCTTATTCTGAAGTTTATAATGATCGAGGCTGGAGTTACGGCCGATTTTAACTTCGGTAACCGTATTTATAAAAGTAACATCGTGATTGATGGAGTCATCGCATTGTACCAGTCGCAGGTGACTGTTTTCGCCCAGAATAACAAGGTTACGGGTATTCAGGAACAGATTCTGTTTGAAATCTGTAATGTTAACCGTTTGCAGATTCTGTTCAACAGTTACATTATCAGGAATATAAATGAATATTCCGTCCTGCGACATGGCAGTATTTAAAGCCGTAAGGCTTTCGGCTTTGTCGTCAGCATATTTTCCATAATGCTCACGGATCAGCTCCGGGTATTTGCTGAAAGCAGCAGCCAGGCTTCCGATGATCATACCATTCGGGTAAACTTTTATCAGATTTTTCCTGTCGGCATACCAGCCATTGAGTTGAGTTACAAGAAGGGTTTCGAAATGCGGCACATCACATTTAAAAATTTTATCAATATCCAGATCAGCCGAAGGTAAATCAGGCAAAGCATGGTATTCATGATTTAATGCCCGTGACAGATCGGTGCCGCGCCATTTTTCGAGTGCGGAATGTGGAAATCCGGCTTTGCTGAATATATTAAACGCTTCAGCACGTTTTGCAGCCACAAAAGAAGTATCATTGGATGAAATTTCCTGCTGACGTGCAGCAAAAACCCCGGTCAGATATTCTTTGAGGTCGTATATGGTTGTTATTGTTCCTGCTTCCATAATCAAATTCTGTTTTTATGTCGCTGGTTCAGGACTCACTCCTGATCCATTCGTAGCCTTTTTCTTCGAGCAGCAATGCGAGTTCCTTGCCTCCTGATTTTACAATTCGTCCATCGAAAAGTACATGCACCACATCGGGAACAATATACTCCAACAACCGCTGGTAATGGGTAATTACTATGGTTGCATTGTCGGGACGGCGGAGTTTGTTAACACCGGTGGCCACAATCCGCAATGCATCTATATCGAGACCCGAATCGGTTTCATCGAGTATGGCCAGCGAAGGTTCGAGCATGGCCATTTGGAAAATTTCATTCTTCTTCTTCTCGCCACCCGAAAAACCTTCGTTTACGGACCGGTTGGCTAGTTTTTCCTGCAATTCGAGAAGTTGTTTTTTCTCTTCCATACGTGCGAGGAATTCAGCTGCAGGCACAGGATCAAGTCCCTTGTATTTGCGCTGCTCGTTAATGGCTGTCCGCAGGAAGTTTGTAATGGATACGCCGGGAATTTCGACCGGGTACTGGAAACCAAGAAACATTCCTTCGCAGGCGCGTTCTTCTGCCGACAATTCCAGGATATTTTTGCCTTTAAAAATGATTTCACCTTCTGTAATTTCGTAGCCATCGCGTCCGGCGATAACATAAGCCAATGTGCTTTTGCCGGTGCCGTTCGGACCCATAATTGCATGTACTTCCCCGGCTCTTACCTCGAGGTTAATTCCAGTTAGAATTTGTTTTCCTTTTATGGATACTTTTAAATTTCTGATACTTAACATAATAATTTATTCTTTAGACAAATTGCAGTAAATGAGGGTTTAGGGGTTTGGGGTTGGGGTTTGAAGGGTTTGAGATGTTTGAAGAGTTTGAAGAGTTTGAAGGGTTTTAGGTTTGAAGAGTTTGAAGAGTTTCGGGTTTGAAGAGTTTCAGGAATTCAAGACCCTTCTCCATGTCCCCCTTTATCCCACTCGCCCTTCTCCTTGTCTCCCCTTCTCCTTGTCCCCCCTTCTCCCACTCGCCCTTCTCCCACTCTCCCTTTCTTCCCTTCTCCTTGTCTTTTTCAGATAACTACCCCACGCTTCCTTCCAAACTGATAGCCAGTAATTTCTGCGCTTCAACGGCAAATTCCATTGGCAAATGCTGGAGAACTTCCTTGGCATAGCCATTAACAATAAGGCCAATGGCGCTTTCGGAACTGATACCTCGCTGCTTGCAGTAAAACAGTTGGTCGTCCGAAATTTTGGAAGTAGTTGCTTCGTGCTCGATAATAGAGGTATGGTTTTCGGCTTTGATATACGGATAAGTGTGTGCCCCGCATTTATCGCCAAGCAGCAACGAATCGCACTGTGAAAAGTTACGTGCATTTTCGGCACGCTTGATCACTTTTACCAGTCCGCGGTAGCTGTTGTTGCTTTGACCGGCTGAAATACCCTTTGAAATAATCGTGCTTTTAGTATTTTTCCCGAGGTGAATCATTTTTGACCCGGTGTCTGCTTGTTGGAAATTATTGGTAACTGCCACCGAATAGAACTCGCCGATCGAATTATCGCCCATCAAAACCACACTTGGATATTTCCATGTGATGGCTGAACCGGTTTCGACCTGAGTCCAGGATATTTTAGAATAGCTGCCTTTGCAGATACCACGCTTGGTAACGAAATTATAAATTCCACCTTCGCCTTTTTTATTTCCGGGATACCAGTTTTGAACGGTGCTGTACTTTACTTCAGCATCTTTCATGGCAACGATTTCGACAATGGCAGCATGAAGCTGGTTTTCGTCACGCATTGGGGCAGTGCATCCTTCCATATAACTTACATAAGCACCTTCATCAGCAATGATGAGCGTACGCTCGAACTGGCCGGTATTGGCTGCATTGATTCGAAAGTAGGTCGATAACTCAACCGGGCAGCGCACACCTTTTGGAATATAACAAAATGAACCATCACTGAAAACGGCTGAATTTAAAGCTGCAAAGAAATTGTCGTTGCTTGGAACCACGCTTCCCATGTATTGTTTAACCAGGTCAGGATGATTTTGAACGGCATCGCTAAAGGAGCAAAAAATCACACCATATTTCGAAAGCGTATCTGTAAAGGTTGTTTTAACAGAGACACTATCTATAACGGCATCAACGGCTACTCCACTCAGTTTTTTCTGCTCGTCGAGCGAAATTCCCAGTTTTTTGAATGTGTCGAGTAGCTCAGGATCAACTTCATCCAGGCTTTTGAGTTCTTTCTTTCGTTTTGGAGCTGCGTAATAAATTATATCCTGGTACTTGATAGCAGGATGATGAATATGTGCCCAGGTCGGTTCGGTAAGTGTAAGCCAATGGCGATAAGCACTGAGCCTGAATTCGAGCAACCATTCAGGTTCATTCTTTTTGGCAGAGATAAACCGCACGGTATCTTCACTTAGCCCGACAGCCGCCAGATCCATCTCGATGTTAGTATGAAATCCATACTTGTAATCGCTGTTGGTTACTTCCTCAAGTATATTGTTCTGTTCTTTTTCCATTGTTGGTGGTATTCCGACTCTAATTTATCTTTGGTTTAAATAAACTTAGGCCGCAAAGTTAGTAATAATAAAAGTATTGCAATACCTTAATTGCTTCTACATTATTTAAAAAACAAGCGGAACAATGAATTGTTTTTATATTTAGGAAAATGAATAACGGATTTATAAATCAAAGTTTAAAGCGGAAGCAGGAATTACGCGGAGAAACCTTCGGAGAGAATCCTGAACCTGCATTACTAATTGCTTTATTTATTCAAATTTAGCATGAAAAAGAAATGAGTATGCAAAAGTTTTTAAAAATCTCCGTGAGCCTCTGTGTTCTCCGTGCCTTAGTGGTCAATAAAAAACCGTAATTTTGTCGCAAAATCAAATTCATGACCGATCCAATTCAATCCCAACGCACTGAGCTTTCATCCTTAGGTGAATTCGGGCTTATAAAACACCTCACCAAAGCTTTTGTAAATGAGCAGCCTTCTACTCTTAAAGGCATTGGCGATGATGCAGCCGTTATAGATTATGGCGATAAAGTAACCCTGGTTTCCACCGATCTGCTGGTCGAAGGAGTTCATTTCGACCTTGCCTACATGCCTTTGCGGCACTTGGGATATAAATGTGCAACGGTAAATTTTTCGGATATTGTAGCCATGAACGGCACGCCGAGGCAGTTGTTTGTCGGAATATCAGTTTCAAACCGTTTTCCGGTCGAAGCCCTGGATGAAATTTATGAAGGTATCCGTATGGCATGCAATCGTTACCATGTAGATCTTGCCGGTGGCGACACAACTTCTTCGATGCATGGATTGTTTCTCTCGCTTACTGTTACCGGCGAAGCAAACAAGGAGGATGTTGTCTATCGTAACACTGCAAAGGAAAACGATTTGATATGTGTAAGCGGTGACTTGGGCAGCGCCTATATGGGTTTGTTGCTGCTGGAGCGCGAAAAGAAAGTTTTTGAAGCTGATCCGGGCATGCAACCTGACTTGGCGGGATTTGATTACATACTCGAACGCCAACTTAAACCTGAACCAAGAACCGATATTATTGAATTACTGAAAACAGTAGGAGTGAAGCCCACCGCTATGATCGATATTTCGGACGGACTTGCCTCTGAGGTTTTACACATTTGTGAAGATTCAGGACATGGATGCCGGATTTTTGAGGATAAAATCCCGCTTGATGCCATGACTATAGCTGCCGCCGAAGAATTTAATATTCAGCCGGTTACCGCTGCTATGAACGGTGGTGAAGATTACGAGCTTCTGTTTACTATAAATATGAATGATTTCGAGAAGGTGAAGGACCTCGAAGGCATCAGCATTATCGGTCATATGACTGAGCCGAATGCCGGAGTTTTCCTTGCCAGCAACAATGGCCCTCTTATTAAAATTGAGGCTTTGGGGTGGAATCATATGAGGGAGGAGGAGTAAGGAAGAAATTGATTGACAGGAGACAAGGGGAAGGGGCAAGATGATTTGGATTTGTTTAATTGTAACCCACAATCTTGTCACACTGAGCGGAGTCGAAGTGCTGAAACTCTGCGCTTCGACTTCGCTCGGCGACCTGTAACTTTGAAACTTAAAACTTCACCAAACAAACGGAATAACTCTTTTCGTTCTCGTCATATATTCTTCGTATTCCGGATAATGATTACGAAGCAAATCTTCCTCATAAAACATTTTAGCAACAAGCCCGGCAACCAGTACCAGACTGATGATTAGTTTTATATAATCGAACTGTCCGGCAAGCAAAGCTAACGCAAATATGAAAATTGAAGTGTACATCGGGTGGCGGATCACTTTGTAAGGGCCACGCGAAATCAAAATGCCATTTTCAACAGGCGTGGGAACTACATTAAAATTTCCAAGCTTCATTACAGCCATTGCCCAAAAGGCCAGGAATCCGGATATTGACAGCAGTAAGAAACTCCACCAGGGAAGAGTCAGCCATTTTGTGAAAACAGCCAGCAATGCCAGGCATAAAAACTGTAAGGTTACAAGTATCTTTCCTTTCATTGATCTTCGGCCCTAGGCATGATGCGTTTGTCCTTTTCTTCTTTATCTTTTTTCAACTCTGTAAGATGCAGTTCCAGATCCTGCAAAATGGGTGCCAGCATTTTAATGGGTCCCTGATCTATGCTAGCAGCCAGTTGAACCCCGGCAATAGCTTTTAATTGTGCTATTAGTTGTTTCACCTTTTCATCAGGAATTGCTCCATGTACAACCAGGAAAAAACCGAACTGTTTATGAGTTGGTAACAGGTTTATTCCATCATTGAAATTGGACAGCAGGCAGAAATCGCTCCTGTAATCGTCGTCATTATAATGAAAAAATTTAAAATAATTCAGAGTATAAGTTTTCTCTGAATACACGGGCAGATCATCTTCCCTTATCAGGTTAAGCAGTGTTTGCCGGTTGATAAAATGAACCAGTTGGATAACAGGCAAATTTGTTGCAATACCAATAAATGCATCTGCCGGTTCAAAAGTGGGTTCAAGTTTTGATACGCGGGCCATTTTAGGAGGGATTAGGAGTTGGGGATCAGGGGTTGGGGAGTGGGACAAGGGGACAAGGGGACAAGGGGAAAAGGGGAAATGGGGACAAAGAGAAAAACCAAAAAACAGCAACACCGAAAGAGCGTAAGATCGTCAAGTAGTGAAAGAGTGT
>JBBSDG010000273.1:0-6236 GCA_038249635.1 Bacteroidales bacterium | reverse complement strand
GCCATTGCTGAGTTCCAGCACGTTAATAAGTTGGTTAACTGACACTTGTTGCTGGGCAGTAGTGCTAACAGAAACGGCACTTTCATAATCGTTGTCGATCCAATATTCGTATGTAACAATAGAGCTGACTGCAGTTGTTTCGGGTATTTTATAGAAAAACTGGCTAAGTGTGCTGCTCCATTTCTGCGTATTGTCTTTAAACCGGATGTTGAGGGTATGGATGCCATTGCTGAGTGCCTGCGCATTAATTAATTGGTTGATAGCCGCGTATTGCTGAATAGGCGTTGTTACCGAAACGGCGCTTGCATAATCGTTGTCGATCCAATATTCGTAAGCTACAATATTACTGCTTTCAGCAGTCTCGGGCATTTTATAGAAAAACTGACTGAGTGTGCTGCTAAAAAGGGCAGATTCATTCCAGGTGCGAATTTGTACTGTATGTATGCCACTCGTTAACCCGGTGGTAGGTACCAGGGTGTTTAACGCAAATAGTGGCACCGGAGTTATGGAAGTCACAACCTTGTTTGTGTAATCGTTGTCGAACCAATACTCGTATCCTTTAATCTTATTTTGCGCATTTGCAGTGTAGTATGCAAAAAGCAAGACTATGAATAATTGAATATATTTCATACGGTTAGGTTTAGTCCTTTTGAGCAGCAACCTGAATTTGTATTTGCAATTGGCCGTTTATATTGGTTTTTGCAGCAATATTCTTAGTTATAAAATGAGGATTCGCCGGAACTGCTCCTTCCTTATAGGGAAATGCTCCTCCATAAATTCCAACTTCTTTGCCATCGGTTCCTAAATAGGTGGCAGGTGTTTTTAAATGATAATTATGTGAATAATCAAAAACGTATCCTGATTGGTTGATAAAGATATTGGCCTGAGCCACTCCAGCATAAGGATTAATTACAGTAGGAAATGTTCCGTATCCAGGTGATGCAGAAACACAAAGATTCCGGTAAAATATATTTCCGTTGCCGACTGCCAGATTAGCAGAACTGATTTTTACAAAAATATTATTGTTTAGTTGATTATTACTGCCGGAAATAGCTGGTTCAGAACCGTAATAAACGTAATCAGTCAGCCATACATTGTTATTTAACAAATTGCTGTTCGAATTTGACACCTGACCCTGGATTATACAGTTGGATATTAAAACTATTTGTGCATTTGGCAAATCTATGTTTCCTAAAACAACACTGCCAATTAAGGAAAAATTAGTCGAAGGTTTAGTCAAATTGCCACTAATGCTGATTGATGCGGTTATCCTACACCTTCGTATAATAACTTGATTAATAGATTCATTACCGGCAAAATTAACACTTCCGTTAATTTCAAGCCCTTCCATATAGAACTTATCTGCATCTTCTCGCAATACAAAGCCACCATTAATGTAAGTTTTGCCTGTAACCATAGTTGAATCAACATAATGCCCTGCCCCAAATATGGTTAATGCTTTATAAAATTCATTAGGTGGCGTAAATGAACCTCCCGGAAGATAGATAGTATCGCCACTAACTGCGGCAGTGTAAGCATCAGTAAAAGGATTAACAGTTGAAAAAATAGTTGTAACCCCATTGTGGAGCAATGCTACTTTTTGAGCATTTACAGTAATTGCCGTGGCAATCACAATAGAAATCAGTAGAATTTTTTTCATAGCTTTTGTATTTAGTGTTTCTGGTTTATATATTATTTGTAACCTGGAATCTTTGAATGTTAAAATGTTACTATCGCCTGGCATTTATGATTTTTTTTGAATTACTGCTTTCAAACATTCTATAAACAAAGATATGAAATCATTGCTAAAAAAAGCATAAAACAGCGATTTTATTTTTTAAGATTTGTATTAAAATATGTGAATATGAATTGTGGTGGTCTGCGTGTTGTCCGTTGGCAATCAACACACCTATTCCGATTTGCCATAACCACAATCGGTTTATCGGAAACCAGTCCTGATTTATTTCTATTAGCTTATTAACGTTGATATACCCGGAATAGAAAAACAAAATACCGAACCTTTACCCGGCTCGCTTTCAACCAAAATCTCTCCGTTGTGTTTATTAATAAATTCTTTGCATAGTATTAAACCTAAGCCCGTTCCGGTTTCATCTTTTGTACCTGTAGTTTTATAATTTGTATCAATCCGAAATAATTTTTCAATCGCTGATTCCGACATGCCAACTCCTGTATCTTTAACTGAAATTTTTACATTGTTTTGAATAGCCTCACTTATAATAGTAACACTTCCGCCAGGTTTAGTAAACTTAATCGCATTCGAAACCAGGTTTCTTACAATTGTATTTATCATTGCCTTATCGGCATACACAAGAAGCTTAGAATCTGTGTCATAGTTGATAATTATTGACTTTTGAATGGCAATATTCGTAAATAAAAGCACTATTTCATTTATAGACACATCCAAATCAAAATATTCAGGATTGAAATCCATTCTGCCTGTTTGCGATTGCGTCCATTGCATCAAATTTACCAGTAAGTCAACCGCTCGTGTGGATGAACTCTTAATAATACCGCTGTATAGTTCAATATTTTCATAATTTTTATTCATTACCTCTTTGGCCAGCAGATCACTAAAACCAATAATTGAATGAAACGGACTTTTTAAATCATGGGCAATAATGGAGAAAAACTTGTCTTTTTCAGCATTTAACTTTTGCAACTCCTCATTTTTATTAATGATTTCTTGTTCCACTATTTTGCGATCCGTAATATCATTCAGCGTGCCTGTCCATATAATATCATTATTTATAAGCACACGGGGTATCGATTCAAAATGAACCCAGATGATTTTGTTTTTAATATTGAAACGGCCATCCCATATAAACGGTGTGTGATGCCTGTTTGCAGCCACATTCTTACTTGCGAAATCTGCTTTATCTGCGCCGTAAATCAAATCATTAATACTTCCTGGCTTCTTAGTAAAAGCAAGCTTATCCATAGTAAGGATTTCACAGAAACGGTCATTTACAAATTCAACAACATAGGGCGCCTCATTTGGATTTGACCATTTTCCCTCATCTATAGCAACTCCCGAAAGAACCCTTAACCGGTATATTCCGGAAGGAGACGCATTTGCAAGATCAGCATATAACTCGCGTTCCTGTTTTAATTCTTCATTATTGTCTTGAAGGCTTTTTGGGGTCTTGTTTAGGAATTTCATTTTTTTAGTAGCTTTGAAATCGTGTAATTAGATTTGATAAGTTGACAGGTAGTTACTATTTTTAATGCGCAAAACTATCCTGGAAACCAGCCAACATATTCCTGATTGGCGGGAACAAGCAATTAGCTGCGCATATTGTGTGTGGTTTCTTATTTTGCAGTTGTATTCCCTTATTTAAAACAGGTACAATTGTCCCCTGATAAGAAGTCATTTTACTTTTAAACGTATGTGTTAAATCTAATATCATAGTATTTAAAATAGCGCAACTAGTTAATCCCCAAACCAAAAGTAAGTTTCTACAACTGATTCAACTCGAATAAACCAGTTTGAAGGTAAAGTTTATTGTTTTCCAAATATATAACCATATTTTACACAATCTATCGAATATGCATTTTATTTATCCCGCTTTATTTTATTTGTCTATTTATAGCTTAGTTGTCTTTTCAAAGTAGCTCAAAACTCCATTTTTCTTTCACCCTCATTAGTAAAGAAATTTATATTTAAACCATGCATTTAATCTTTAAGTCCTACTTTTGCCCCAAATTTTAAAAATGAGTTTACCTACAGAGCAGCAAAAGTTATATAAATCGGGCCTGGTGTATGCCATTGTAAGCTACAGTATATGGGGCATTTTCCCGTTATACTGGAAAATGCTGCTACATGTTCCGCCTCAGCAGATACTGGCTCACCGCATTGTATGGTCAATGATTTTTCTTTTTATTGTTCTGGCCTGGCGTAAAGAACGACTTTTTATTCAATATTTGTCGTCGCCTAAAATCTTAGGAACTTTATTACTGACTGGTGCTCTGATTGGCACAAACTGGTTTACCTATATCTATGCTGTTAATAACGACCATATTGTAGATGCCAGCCTGGGATATTATATCAATCCTATGGTGAACGTGTTTCTGGGTATGGTCTTTCTGAAAGAGCGCTTAACCAGGTTGCAGGGCATTGCGGTGGCCTTTGCATTTGCAGGCGTTGGCTTCCTTACTTTTCATTATGGAAGATTGCCGGTAATATCTCTTATTCTTGCATTTTCGTTTGGCTTATACGGATTGATACGGAAGAAAGCCAACCTCCAATCCATGCCTGGTCTGATGGTCGAGACTTTATTGCTTGCCCCGGTTGCTCTGTGGTATCTTTGGCATGTTAATACGCTTGGCACTGGTGCATTCTGGCATTATTCAACTTTTACTGACATGCTTCTTATTTTGGGAGGCCCGGTTACGGCCTTGCCATTGTTCTGGTTCGGGATTGCAGCTACTCGCATTCCTTTATCTACATTGGGCTTTATACAATACCTTTCACCTACCATACAATTGATTATCGGGGTATTTGTATTCAGAGAAGTTTTTCATGCAGCATATATGGTAAGTTTCGGGCTCGTATGGATCGGCCTGGGAATATACACGTTTAGTATAATCCAGGCAATGAAACAAAGAAAAGTTGGAGTATGACAATCCGGAGTCTGATATCTGGAATACAGAATGGGAGATCATACATTCTTATATTCTGTATTCTGAATTCCGGGAAGTATAAATTTTTATTTTAAAAACTGCAACCCATGCGCGCAACAACTATTTCCTTTTCAGGTTGATATAATAATAAGGCAGTTCTTCTTCCGGATGATCCTCACGTTCGATGGTTTCCCAACCCTTGAGGTCAATCTCCAGAAATGTATCAGCGTCAAAATCTTTCTGGACAATCGTGAGATAAAGTTGATCGGCTATTGGCAGAAATTGCCTGTACACCGATCCGCCGCCTATAATAAAGTTTTCTTTGTCGTCATCCATCTTTTCAATGGCTTCAGCTATGGAAAAAGCCATAGTACAACCTTCAATTTCCTCCCCTGCGATATCTGTTATAACAATGCTCCGCCTGTTTGGCAATGGTCTGATGGGTAACGATTCGAAAGTGCGCTTTCCCATAACAATGGTATGACCGGTTGTAAGTTTCTTAAATCTTTTCAGATCGGCAGGGATGTGCCACAGCAACTGGTTATCTTTTCCTATGGCGTGATTTTTTGCAATGGCAACTATGATGGAGATGGGTTTCATTTGGATTGTTGGGATTGATGGTTTAACTTTCGGGTGCAGCGATTTTCAATCGCTGATTTCCAAATATCTGTTGTTTAGTTTTACAGCGCGAACCTTGAACATCGAGCTTTGAGCCCGGAATTTGTATCTTGGTTCTTTGATTTTTGATCTTAATTTTTGAGACTTGGTTCTTGAAATTTGAACTTTGAGTCTGTTACCTCAAACCGCAACCGGTGCCTTAATTCCTGGATGTGGATCGTAACCAGTGAGTTCAAAATCTTCGTACGTAAAGTTGAAGATATCCTTTACTTCCGGATTTATCTTCATTTGCGGAAGCGGCCTGAAATCTCTGGAAAGCTGCAGCTTAACCTGGTCCATATGATTGGTGTATATATGCGCATCGCCAAAAGTATGTACAAAATCTCCAGCCTGCAGACCCGTAACCTGCGCAATCATCATGGTGAGCAAAGCATACGAAGCTATGTTAAAAGGTACTCCCAGAAAAATATCCGCACTGCGCTGGTAAAGCTGGCACGAAAGTTTGCCGTCGGCCACATAAAACTGAAACAGCAGATGGCAGGGTGGGAGGGCCATATCTTTAATCATTCCAACATTCCAGGCACTGATAATTATCCGCCGCGAGTCAGGATTATTTTTGATGGTTTCAATTACCTGGCTCACCTGGTCGATATAGGTTCCGTCAGCAACCGGCCATGAGCGCCATTGGTAGCCATAAATCGGTCCCAGGTTTCCTTGTGGATCAGCCCATTCGTCCCAGATGCTTACTTTGTTGTCGTGCAGGTATTTAACATTGATTTCGCCTTTCAGGAACCAGAGTAATTCATGTATGATGGAGCGTAAATGAAGTTTCTTGGTGGTAACGGCCGGAAATCCATCTGCCAGGTTAAACCTCATCTGGTAACCGAACACGCTGATTGTGCCTGTGCCAGTGCGATCCTCTTTTTTAACACCGGTGGAAAGTACGTGGTTTAATAAGTCGTGGTATTGTTTCATGT
>JBBSDG010000272.1:0-6240 GCA_038249635.1 Bacteroidales bacterium | reverse complement strand
TTGAACTTTGACCCTACCTCATATCATTAAACTCCACTCCCGGATGATCGGCTTTGTTGAAAGTAAATACAGCATCAGCAATTGGCTGATCGGTAACAAATTTATCAACTATGTATGAAAAAGTGCTGCCGCTTCGGTCGTAAATAATAAACTTGCTTATTTGTTTTTTAGTTTTATCAATAGTAAGCTGAACTTTTGTAAATGTTTTCCCTTTCTTCAATGGGTAAAGTTCAAGAATCTGGTCATTTCCTTTTTCTTCAATAAATTTTGCTTTGAAGTCTTTGCCGTAACCGCTTAAAAGCTTGGTTGGTGTAAACGAGTCATCATCTTCACCCACATTGTTGATCTGAACTTCTTTGGCCTCTTTCAGGTAGGTCCACACAGTTTTGCCATCGCTTATCACATCCTGTCCGGCGGCTGTAAGCTTGTATTTATCTCCTTTTGAGATCAGAGTTCCTTTAAACTTATCATGGATTTTTTGTTTAGCATTATCCATGGCATAGGTAAAGTCGATCTTAATCGTTTTATACGCTTTGGTTTTAACCGATACTTCATCGAGGATGGCTGTTGCTTTTTTATCATTCTGGGCAAATGCTGAAATGGCAAGTCCCGCTGCTAGTATTATCAAAAGTAATTTTTTCATATCAATTTAATTATTTCAGTATTCTTCGGGTTTGTTTTTACTATTAAGATCTTTCAAAAACTGTTCCAAAGCGAACTCTGTGGCGACTTTTACTTCCCGGGCCTTGCTCCCTTCGAATGGGCCGACGATTCCGGCCGACTCCAGTTGGTCGATAATACGTCCTGCGCGGTTATATCCCAGTTTGAGTTTTCGTTGTAGTAGTGAGGTTGAGCCTTGCTGAGTGGAAACGATCAGGAAAGCGGCATCTTCGAACAGCTCATCACGCTCGCCGGGATCCAGTTCCTGCTGCATTTCGGTTTCTTCTTCGTTAAATTCAGGCAAGGCATAAGCTGTTGGATATCCGCGCTGTGAGCCGATGAATTCGGTAACGCGCTCAACTTCATGCAAATCGATAAAAGCGCACTGCAAACGGATCATATCGCCGCCCTGCGACATTAAAAGGTCGCCACGACCAATCAACTGGTCAGCACCGCCGGTATCAAGAATAGTTCGCGAGTCAATCTTTGAAATAACCCTGAAGGCAACACGTGCCGGGAAATTTGCTTTTATAGTACCTGTAATGATGTTAACACTCGGGCGCTGTGTGGCGATAATCAGGTGAATTCCAATGGCACGTGCAAGCTGTGCAAGCCTTGTAATAGGATGTTCAACTTCTTTACCGGCAGTTAAAATAAGATCGGCAAACTCGTCGATAACCACCACGATATAGGGCATAAATCTATGTCCGTTCAAAGGATTCAGCTTACGGGCAATAAATTTGGTGTTGTATTCCTTGATATTTCTAACCTGTGCATCCTTCAGCAAATCGTAACGGCTATCCATCTCAATATTAAGAGAATTCAGTGTACGCACTACTTTGCGGGTATCGGTAATAATTGCTTCTTCCGAATCGGGAAGTTTTGCCAGGTAATGCCGCTCAATTTTGGAAAATAAGGTCAACTCGACTTTTTTAGGGTCAACCATCACGAATTTGAGTTCCGACGGATGTTTCTTATACAAGAGCGATGTAATAATGGCATTCAGCCCTACCGATTTACCCTGACCGGTAGCGCCAGCCATTAAAATATGAGGCATTTTGGTAAGGTCGGCAACAAATTCCTCATTCGATATCGATTTACCAATAGCGAATGGAAGATCATAATGGTTATTCTTGAATTTTTCGGAAGCAATAAGTGCTTTCATTCCAACGATAGCAGGATTCTGATTTGGCACTTCGATACCGATAGTTCCTTTTCCTGGAATGGGAGCAATGATACGAATGCCAAGTGCCGAAAGACTCAAGGCGATATCATCTTCCAGGTTTTTGATTTTCGATATGCGAACGCCGGGAGCAGGAATTATTTCATAAAGCGTAACCGTTGGCCCAATAGTAGCCTTAATCTTGTCAATTTGAATTCCATAGTTGCCAAGGGTAGAAACAATTCGATTCTTGTTAGCTTCCAGTTCATCTTTGGTTACACTGATGGTTCCAACGCCATAATCGTCGAGTAAATCGACACCCGGAAGCACAAATGTGGCCAGATCAAGATGCGGATCATAGGCTGTGTCCATCGTAAAGTGATCAACATCGGCTTTTTCCGGATTCTCCGTGGACACTTTAACAGGGTTAACTATTGGCTGTAAAGGTTTTACGTCAGTAAAGCCATTGTTGTCGGTTTCCGGAGCCATGGGTTGTGGCGTTTCTACCGTAAATTCAACCTGTGTATTTGCCTGTGGTTTTGGTTTTGGAAACGAAACTGGTTCGAACTGTGTGTTGGTAGCTTGCTCATTGCCGTTTTCCTTCGGTTGAGAAGTTTGTTTGGCAGGTGTAGCTGGCTTTTCGAAATCAGTAACCGCAAACTCAACTGTATTGTATTTGTCAACAGGCATTTCCTGCGATGCATTTCTTGCATTAATGATAAATTCAGTATCCTGGGAGCTAAGATCTTCTCCGGAGATGCCCGCTGCTCCTTTTTTACGATTTTCAATCCAGACTTTCGCCTGTTGAAGCGAAAAATTATAAACTATAACGAGGAACGCAACAAAAATGAAAACCAGTAATAACATCAGCCCCAGCTTGCCCATCAGGCCTTCGAGGTAAAGCGATGACTCGTATCCAGAAATACCTCCCAATATTGACAAGGCAGAATTTCGGAATAAAAAGCCAAGCGTTACCGAAAGCCATGCCATGGCCAAAAGTATAAATCCCAGACTTGATCCAAGCGAGATGATCTTGTGTTTGAGCGTTAGTCTTACGCCAAGTACAAACAACCAGATGGGAATAAATAAGGTTCCTATCCCGAATCCTTGTTTAACAAGCAGGTTGGAACAGGCAGCACCTAAGCGACCACCCAGGTTATTGGCTTCCAGTGTTTTGTCGGAGAAAATTCGTGCAAAGCCTACTCCGGAGAAAATATCATCCGAATCGCCTGAAAACCAGTTGATCAGAAAAGAAACGATAGCAACAAAGAGAAAGAATGCTGTAAGCAACGAAAAAACGCCAACCACCTGCGAGAGTTTTTCTGTTCGTGAATTCTGAGGATTCAGATTTTCTTCCTGCTTTGGTTTTGATGGTTGTTTGGCCTTTTTCTTCTCTTTTGTTTCAGGAGGTGAGTTAACAGGCTCGTCCTGAAATGTGTTTTGAGGAAGTGAATTTGAAGTGTTTCGGGGCATTATGTTGTATCAGGTATATCGGGGGTTGTTTTGCGCCATCCCGGAAATATTTTTATCCGGAGTACACATTTCTGCAAAAATATAAAATATTTGGCAATGTATGGTTGGTCATTTTCATCGTAAACAAACAGATCTTTTCCAGTCAATGAAAAAGATCTGTTTGTTGTCATATTCTTTAAGCGGTTAATCGGCAAAATAGCTTTTTCCTGTATTTGCAGGTTTAGGCCATCAATGCACTGAACGCATTAATTTGTTCCATCTGATTTTACCACCAAACAGCGATTTGTTATTATCGAGCGAAAGCCATACAAATACTGCTTTTCCCACAATATGGTCAACAGGTACAAATCCCCAGAACCGGCTGTCGGCCGAATTGTGGCGGTTGTCGCCCATCATCCAGTAATAATCCATTTTGAAAGTATAAAAGGTTGATTCTTTTCCGTTTATAAATATCTTACCATCATTAACGGATAGCGAATTCAGCTCATAGGCATTGATGATGCGTGTGTATAACGGGAGATTTGCCAGCGTAAGTTTAACGGTTGCTCCTGCTTTAGGAATATACAAAGGGCCAAAATTATCAACATTCCATGCATATGCCGAATCGTAAGGAAAAATATCCGGCAGCCAGTATCCTTTTGGTTGTATAATTTTAGTAACAGCAAGTACGTTAGGCAATTCCTTAAGTTTGGCTACTGATTCACGGGTTAGAGTAATTTCCTGGTTTCCGGCCTCGTTCATCCTTATTTCTTCGGTAATATCAAGCTTGTTGATAGTGCGCCTGTTTATAGGATTGCCATCCGTTTTTACCTCGTAGGTAAATTGGGAAAGTTCAGGGAAATCAAGTGCTTTTCCATTAATATGAACCACTTCATCTATAATCTGAATAGTATCACCGGGTAAGCCTATGCACCGTTTAATGTAATTTTCGCGTTTATCAACCGGCCTGGCTACAATATCCCCGAAGTTAAATTTATCGTTCCAAACCCTTTCGCGACCCATATGACGGACAAGGTAATAATAACTCGAATTTTGTTGCTTTAACGAAACGGTATCGCCGTCAGGATAGTTGAAAACTACCACATCGCCATGCTTGATGGTTGTTGTACCCGGAAAACGGTAATAAGGCCATTTGATCCACTCAACATACGATTTGGCGTATTGCGACAAAGGCATGGTATGATGAACAAACGGGAAAGCCAGCGGCGTGTTGGGCAGTTTTGGACCGTAGCTCATCTTGCTAACAAAAAGAAAATCACCTACAAGCAATGATTTTTCCATGGATGAAGTAGGAATGGTATAAGCTTCGATCATGAAAATCCGGATAATGGAAGCTGCTACTACAGCGAAAATAATGGCATCGGTCCATTCGCGAATCTGCGATTTTTTAGCTCTGATTCTGTTCTCCGGTTTAATGTAGTGTTCTTTATCCGAAATGCCCAGGTATGGAAGGTAAGCATAGGGAAACAGCACCGCAAGTGCCTGTTCGCCCAGTTTGTGTTTGCCGTAACTTAAGGCAGTTTGCACAAGCATAAGCATTATGATAAAGAAATTGATAAACGGGATGAGCATCAGCAAGAGCCACCACCATGGTTTCCCCATTACCTGAAGCCATATGTAGTAATTGTAAAAGGGTATCAATGCTTTGTATCCGCCAACTCCGGCATCGTCGAAAATCCAATAATTCAGCATTGGGAAAAGCAGGAGGATAAGCAATAAAATTGTCATCAGATCCATAATAGGGTATCTTTAGTTAAGGTTAAAGGGATTCGGTCTGTAAATTTAAAACAATACTATTTAAATAATTCGGATGGTATCGGGCGATTTCTTTTTAGCAACTTATGTTTGGCGCAAATGTCTGCCAAAAGTTACATGATTTCTTATTTGGTAACGTTAAAATCTGTTAAAACACTGGCTTTGATGTTTGGTAATGATGATTTTAAAGGTTCAACATATCCTTCATGGTGAAAACTCCTTTCCGCCCCATCAACCACGAGGCAGCCATTAAGGCTCCAAGTGCCAGACCCCGCCGGTTAAATGCTTCATGGGTAATGGTAATCTGGTCGATCTCTGATTTCCAGGTTATTGAATGGGTTCCAGGTACATTTCCTTCGCGTATCGATTGAACCGGTATTTCACTGGCTTCCGGAATGGTTGTTGTAAATTTTGTAAACAGCGGGTTTTCAGAAATAATATCATTTGCCAGGGAAATAGCTGTACCACTGGGTGAATCAAGTTTTTGCGTATGATGAATTTCGACCATCGAGGGCGAATACATTGGGTAGTTGGCGAGCAATGAAGCAAGCCTGCGGTTAATAACTGAGAAAATATTTACACCAATGCTGAAATTTGTTGCATAAAATAAGGTTCCATTGGCGCTGTTACATTTATCCGAAATATCCTGAAACTCATCGTACCATCCTGTGGTTCCGACCACGAGCGGAATTCCTGCTTTCAAACATTTCTGAATGTTTCCAACTACTATTAACGGCATCGAAAATTCAATGGCTACATCACAATCCTTAAGTTCTACAGATTTTTCTTTCCAGTCATTTTCATTGTCGAAAGTAACTCCAATCTGGTGTCCTTGTTCCAACGCGATTTTTTCAACTTCGCGTCCCATTTTACCGTATCCAAGAAGCGCAATTTTCATAGTTGGTGTAATGATAGTTTTTAATTAAGTGAATTTCCTTGATTTATAGTCAAATAAATTGTTTTTCTGTTTTTCTCAAGTAGCTGTAAGTTGTTTTTTAAAATCTTAAACTAAAGCTAACGCCGCCAGCCATACTTTTTTGTGTATTCATGCCAGGTGCCGGTATCCATGGTTGTATATTGAGTGTAAGATCATCGTTAATATTATAGTCGAAAAACTGTGCATCAACTACTGCATCTACAACTGTAAGAATATAAAACACACCGGTAAAAATATAGGACATTTCAAGATA
>JBBSDG010000271.1:0-6262 GCA_038249635.1 Bacteroidales bacterium | reverse complement strand
GAAACGGAGCGAGAAAGCAACTCACTTATATAGATACTAACGGCAGTTTTTGCCATATCCGTAGCTATTCCGTTAAGCTGAAATTCGCAGGAAGCATCGCGGATAACCCTCATACCTTCTCCTTCTTTATGATTAACAACCAGTTGTATTATCGACAAGGGAGCAAAAAGATTTCGTTTGATACGTGATCCTTTTTTGCGTACTCCTTTGGCAATATAAGTCTGTAAACCCAGTTGCTCGGTAAATACCCTGGCAATAATGCTCGTTTCGGAATAATCCATGCAATGAAGCACTATGCTTTTGGTGGAGAGTATCATTTTGGGAAGAGAGATGTTTTGGGAGGAGACTGGGTGAGGGAGAGATGGGGAGAGGGAGAGATGGGGAGATGGAGGGAGGCAGTGAGGGAGTGAGGGAGGGGAGAGATGGGGAGAGATTGGGAGATTGAGAGAAATGAGAGAATGAGAGTTTGAGTGTTAGCGGACAAAAAGTATTTTTCCGGTTTGTTTCTGGCTGCCATCAGCGTTAGTTACGAAAACCAAATAAACTCCGGTATTCACCTTGCGGTGTTGCAGATCGGTACCGTCCCATATTACCTGACCACCCTGAGCCTGGGTTTCCCAGACAAGGGCGCCCGAAACATCGGTAATTTTTACATTTGACTCATTAACCAGGTTGCTGATAAAAACAGGTCCCCGGTATTCAGGACGCACCGGGTTTGGATAAATAAATAACGAATCGAGGGTGGATTTTGATTCTACTTTATAATCCTGATAGGAAACGATTCCCGATGAGGTTCCGAAATAGACTTCACCGGAACCCGATATTTTAATGGATTGTATTGAGTTCGACAATAAAGGGCTGTTTTCTGCAGTAAAATGCAAAAGTTCCTTACCTCCATCCGCCGACATGAGGAATACGCCTGCTTTTTCGGTTCCAATCCATTTTTCGTTATTCCCGTTTACAGTAATTGCGGTAATGAGTTCCGTTGCAAGCAGTGGATGAATTAATCCGTCTATTACAATCTCAACCGGACGTGCATCAAAATCGCCATCGTTAAAAACATTACCCGGCGAAGAAATCCGATTCACTCCCTGATCGGAACCCAGCCATAATTCTCCGTTACGGTCCACGGCCATGCATGAAACAGCAGTTCCTGGAAGTTTACCATTGCCTTCAGCACCGGTAAGTTTCCACATCTTATCATCGGCAGTATTATCCGGAGTATTATTGTCATTAAAAACGAATAGCGTATGGTCACGGGTTTGAATCCATTTCTGATTTTCATGGTCAATTACAATACCTGCCACAACAGGAGAATTACCCAGGCTGCTAAGGTTATATGATTTCCATTCACCGGATGGTTTCCTCATGGATAATATCTTAAAAACCTCTGAATTAGTAACCCAGAGGTTGTTATTGTTGTCAATAGCAACGCCACCAATTCTTAAATAACCGTCACCATATCCGTCGATATACTGTAAACTACTGCTTTGAGGAGAATATATTTTTTTTATCACTCCCTTATCAAATTCAAGTAATCCAAATCCCCAGCTCCCCATAAAGGCATGGTCACCATTTCCGGGATCAGCAACCACACAGGAAATATCACGTAAAGGCGACATTTCAGGCGTATTGAACTGGTTAAAATTACTCCAGGTATTGTTCGACAATGTGTAGCATTCGGCATTTCTCCAGAGGTTTGCAAAGCGGGAAGTTGTTCCTCCGGCCACTGCCCATAATTGCTTACCCACAACATCCATTGCTGCTACACTGGATGATGATGGCCCATCGAACTTAAACCCCGCTCCTACCTGATCGCTGCCAATGCTCCACATTCCCTGTTCATTATCGGCAACCCATATTTTACCGTCCTTATCAATAAGGGCATCGTTAGGGCGGATAGGAATTGTTGGATTATATTGCGAATAAACTGCATCGGACGTGCCATCGGGTTTATAGGTGCGAATCTGATATTGATTGCAGATAACCAATCGTTCGCCACACACCTGCATGGATGTATGGTTTGAAGGGTCAGGTGGTTGAAGCTTTGACCAATTGTCGCCATTTTTTACAAACAGAGTGTCCGAATCCCACACGCCAGCTACCGTTTTATTTGCATAAATTTTCCCTGAAAATGATGCTATGAGATTTGTATAATCATTCGGGCCGGTTATTTTTTCTTTGGTCCAATTTACAAAATAGGCCAGGTTGGTATTGGCAGCAGCCGATAATATACCTTTATCCGTGGCAGCATAAAACTTATTATCATCCTTGTGAAAAGCGATTGACAGCACATTTACCTGTGAACCCGACGGTCCGATATAATATGTATCCTTAATTTCCTCTTTTGCAATATCAATCACAACAATTCCGAAACCACAGGCCAGGTAGGCGAGTTTATCAACAATCAGAATGCTGTTTATAGTTTTATTCCCCAGTATTTGCTTTCGCTTGATATCCGGAATATTCAACACATCCGAGCCTTTAACCAGGTCGATGTTTGTATTTGAATAAGCTACAACAAGAATACTAAGCGGACTACAGTAGGCAATACTGCTGATACCAATATCCGAAAGCCCGGAGGGAGTAACTTTATTCTGCCGGTTAAGGCTGTTATCGTTTTTGTCAAAATAAACCAGGCTGTAAGGCGTGGCTGAGTATATGCGGCTGCCTGCTTCGGCAATATCCGTTGATCGGTTATAGGGCAGATGATCGAGCCATTGGTTATAGCTTGCATTTTGAGCTTCGATAGCACCAAAGGATGCTATCAGTATTGAAAAAACCAATAAAATACGGTAGGTTAACTTCATAATATCTGATGATGACTGAATGCTTATAAATAACTGATCAAAACGATTTTTAGTATAAACGTTAAAACTATTACGGCTCAAAACTACCGGCTATTTGCCGCCTGATGAACCTGTTGATACGTTTTACTCATGTGATACAAAAGTAATGAAGTTTAGATGAAAGCTTAACAAGCAATTTTTATTGTTTTGACATAATGGAGATTGGAATCACACAAGGCAATGCTAAATGATATAAATTTGGTAAAGCATTAAATCATTCAGGATCTTCAAAAAAAATACAATATCGTCAATCATCTGATCTTAAACATCATAACAATGATTTGTTAAAAAATGCAAAAACATTAAGGTTAACTTTTTAAAATATTTATTACCTTCACCTCCCGAAAACTACGGAGACCTGCATTAATATCTTGAAAATCATCACTTTGATGATAATTAAAAATATTATTTATCAGTGCTTCAATACTCTATGAATAAAAACTTTTACCAGGGAAATGATTCACTATTCTGATTTTGCCATAGTTGAAGGCCTCCGGCTCAATAGTGATTTCATTATTCGCTATGTGTATAAGGAATTCTTTCCTACCATAAAATATCTGATCAAAAATAACGCCGGCCTCGAAGAGGATGCTGAAGACGTATTTCAGGAAGCATTATTGGTAATTTTAACTAAAATAAAAGACGATAATTTCGAGTTAAGCTCTTCATTTATAACTTATTTGTATTCTATCAGCAAGAATATATGGCTCCAAAGGCTTAAACGCAAACGGATGACCCATAAAAACCAGGACGAACTTACCCGTTATCTGGATACTCCTGAAGTAGGAACCGAGGTACATCTGGAGTATGAAGAAAAATACCAGTCGTTTATCAGGCAATTTGATAACCTGAGCGAAGATTGCCAGAAACTTCTGCGCTTGTTCCTTACCAAAATGTCGGCGAAAGAAATTGCCGAGAATATGGGTTACAAATCGGAGTTTTATGCCAAAACCAAGAAATATCTCTGCAAAGAGGCATTGAAAAAACTGGTCGAAAATGATCCTGATCTCAAAGGAATTATCCACTAGGCCATAATATCAATCACATTTTCCAAATAAGAAAACAGGAAGAAAATGATTTCATCCTACACATCCGGTATTGTAAACATCGGCGACCTTCCGCTTGGAGGACATTATCCCATAAGGGTGCAGTCGATGACCAATACTGATACCAACAACATCCGGGCTACTGTTGAACAATGCAAGCATCTGGCGGTTGCCGGTTGCGAAATGATACGTATTACAGCCCAGGGAATTACCGAAGCCAATAACCTGGCACTGATCCGGAAAGGATTACGGGCCGAAGGCATTAATGTTCCACTTATTGCTGATATTCACTTCAACCCGCATGCTGCCGAAATAGCTGCAGGAATTGTCGAAAAAGTAAGGATAAACCCCGGAAATTACTCTGATAAACGCGATTCGCACGGCACACTCTCTCAAAAAGCATACGATGAGGAACTTGAACGGATAGCCGAAAGATTAAATCCTTTGTTAAAAATCTGCAAACAAAATGGCACTGCCATCCGCATAGGAACCAACCACGGATCGCTGAGTGGCCGGATTATGAACCGCTATGGCGACACGCCCGAAGGCATGGTTGAGAGTGCGTTGGAATTCGGAAGGATTTGTAGCGGGGAAGGATTTCAAAACGTAGTGTTCTCGATGAAATCGAGCAATGTGAGAGTGATGGTGCAATCCACCCGGTTGCTGGCACAAAAAATGAAAGCCGAAGGAATGAATTTCCCTATCCATCTCGGAGTAACCGAAGCGGGCGATGGCGAAGATGGAATAATAAAATCAGCCGCCGGAATCGGTGCCTTGCTCGAAGAGGGAATTGGTGATACCATACGCGTTTCACTAACCGGCAACCCGGTAATAGAAATCCCTGTCGCCATTGCAATTGCAGAACGCTATAATGTTTCACGAAAATATAAAACACAGGAGAATTCCAGGAAGTCAGCCTCGGAGAAAACCGAATTCTTAAAACGTAAAAGTATTGCCGTTTCAGGCATTGGTGGCAACTATCCTGTGGGCGTTGTTACTGAAAAAGATGGAATAAACTGTTTGGTGGATGAGCATTTTGAGATAACAGGTTCATTGCCAGATCACAACTTTAAATATCTTGATATTTTGGAAGGGAATGCTCATGTAATGCGCCAGCAGTTGGGTAATACTAAATCCGAAAGCACTTATCCGGTTATTCTGAAAAACTCATATCAAACGGATAACCTGCTTCGTTTCCAGGTTGACAGCGCCATTGAT
Organism: Bacteroidales bacterium; assembly: GCA_038249635.1. Classification (GTDB taxonomy): domain Bacteria; phylum Bacteroidota; class Bacteroidia; order Bacteroidales; family UBA4417; genus UBA4417. The sequence goes on along the minus strand of JBBSDG010000271.1, from coordinate 1,149 downwards.
TTCGGCAGCTTGCTGATTGATGGAGCAGGCGATGCCATCTGGCCTGTGGCTCCAAATATCGAACCGGAAATTGTTAATCATACTGCTTTTGCTATCCTACAGGCAACGCGGGCACGTATCACCCGGACTGAATTTATTTCGTGTCCATCGTGTGGACGTACGCTTTTTGATATTGAGAAAACGCTTCAACAGGTAAAAGCCGCAACCCAACACCTGAAAGGACTGAAAATTGCTGTGATGGGTTGCATCGTAAACGGTCCGGGCGAAATGGCTGATGCCGATTATGGTTATGTTGGAGCCGGACCGGGGAATGTTACGCTTTATAAGGGAAAGGAAGTTTCCTATAAAAACATCTCAGAATCAGAGGCAATTCCTTTGCTGGTTTCTCTAATCAAGGAGTCGGGCGACTGGAAAGAAATTGAAGAATCCGTGGATTTATAACTATTCTTTTGTAGTAACAGGATATGCCTTATTAAATGATTAACACTAAACACTGAATAAAAAATGATGAAACAGTTTCAAGAGACTATCATCCTTTATAATTAAAAGTTAAGTGTTATATGTTTATCATTTATTTTCTCCCTACTTCAGCCCACTCACCACATTAAGGCTCTGACGCAGAATATTGAATACAAAAGGAGTATGCCCAAGCGATTCGCCATCAGCTTCCATAAACATGGGTGGTTCGGAATGAATAATTATTTTTGAAGAGCGGAAGGTGCTTACTTCGGGCAAATTTGTGAAACTACCATCAAACAGCTTGATAATATTACGGATTATCTTAAATTTCCCTATTGGTTTTATCAGCGTAAGATCGAAAAGGCCATCATCGGGCAATGCGTCAGGAGCTTGTTTCATTCCCCCTCCGTTGTACTGGCAAATACCAACACTCATACTGAAAATATCCGAAATAACTTTTTCGCCATCGAGCAGTATGGTTACTTTGGTGCTGGTATAAACAAATAAACTGGAAAGTATATTTACCACGTACGACATCGGATTGCTCTTTCCCAGATCTTTCTGCTTATTGGTTTTTTTAGCTACCAGGGCATCGAAGCCCATTCCGGCCATATTAATGAAATATCTTGTCTTTTCCTCACCTTCGGACGAAATGTATTTTATAGTTCCGGTATCCTGGGTGAATATTTT
>JBBSDG010000270.1:0-6296 GCA_038249635.1 Bacteroidales bacterium | reverse complement strand
GGCTTGTCTTTCAGCAATTTGCCGATTACGTGAAATTCCTTTCCAGGATTCTCAACTGCCGCTGAAAAATTAGTGTAGGTACTGGTGTTGGCAAACAGGCTGATAATAACACCAACCGCGGCAACTACAAATATGAGTATAAATATATGGGTCTTCTTCATGGCTATTTTTGGTTATTTTTAATTTCGTTTTCCATTTTCGTAACCCGACGATCGAGCCAGAAAAGATATACTGCCAATCCAACCAATACCGTTGAAAGGACAATAATTACAACAAACATTTTTGATTCTATCATTTCAGTTTCAATGTTAATTAAACAATTTGATTTTCATTTTGTTTCAAACCGAGGTATCAGCCGGAAGCAATCTTCTTATTCCGGGTTATCGAGATGTTGCCTTATGTAAGCCATTTTCACCCTGATACCTATAAGCCAGTACCCGATAATAATCCAACCGGCAATGGCAGGATAAAATACCAGTCGCATCGTAAAATCAAGACTATTTACCGTCGATTGACTTCCACCGGCACCGGGATGCAATGAGCCGCTGGCCAGTTTAGGGAGTATGCCTATGAAAACGATAAGCATTACAAAAGCGAAAATATTATACACAGCCGAAATACGGGCTCTTTTATTCTCTTCATCAATGGACCGACGGAGAACAACGTAAGCAAAATAAGCAAGAATGCTTATAGCGGCACCGTTAAGCTGGGGATCATTTGTCCAGGGAGTTCCCCATGTAAATTTGGCCCATTCCATTCCGGTAATAATTCCTAATACGCCAAAGAACACGCCTACATTCACCGCCTCTATAGCAATCACATCATGTTTAATGTCGAAGGTTGAAAGGTAACGAAGACTACGAACCAAGGAGGTTCCGAACATCACCATCATGGCAAACCACATTACCACATGGAAAAACAAATTCCGTATCGATTCGCCTATATTTCCCATAATATCCGGGATATCGATCAGGAAACCGGCGATAATACTGTAAAGTATTAATAAAATACCAAGCAGTTTCCACCAGTTATTCTTTAAAAAATCGTTCATCTATATCAGTTTCTTTTAGTATCAATTCCAAATTTTACTTTCGTTCCGGAAGTTTTATGCTTAAATTAAATAAAGCAGATGCCGGGTTACCATATTTTTAATCACGCCACAGGTATGGAAATAACACATAGGACATTGCGATAATAATGACATTGAGCATAAATAACGCGCCCAGATATTTCATATTGCCCGAAAAGGTTCCCACACTCAATGCTGCTGCCGAAACCTTCATGAGCGTGAGAAGCAAGGGCATAACCACCGGGAAACTGAGAATTGCCATCAGTGCAAAATTATTATTAGTACGCGATGCAATGGCAGCAATCATGGTGAGAGCGGATGCAAACCCAAAACTCCCCAGCAGCAAAGCACTGATAAACAAGGGGTAGTTCACAACAAACTCGCCCATCAGACCGGTAAATACAAGCAGACATAAGAGTGACAGTGTACCCATAAGCATGAAATTGTAAATCATTTTCGAAAGAATGATTGCCTGCGGACTGGTTACCGTGTAGTAATACAATTGCCGTGAAGTACTTTCCTGAACAAAACTCTTTGAAACCGCATTTACCGCAGCAAACAGCATAATAATCCAGAAAAGGCTGTTCCAGGTGGCTGAATCAATGATCTTTGCAAACGAAAGGTAACTGACAAATATCGTCGAAACCACATACAGCAAAATGCCATTGATGGCATACCGTTGTTTGAATTCCAGCTTAATATCTTTTAGTACCAGGTATTTGATTTCGCTCAGAAGCATTACGTGTTTTTCAGAGTGCAAAGATATAAAAACCTGTATGTATAAAGACATATTTTTTATCAGCCATGCAACCAAATTCCTGAAATACGTACCTTTGAATAAATATCTCCACAAAATGAAAACATTATCAATATTCTGTCTCCTGTTACTGGTTTTTCTTTTGGGTTGCGAAAAGGGGAAGGATAACATAAGGGATCAATACGAGGCCAGGATTGTCGGGTTCGACCGAAACTGTGGAACCTGCATTTTATCATTTCCTTACGATTCCCTGAATATCAGAAACGAACTGGGCGGAAGCCCTGATAATTATTACCAGGCTGTTAACCTTGGCAGAGGTAATTTTATTTTGGGTCAGAAACTAAAAGTTGATGTCCGGAAAGCGGAAGATGCTGAACCGCAGGCGTGCATAACCTTGTATCCTTCATCCAATTATAAATACATATACGTTTCGGATTTTGAAAAATATAATGACCTTAGGTTCACTGATACTATAGATATTGCTTATAAAGATTGTCTGAATGATCCTGACAGGCAAATTTATATTTGTCTTGATTCCGTGATCAGCGATTCGCGTTGCCCCAAAGGTGGTGAATGTATATGGGCAGGAGAAGCAATAGCCCGTTTTAAAATTGAAAAGTATAATAATAAGCCGGTTTACTTCAATTTAAAAGAAGGCGAAAAAGAAGCCATAATTAGTGGATATCATATTTCATTCATACAGCTTTTACCTTATCCGGCAGTAGGAAACTTTCCAAAGCCTGAAGATTATAAGGCGAGGATTGTTATAAAAAATAATTAAAATGTGTTGTCGCTTCCAAAGTGATGGAAATGACTAAAAAGGTGATCAGAAATGAGGTGCTAATAAGGTTGTAATACAAATGCTCAAAATCCTTAAATTTGCCACTTCCATCCGAAAGGCAAAAGCATGTACACATTATTGCGTAAAGAGATAAGCACGTTTTTAAGTTCATTGATAGGATACACCGTTATTATCGTATTCCTTTTGGTTAACGGACTGTTTCTGTGGGTCTTTCCACAGCAGTTCAATATATTTGATTATGGATTTGCCAGCCTCGACAACTATTTTACATTGGCTCCCTGGGTTTTCCTTTTCCTCATCCCTGCCATTACCATGCGTTCGTTTGCCGAAGAACTTAAAGCCGGAACCATGGAAATGCTGCTTACCAAACCCATTACCGAATTCGAAATTATCCTGGCCAAATATCTTGCTGCACTTGTGCTGGTTTTGTTTGCAATATTACCCACACTCGTTTATTACGTTGCCGTTTACAAACTTGGCATGCCACCCGGCAACCTCGACCAGGGCGGAACCTGGGGTTCATACATCGGATTGCTTTTCCTGGGAGCCGGTTTTGCGGCCATCGGGATTTTTGCATCGGCCATATCCGGAAACCAGATCGTTTCATTCCTTATTGCTGTTTTCCTGTGCGGATTTATTTACATCGGTTTCGATTTTATCTATACTCTTTCGGTGTTTGGCTCCTTTGGTTTATTTATCAGCCAGCTTGGAATTGATGCCCATTATGCCGGAATGAGCCGCGGAGTGATAGATACACGCGATGTGCTGTATTTCCTGAGCCTGGTAACTTTCTTCCTGTTGCTTACGCGATTTTTTCTCGAACGCAGAAAATGGTAACCCTGAAAAAAGAAGAGATATGACAGTGAACGGAAAATATATCAGGCGAAACAGTTTCAGACAACTGGCAATAGCGTTGGCAATTATTGCAATACTTAATATTATAGGCTCTTTTGCTTTTTACCGGCTCGATCTTACCAGTGATAAGCGTTACACACTTGCGCCTTCAACGCGAAAAATGCTTAAAGAACTAAAAGGAGTCGTACATTTTACAGTCTATCTCGAAGGCGAGTTTCCTGCCGGTTTCAAGCGGCTCCGCAACGAAACGCGTGAAATGCTCAACCAGTTCAGGGCTTATTCCAAAAATATTGAGTTTGAATTTATTGATCCTACTTCCGGAAAAGATAAAAATCAGCTTGAAGCCATGTATATGCAACTGGCCAAAAGTGGTTTGAATGGCACTGATCTTACCGTGAAGGAAGAAACCGGAACCACTCGTAAAATTATATTCCCGGGAGCTGTTGTTTCGTACCAGGGAAAGGAAATGCCGCTTGATCTCCTGCTTACACAGGTTGGCAAACCACCCGATGAAGTTCTGAATAATTCGGTACAGGCACTTGAATTTGGTCTTACAAGCGTTATCCGTAAACTGAGTGTTTCAGTAAAACCCCAAATTGCATTTATCGGAGGCCACGGCGAACTGGCTCCGATATATACCGCCAGTGCCGAAGCTGCGCTCAGCGAATACTATGATATTGAACATATAAAACTGGACGGCCAGCTTATCGAATCCAATCTGCAGGCGCTGACTGATAAGGATTCAACAGGAACTGGTCTGAAAAATAAATACAAAGCTATAGTTATTGCAAAGCCCGATTCCGCTTTCGCTAAAAATGAGGTGGATAAGTTTATTATCGATCAGTTTGTAATGCGTGGAGGTAAGGTGCTTTGGCTGGTTGATCCGGTATATGCCTCTATGGATAGTCTGAAGATGAAGGAGAATGCAGTTGCGATTCCCATCGATCTGAACCTGGATGATATGCTTTTCAATTATGGCGTTCGTCTTAACCCAAACCTGGTGGTGGATATAAATTCGCTGCCTATCCCGGTGGTTATCGATCCGAAAGGCAATCAGAAACTAATTCCGTGGCTGTTCTTTCCCCTGCTTACACCAACTTCCGATAATCCCATCGTCCGTAACCTGAATGCGGTGAAAACTGAATTTGTAAGTAGTATAGATACAGTGCAAACACCGGGAGTTGCAAAAACCATATTGCTTACCACTTCACGTTATTCGCGGGTGCTGAATGCTCCGGTAATTGTCAGCCTCAGGTTTTTGTACCAGCAACCGGATGTCACACAGTTTAACCAGCCTTACCAACCGGTGGCCGTATTACTCGAAGGCGAATTTACCTCGCTTTACCAGAACCGTGTTCCTCAGGAAATAGCTAAAATGCCGGGATCAGATTTTGTTTCAGCAAGTTCGAAAACGGCCATGATTGTGGTTTCCGATGGTGATATAATCAAAAACCAGCTTCAGCCTGGTGACCGCGGACCAACCCCTTTACCGCTGGGTTTCGACCGATATACAGGCCAGCAGTTTGGCAACAAAGACTTTATTCTCAATGCAATGAATTATCTTTGCGATGATTCGGGATTGCTTTCGGTCCGCTCGCGTGAGGTAAAGCTCCGCGAACTGGACAAAGAACGGGTAAAAGCCGATCGCCTTGAATGGCAGTTGCTGAACACGCTGGTACCTGTTTTGCTGGTGCTGTGTTTTGCGGTTATTCATGGATATTTGAGAAGGAAGAGATACACTGGGATTTATTAATGAAGTTAATAGTAAAAAGAAAATGGAAAATGGTTATTCAGTTGACATACAATTGTCATTCGGTTGTCATACAATTGTTTTAAAACTGTAAGAACTAAATATATACCCCAAACCTTGTCACACTGAGCGGAGTCGAAGTGCCTAAACTCCTCAAACTCTTCAAACCTTTCAAACTCCTCAAACTCTTCAAACATTATAAACCCTTAGCATATTAAAATGGAAAAAATATTGGAAAACAGTAAAGTCCTCGTCACCGGCGGAGCCGGATTTATTGGATCGGCATTAATTGAAACATTGCTTGCCAATGGAAATGATGTGGTTTGCCTTGATAACCTTGCCACAGGCAAACTTAAAAATATAGAAGAATTTCTAACCAATAAAAACTTCCGTTTTATCGAAGGCGATATCCGTAACCTGGCTGATTGCGCAAAAGCTGCTGCCGGTGTTCAGTATGTGCTTCACCAGGCGGCACTTGGATCGGTACCACGATCAGTTAAAGATCCGATCACGTCCAACGATGTAAATGTTTCCGGTTTCCTGAATATGATCACTGCCGCACGCGATGCAGGTGTAAAGCGTTTTGTTTATGCTTCGAGTTCGTCGGTTTATGGCGATCATCCTGCTTTGCCCAAATTTGAAGAAAATACAGGAAATCCACTTTCGCCCTATGCCGTTACTAAAAAAGTAAATGAGCTTTATGCCAAAGTCTTCGGCGAATTATATGGAATGGAAACACTTGGCCTTCGCTATTTTAATGTTTTTGGCCGCCGACAGGATCCTGACGGGCAATATGCCGCCGTAATTCCCCGCTTTGTAAAATCATTAATAAATCACGAAGCACCCATGATTTTTGGTGATGGCAGCCAGACACGCGATTTTACTTATATCGAAAATGTGGTGCAGGCTAATTTCCGCGCTGCCGTTGTTCAAAATCCCGAAGCTTATAATACAGCTTACAACGTAGCTTTCGGCGATCGGGTTACGCTTAACGAATTATACACCTTTCTGCGCGATGGCCTTGCAAAGTTCGATCCTGAAATTTCAAAAATTGAACCCGTTT
>JBBSDG010000269.1:0-6312 GCA_038249635.1 Bacteroidales bacterium | reverse complement strand
TAACCAAGTCTTCCAATGGCTTGCGCATAATTACTGTACGTTTGGTATATGTTTCGCGGGGATAGCCCAGCGGTGTTATTCCATAAACCTTAACGGATTCCTTTATTCCAAGTGCTTTCCGCAAAATATCGGGTTTATAATTTGTTACCCAACACGAGCCAACTCCCTCATTGGTGGCAGCCAATACCATCTGGTGCATGGCAATGGCCAGGTCGCTTTGCAATGAGTTGTAACCGTCCCCGCGTTCCCAGGCATGATTTTGATCACCTGTAACCACCAGAATGTGAGGCGCATCGGCGATCCAGGATCTCGCATAGCATGGTTTCACCTTTTCAAGCATTTCGGGTGTCGAAATCAGCCAGAATTCCCATGGCTGGTAATTGGATGCCGAAGGAGCAATCCTACCTGCTTCGAGAATTCTTTTTAATGTATCGATATCAACTGGTTTGGTTGGATCGTAGTTGCGGATGCTCTCGCGTTTCAATAATACTTCGTTAAAATCCATGGTTCAATGTTTTATTCAAAAATACAATTTTTCCTATATGTGCGGACAGGGAGTGTTAGATTTTTTTAATGTGATGGATGAAAGAGTCAGAGGTAAGTGATAGGGTTTAAGTTGTAAGGAGTACAGATACTTTGGTCTTCCGTCCTCTGACTTCCGTCTTCCAGCCTTCTCTACTTCTTCGGTTTTGCCCCCATCACAAACTCCAGCGTTCCGCCTTTCATAATATCTTCATGGTTGAGAATAAATGTGTTCAGAGGAGTTCCGTTGAGCAGGATGCGCTGTATATATATGTTTTTATCGCTTAAATTTTTGGCACTTATAGTGAACTGTTTCCCATTTTCCAGATTAAGTGTAGCTTTATCCACGGAAGGAGTGCCGATAATATACTCATTGCTTCCCGGGCATACCGGGTAAAATCCCAGTGAACTGAAAACATACCAGGCCGACATTTGTCCGCAATCGTCATTTCCGCAAAGACCTGCCGTAGTGTTGGTATACATAGTGGTAACAATCTGGTGGATGCGCTCCTGGGTTTTCCAGGGTGATCCTGCAAAAACATATAAATAAGGTATATGGTGGCTGGGTTCGTTGCCATGAACGTAGTTGCCGATCATACCATCAGCAGTGATATCTTCCGATTCCTTAAAGTATTTTTCATCCAGTTTTTGACTGAAAAGTGAATCGAGGTGTGAAATGAATTTCTTATTCCCTCCGCCAAGAGCAATCAGTTTAATGGGATCCTGTGGGACATAATAGGAATAATTCCAGGCGTTACCTTCGATAAAACCCTGCCGCTCAGTGCTCCATGGATCGAATGGCGCCTGGAACGTGCCATCGCTTCTTTTTGCTCGCATAAATCCTGTGCTTCCGTCCCAGACGAAATTAAAAGCTTCAGCTCTTTTGGCATACTTTGCAGCAATCTCTGTCTTGCCCATTTTTCCAGACATTCGGCTGATGCAATAATCATCGTAGGCATATTCCAGGGTTTTTGAAGCTGAATTTGGAGTTTTATCCGCAGGTGCGAAACCATATTTCATATAATCTCCAATCCCATCGTATGGTGCATAGGTCGAACTGGAAATGCATGCATCCAGCGCTTTTTGGGGATCAAAACCGGTTATTCCTTTCATATAAGCATCGGCAATCACCGAAGCAGCATGGTAGCCTATCATACACCAGTTTTCGTTGGCATAATGGCTCCAAACCGGCAGAATATGATGTACACTTTGCTGCTGATGAGCCAACATGGAGTTAATCATATCCGATGTGCGTTTTTGCTGAACCAGTGTAAACAACGGGTGCAGAGCGCGGTAGGTATCCCACAACGAGAAAGTCGTGTAATTTGTAAATCCATCAGCATGATGATTGTTATGATCCAGACCCCGGTAATTGCCATCCACATCCATAAAAACTGTAGGAGATAGAAAGGCATGATACATGGCGGTATAGAAAATGGTCTTTTTTTCTTCGGATGCTTCGATCGCGATGCGGCTTAGTTCTTTGTTCCAGGCGTTTTCGGCTTCCTGATGAATTCGGTCGAAATTCCAATCGGGGATTTCTGTATTAAGATTTTTAACCGCTCCTTCGGTACTTACTGAGGAAAGGGCAAATTTTACCAGAATTTGTTCACCGGCTTTTGTATCGAAGCTAAAAAATGTCTTCAGCTTGCGCCCCGACATTTCAGGAAAGTCCTTTAATGTATTGAATTTCCTGTAAAAGTCGCTGTATACCAGTTTTGCATCATCACGGCATCCATAATTCCGGATAGGTTTCGAAAAGGTCATGGCAAAATACATCGTCCGCTCGCGTGCCCAGCCCTGGGATTGCCGGTAACCGGTAACCAGCGTGTCATTTTCAACCCGGATTGAGCTCCAGACAACTTTTCCATCATAATTATAAATGCCCGAAACCATATCCAGTATAATATTTGCCTGTGAACTTTCAGGGAAAGTGTACCTGTGAAATCCAACTCGTGCAGTAGTAGTTAACTCAGCTTTGATATTGTAATCGGATAGCAATACTGAATAATATCCTGCAGTAGCTTTTTCAGAATCATGTGAAAACCGGCTACGGTAACCTGTTTCAGGATGCTCAGCGGTTCCGGGATTCAACTGCACAGGTCCTGTTGTCGGCATAACCAGGAAATCACCCAGGTCGCTGTGGCCTGTACCCGAGAAATGAGTGTGGCTGAACCCGACAATAGTTTTATCCGAATACTGGTACCCGGCGCAATACCGGTAAACCTCCTTGATATATCCCTTTCCTATTGAATATTGTATGGTATCCGTTTCAGGACTGAGCTGAACCATGCCAAAGGGAACCGTCGCGCCAGGGTAAGTATGGCCCATTTCGTTGGTTCCTATAAATGGATTTACATAGGATGCCGGAGTTTGTGATATGCCTGCGAAAGCTCCCGATAACAGGAACAGGACAACGTAATATTTCTTCATAAAACCAATATTTCCGGATGCGAAGGTAATGAATGAAATGAATTGCCGGCTTCGATTCCAAATTATGCAAGGCATATTATGTAATAAATATCTATCTTTGGAGATGATTAGTAAAAGCTTTTTGACTTAGCTGGAAAGACATACTTGCATTATAAATGGCAAAAGTGGTATAAACCTGATGTTATACTATACTTGGCCACATTTTTCAAAAACGAAAATCTATATAATATGTCAGCAATTGCAGATTTTAGAGTGATTGTAAAATCTAGACATACTTAAATTAGACAATGCCGCAGCGATTTTGATTAAGAAAGGCTTCTTTATAGAAAATGGTTATTGATACTTAAAACCAATACCTTGAAACTGATACAAAATGACTCAAAGATTTTGAAGAATCCGGATATCTTTTTGGAAACCTTTTGATCTAGCTCCAGGATATAATTAATAAAATGTCATACTATGAAACACAGTCTAATTACTCTGTTAATCCTTACAATGAGTTGTCATTTTGGTTTCACTCAAAGTGTTTCCGGTGTTTTCAACTCCGATTTTAATGAGCTGACTATCATTCAAAATGGTACTCAGGTAACCGGTACCTACAAGCACCGCAGTGGTCGTATTGAAGGAACGGTAAGTGGCCGCACTATAACTGGCTGGTGGTATCAGGATAATGGCAAAGGGAAGATGGTCTTTGAATTCAATTCCGAATTTACCGGATTTGCCGGGAAATGGGGTAACAACGATGCTTTGCCTTCTGGCAAATGGAACGGAACCAGGATCAGCGGACAAGTAGTCTCAGGATTAACAACAGGAGGACATACGAATGAATCAAGCAATTCAGAATTAATAAACGGAATTTTTAATTCCGATTTTAATGAATTGACTATCAGGCAAAATGGCAATCAGGTAACTGGTACTTATAAATACCGGAATGGCCGGATCGAAGGCACCTTAAATGGCCGCACTTTAACCGGATGGTGGTACCAGGATAATGGCAAAGGAAAGATGATTTTTGAGTTTAATTTCGATTTTTCAGCATTCGCGGGTAAATGGGGTAACAGCGATGCTACGCCCACAGGCAAATGGAACGGAACAAAAATCGGGGGAAGTCAGTTATCATCTGCTGAAAAGCAAAACACACAACAGAACCCTCAGACTTCGGTGCCAAAATCAACATCTGACGCGCAAGCTGTTATATCTTCTAAACATAATACCGTATCAAATAATGCAGAAGTATCGGCTAATGATTTACCAAAAAAAAACACGGTTCAGGTAAATGAAAACCAAAATGCAGTTGAAACTGAAGCAACTGCAACAAACATCAAAATAAGGCCTGTAAATGCAACTGAATCATCATTGGTTGAGAATGCAAAAAGGGATTTAGATAAAGCCATAACCAACGAAGGCATAACTGATAATGAGAGAACAAAATTGGTAGTTAAAAGTGCTAAGGCTCTAAAGGAATACGGGCAGCCTGTAGCTTTCCCTGATGGGGATATCCCCTTAAAAACTAATCGTGAAAAGGAATACCGACGTATTAAGGCAGAAGTTATTTATGCCAATGATTTAAGAGATTTATTAAGTGATGCTTTGCTTGCCGAGCAGTTATCAATGATTAATTCACTGCAAATAGAAGTTGTGGAAGATCAAATTACGTTGTTGATTCCTGGTAAAACTCCTTTTGAATTATCGAAAGATCTGGTAGGCACCGTTTTTGGTCTTAACATTACGGAGGGCTTCAACGGAGGGAAACAGCAGGATGTTAAAGACCTGGTTCAAAAATTCAGGGACCTTGCTACCACCAAACAACTGGTAGCAGAAGTTGAAAAACTTTACGCTCTCCAAAAGGAATTAATGAATAAAGCCTATGAGGATTTAAAATCAGCTGAAGTGCTACAGGTACAACTCAGGAAAGCATATCAGGATGCGGATAATTCGTCATTCACTTTTAAAGAGTTTTCTCCAAGAGGAGTTGCAAAGGGTAGCCGGTCTTCCATTGCAGAGGCAGGTGATAATGCTGGTAAGCAGGGAGATGGCAAAGGTTTGTGGGTATTGGTCGAAACGATTAATTACGATGGCAAAAAAGATATTGATAACACAAATCAAGGCGGTGTATATCGTGTAACCGGAAGCAGTTCGCCCGGCAACTACATTTATGATTGGAAATATTTGGGAAAAACGGACAACTATTACAATCCGCCAGTATTAAACGGAGAAAGTTGCAGCATTAAATGCACTGTGAGCAACCCTCCGAAAGTAATGGAAGCAGGAGAAATTATAACGCTTAATTTATCATTGTCCTTTACAGCACAAAACCTTTCATATTTCACTTCGAATGCCACAATTTCGGCTAATTTCGATAAGTGGGATACTAAACCAGGTTTCTCGACCGGCGCCAATAAAAGTTTTGTAAACAGTGCCGGTAAATCATCATTTAAAATTGATACTTACAAAACTGTAAAAGTTTATTCGGTAAATGAAACAGTTACAGCTGCAGCTCCTACCGGTGCTAACGGTAATCGCATAGCCCTGCGAACAATATTTTTTCCCGGAGCAATAATGGGCACTAGTTATGTTTATGAATGGAAATTTGCACATTAATTCCTTTTAGTTTAAACTGCGAATCAAGTGTTGTGTGAAATAGCCACGAAGTGGCTAAACATCAATAACCGTGGGTGCAACCCACGGTTATTGATCGACTTAGTAGGATCAGCCACGAAGTGGTTGAACAGAATTATGCATAATTCAACCCCTTCGGGGCTGACGTTATCCTGTCATTGTCAACCGCGGGTTACACCCACGGTTATTTAAGTGACGACCTTTCAGGGCTTTGCGAAAATATAGAATAAGTTTTAACACTTGATTGGCATTTATAATTAATCTACAACTAACCATGAACTACTTATCTCTTAAATTAACTCTTATTGCAGCAATTATTTTTGTGTCGTGTTATTCGATAAGTGCGCAAAAACCGTTGAATTCAACTGAAAAGGCATTTATCGGGGAAGCTATCAGTGAAGTAAGCAAAGCTGTAACTAACGAAGCCATTACTGATGCTGAGCGGACAAAAATGGTAGAAAGAAGTGCCAAAACGCTTAAGGAATACGGGCAACCGATGGCTTTTCCCAATGGAGATATCCCTTTGAAAACCAATCGTGAAAAAGAATATCGAAGAGTTATTGCGGAGGTTGTATATGCCAATGATTTAAGAGCTTTGTTAAGCAATTCGTTAATGTCGGAGCAGCTCTCTATCGTAAATTCGCTGCAGATTGAGGTTGCGGAAGAACAAATTAAGCTTCTGATACCGGGCAATGCACCTTTTGAATTGTCAAAGGACCTGGTGGAGACCGTTTTTAG
>JBBSDG010000268.1:0-6316 GCA_038249635.1 Bacteroidales bacterium | reverse complement strand
CGGATTTGCTGTGCTCTTTCATGCCTTGTATTGCGAGGAGATACCTCTGGCTTAGAAACGCCAGCATTGTTATAAAGCCTTGATCTTTTGGTACTTTTCCATCAAGGGAAAAGGACAAAAAAATAAATACTAATTCAATTTCCGAATTAATTCAGCGATCTATAGTGTATTCTTTTAAAAAATCAGATACCTACTAATGTCTAAACTTTTCCAGCACATCAAAATATTATGTAGCCGAATGATTCTGATAGGAAAACCTATTAGGGTCGTTATATTCTCTATATTTTATACAATTACTTAAAACACTCTGAGCTTTTCCCAGGTCATTTGTATTCGGGTTCGAAATATTAATGGACGTTAAAACAGAATGACTTCCCAAGTAAGTACATACATCTTAAATCAAAAAAACACCAGACTTTAAAAATCACTAACTTTAAATTTGCATCTAAAAAAGTACTGTAAATGAGCAATATATGCAATATGGTGTTTTCGGCATCCCTCGTCTTCGATAACTTTCGTATCTTTGCGCGATAAACATTTTCCCATGGAAACTTCGAGGGTTATATATACAGGCGATTTACGCACTGAAGCAACGCATGTTAAATCCGGGCAAACCTTTATTACTGATGCTCCGATCGACAACCAGGGCAAAGGCGAGGCTTTCTCGCCAACCGATCTGCTTGCAACTTCTTTGGGAGTCTGTGCCATAACAGTAGTGGGAATTGCAGCCCGTACCCATGGATTTAATGTGGATGGCACTTCAATAAAAATCACTAAAATAATGGCTTCGGACCCTCGCCGGGTTGGGGAAGTGATTGTTGAAATGGATTTCCCTGCCATAAAATACTCCGAAAAACAGAAAGCAATTATCCGGCACACTGTCGATACCTGCCCTGTAAGTCAAAGCTTAAATATATCGCTGAAGCAGACTTTTATTCTCAATTTTTCTGACTAAGCCCCAAATGGAATTCACATTAACTGCCGGCATCGAAGGAGAAAAGGAAATTACAGTAACTTCTGATAAAACAGCGGTTGCTTTCGGTTCGGGAACTTTAGAAGTATTTGCAACACCCGCCATGATTGCACTTATGGAACAAACTGCTATGAAAAGCGTTGCACATTTGATTCCCGATGCCTATACTACTGTAGGAACTGAAGTTTCAGTCAAGCATTTTAAGGCTACTTTGCCTGGTAAAATTGTAATATGCAATTCCAGATTAATACAGGTTGAAGGCATGAAACTGCTTTTCGAAGTAACAGCCAACGATGAATCAGGGTTGATCGGGAAAGGCACTCACACACGTTATATTGTTGATAAACTTGTTTTTATCGATAACCTGATGAAAAAATAAATAGAATTACCTCATACGTAAAAACAGATTCTTTTGGAACTTTTGGAACTTTCAACATCAGGCGAACAGCCACTGAAATTCATCGTTAAAACTATTGCAGGCCTCGAAGAAGTGCTGGCTGCCGAAATTACTGAGCTGGGCGGAGCCAACGTCGAAATACTGACGCGTGCGGTTAGTTTTGAAGGCGATAAGCGCATGCTTTACAAGGCAAATTACTGTCTTCGCACCGCGCAGCGCATTCTGATGCCGATTTTTTCGTTTCAGATGGCCGATGAGGATGATTTATACACACAGGTAACTGCTTATCCCTGGGAGAATTTTCTTACGCTCACGAAAACTTTAGCCGTTGATGCGGTGTCAAGCGACTCGGAACTTTCGCACACACATTATGTTGCTTTGCTTACCAAGGATGCGATTGTCGATCGTTTCCGTACATTGAATAACGGTCGGCGACCAAATGTGGATACCGAAAACCCGCATGTACGAATCAACGTGCATATCCGTGGCAGCATCTGCGATGTTTCCATTGATAGTTCGGGCGCTTCGCTGCACAAACGTGGCTACCGGGTTTCGAATGCCGAAGCTCCCATGAGCGAAGTTCTTGCTGCAGGGCTTATCATGCTTACCGGTTGGAAACGCGACTGCAATTTTATAGATCCTATGTGTGGATCGGGAACGCTGGCTATAGAAGCGGCCATGTATGCAAATAATTTTCCGGCCGGAATGTACCGTAAGGAATTCGGCTTTATGCACTGGCCCGATTTCGATCAGGATCTCTGGAATGAAGTTACCAAAGAAGCACAGGATAAACAAACCGAGTTCGAATACCAGATTATTGCAAGTGATATTTCCCCTAAAAACCTGGCTTCTGCCAGGGCAAACGTAAAATCAGCCCGTTTGCACAAAGATATTACTCTTTCAGTAAATGCTTTTTCCGACCTTCAAAAGCCGGAAGGCGATCCCGGTCTAATAGTTATTAACCCGCCTTACGGCGAACGCATCCGGCTGAATGATATCATCGGCCTGTATAAAAGCATCGGCAATACGCTGAAACAGGAATTCGCCGGCTACCATGCGTGGGTTATCAGCAGCGACCAACGGGCACTGAGTTTAATCGGTCTCAGGCCGACAGCCAAATTGCCGGTTTTCAACGGTCCGCTGGAATGCAGGTTTGAGCATTTCGATTTGTATAAAGGCAGTAAAAGAGGCCGTTATATGGAAAATGCCGGTGAAGATGGAATCCCTGATACCCGCGACTATTCAAAGAAAGAAGACAAACCTGACTGGCGTAGTAAAGAAGCTCCTGAAGGTAATTTTGATTCGCTCGATCCAAAACCCCGTGAATATAAATCACGCGAATTTAAATCACGCGGCGAAGGTAATGATGGCGAAAATGAAGAAAAAAGAGCGCCACGACGTACCAGCGAAGGATCAATAAGTGAATCTAAAGCCCGCGAATTCAAGCCTCGTGAGTACAAACCACGCGAAGAAAGTGATAGCGGTTTTAAAAGACGAAGCAATGCTGATGGCGAAAATTCCGAAGGCAGAACTCCCCGAAGAAACAGCGAAGGCTCAGAAAGAAGTGAATATAAATCGCGCGAATTCAAGCCCCGTGAATTCAAGCCCCGTGAAGAAATCGGTGACAACGTATTTATTCCACGTGAAAAAAAGGAATTCAGTAACGATTTCAACAAGGACGAAAAACCTGAACGCGGTAATCGATTCGGCAAAGAAGAGAGACCAGAGCGCAGAAAAGTTGATAAAATAAAGCTGAAACCAATTACCCGTATTGAAGAACTCGGCGAACAGCCTTCGCGGAAAAATGCATTTGATTTTGCCCCTGAAAAACCGGACAATGATAATTCTACAGGTCTTCCTGATCCATCCGCTGAAGTTACTCCACATCGCGAACCTTCGAAAGGCAATAAATTTACTGAGCAGAGAGATTATAAAATTACCCGCACCCGGGAACTCAGGCCGCGTAAGGCAAAAACAGAGGAAAGTGAAAAGGAAGAATCAAAGGCAAAACCGGAACCTAAATTATCTAAACCAGAACCAAAACCGGTGAAGCCCATATCAAAATCGCCCAAAACGCCGATAAATTATGATGATTTGGAGGATTAATAACTATCAATATTTTAAGTGAGTGCCATTTTGGTTAAGTTTCTGCCTGATCAAAAATTGCTATATTTGCCATATGATTACAAAAAGTGAAATATTGCTGAAGCTAAAAGAGTTGAAACCGACTCTTTATCAGGAATTTACAGTCAAGGAGATTGGCCTTTTTGGTTCCTTTTCTGATGAAACTAATACTGATGAAAGTGATATTGATTTATTAGTTGAACTTGAACGGCCTATAGGATGGAAATTCTTTACCCTTCAAATCTATCTTGAAAACATCTTTAATCGCAAAATAGACCTGGTAACCAAGAATGCGTTAAAAGAGCAAATCAAAGAGGGAATACTCAAACAGGTTAAATACGCATAGGTTGAAAAAGGGAGAAGGTACATATATTTTGTATCTTGAAGAATTTCTTCTTGCTATGAACCGTATTGCCGAATATATTGATACCCTTTCTTTTACTGATTTTACGAGAGATTATAAAACTGTTGATGCCGTTATCAGAAACTTTGAAATAATCGGGGAAGCGGCAAAGAATTTGCCAACTAAAATAAAGGCAAAATATTCAGAAGTCCCTTGGGTAGAAATGTATTTATTAAGGAATAAAATTTCTCATGAATATTTTGGTGTTGATTATGAAATACTATGGGATGTTGCTTCAAATTATTTACCTGGAAATAAAAAGCAAATTGAGGATATTCTACGTCTGGAAAAATAAGGCTTTTTGATATCCGTTTCCCGATTTTTCTCAAATCTTCTGGCCACAAAAATCCCTACCTTCGCTTTCCCGCTTCACTTAACTCCCTATGCGCACCACCTTATTTGTAAATGTTTTGCTTCCCTTACCGGTGGCGGGTTATTTTACCTACCGCGTACCATTCGACCTAAACGAGTCGGTGGAGGAGGGAAAGCGTGTGGTGGTGCAGTTTGGAAAGAAGAAAGTATATACCGCGCTGATTCACAGCATCACTGAAAAAGCGCCCAAAGTCGAAACCAAATACATTCTTGGAGTGCTTGATCTTCATCCGGTGGCGAACCAGTTTCAGTTCCGGCTTTGGGAGTGGATAGCTTCCTATTATTGCTGCACGGTTGGCGAAGTAATGAATGCCGCTTTGCCGGCAGCCCTTAAACTGGCCAGTGAATCCAAGATCAGAATTGTTCCCGGTGTAGAGCTTAGTGAAAAAATCCTTTCGGAAAAGGAATACAACCTTCTTCGGGCGCTGAAGGAAAACGGTGCATTATCCATTTCTGATGCTTCCCGTTTTGCCGACCTGGTTAAAATCATTCCTTTAATCCACAACCTGATCGAGAAAGGATATATCGTTACCGAAGAGGAAGTCAGGGAACGCTTTACCCCGAAAACACTGTCGTACATAAAACTCACCGATGCCTACAGCAGCGAGGAACAGCTTCAGCAGTTGTATGATAAACTTGAAAAAAAAGCTCCCAAACAGCTTGATCTCCTGATTGAATACATTCAGCTTTCGAAAATCATGTCGAAAAATCCTGTGGAGGTTTCGCGAAAGGAATTGTTTGCCAGGATTGAGGATGCTGCTGCGAAATTTAAGGCGTTGGAGAAAAAGAATGTCTTTGAGGAATACGATAAAGAAATCAGCCGGCTCAATTACCGGCAGGCCACGCATACAGCCGAAAGTATTGAGCTAACGCCTGGTCAGCAACTTGCCATGCAGGAAATTACGGATTCATTTGCCGTAAAAAATGTTACGCTTCTTCACGGTATTACTTCCAGTGGCAAGACCGAAATCTATATCAAACTTATCCGGCAAATGCTGGATGAAGGCAAACAGGTTCTTTATCTTTTGCCTGAAATTGCACTTACCACTCAAATTATCAATCGGTTGCAAAAATATTTTGGAGCCGAAGTCGGGGTTTATCATTCCAAATATAACGAAAACGAAAGAGTCGAAATATGGCAGCATGTTTCGGGAACCGGAACTCAATCCTTTAAGGTTTTGCTGGGTGCGCGCTCGGCCATGTTCCTGCCTTTCAGCAACCTGGGACTGATAATCATCGACGAAGAGCATGATGCTTCATACAAACAATACGATCCCGCACCACGCTACAATGCCCGCGATACTGCAATTTTCCTGGCATCCATGCATGGTGCCAAAGTGCTTTTGGGTTCGGCAACGCCCGCCATCGAAAGTTTCTACAATGCCAGCCTGGGCAAATACGGACTAAGCACACTTTCGGAACGCTATGGCGGGATATTGCTTCCGCAAGTTAAACTGGTTAACCTGAAAGAGGAACACCGCATGAAAACAATGCAGTCGATTTTTTCTTCAGCGCTGATCCGCGAGATAGAAACCGCATTGACAGCAAATGAACAGGTTATACTTTTCCAGAACCGGCGCGGTTTTTCGTTGCATATCGACTGCGATAACTGCGGCTGGATACCGCATTGTGTGCAATGTGATGTGTCGTTGGTGTATCATAAAAAGCAAAACCAATTGCGCTGTCATTATTGTGGTTATACTACGCGCATTCCCGACAAATGCCCTGACTGCGGTCATACACACCTGGTAATGAAAGGTTTTGGAACCGAAAAAATTGAAGAGGAGCTTTCGCTGATATTTCCGAAAGCCACCATTGCCCGCATGGACCTCGACAGCACCCGTTCGCGTTTTGCACACCAGAAACTGATTGCTAGCTTCGAAGAACGAAAGGTCGATATTCTTGTAGGAACCCAGATGGTAACCAAGGGCCTGGATTTTGATAACGTTAGCCTGGTTGGGATTCTGAATGCCGACAGTCTTTTATCGTATCCCGATTTCAGGGCTTTTGAGCGTGGTTTTCAGTTGATGGCACAGGTTGCAGGTCG
>JBBSDG010000267.1:0-6322 GCA_038249635.1 Bacteroidales bacterium | reverse complement strand
GAACTGCTGAAATTTACGAATGCCAATGGCGTAATGACCCGCCCGATTTGGGAACTGATGAACCGCCTGCCTATGTTTGCTCATTGCCAGACCGACGGACTGGAAAATTCCATATGGTTTGCTGACAGGGTAGTAAATATACCGAGTAGTGCGAGGGTGCCGGGGTATAGATCGGCGAATAGGTAAAGGGACGACTGGACGAAGACACGACTTCACAGCTTGTCCCGTGAAACGGGAAGGGCACGACTGCACAGCTTGTCCCGTGAAACGGGAAGGGCACGACTGCATGACTTGACGTGGGCACGATTACAAGAAGTTTTTCAGAGTTACAATACTGCAATTCGCCATATTGCTTGCATCATGTACCGAATACCGTGCTCTTTACTGACAACTCAAACGATTCGTATATTTCTTGAAAAAGAATTATCTTTGTAAAAAGAAAAAAATGGAAACTGTAATAATCAATATAATTAATCCTGATGCAATAGCAATTTTAGAAGGGATGGAACATGCAGGTTTAATAAGTTTGCCGGATAAAGAAATCAAACATAAGAATTTGGCAAAGCACCTTCGGGGATCAATTTCGAGTTTGCGTGCTAAAGAAATGATAGATTCCATTGCAAAAGAGCGCGAAACATGGGAGCAAAGATATTGATCGATACCAATATTGCAATTGGTTATATTGGAAATAGTTTGAGTATTCAGGCAATGAATAGTCTGGATACTATTTTTAACAATGAATATCACATTTCTGTTATAAACAAAATTGAATTACTTGGTTATCCAGATCTTAAAAAAAACGAAGAAGAAAAATTTAAATTACTTATCAATAGTGCCATTATACATCCAATTGACAATAAAACTATTGATGCTACAATTAACATCAGAAAAAGGCACAAGATAAAACTTCCGGATGCATTTATAGCAGCTACCTGTTTAGTAAATGGATTATCTATTCTTACACTCAATACTAAGGATTTTGAGAATATTGAAGGATTAAACGTGCTTGTGCCTGATTCAATCTGATTTACAATTGGTTTAAAAGCAAGATTAAAATTTGCCCGAAAACCACAAAACTAGAATAGGAGGCAGCAAGTAAAACCGGGATCGTCCCCGAAGGCACCGCGACAAGCAGAAAGCAACAATCGAAGGCACATCATCGCGAGGACGAGGAACGAGGACGAAGCGAACTCATGCCTTTGCCACAATCCTTCTTAGAAGGATTTGCCCTTCTCCAGCAGATTCCTGCCTGCTTGCCTGCCTGCTACGCGCAGATAAACATCGGGCAGGGAAAACAATTCGTTTGAACAAATCCATCATCGAAAATGTGAACGCAACTACCACTACTTACTCAAATTACTCAAAACACTCATTTCTTGTGATTATTGCATTCGAAGTATTCACAATTTTATCAATTTGACGATAGTAAAACAAATATAGCCTTACCTTTGTAATTCAGACATTTTAATCAAACAATTATGGGTATCAACACACTCGAGTTTCAGAATGGTGAAGTTAAGGTACGGATTTTGCTTTTTCACTTTACGGATGAACAAGGAGTTCACTTTGTGTATTCGCCACATCTGGATCTCACCGGATACGGTCATTCTCTTACTGAAGCTAAAACTTCTTTTGAAGTAGTTTTTGAAGATTTCCTTGATTATACTATAAAGAAAGCAACATTGGGGAGTCTTTTGCAGAAAATGGGATGGAAACAACTGAAGGGTACTTTGAAAAAGCCGTTGAAATCTCTGGCTCCAAGCATTGCAACTGTAATTGCAGGCAATAAATACATTTCAGATCTCTTCGACAAATATCCGTTGCAGACATTTTATCAGGAGGTGGAAATGCCAATAGCCGTCTGAAAGTATGGCAATATAAAACCTGGATAAGCCAGTACCAAAAAAGATTTGAATAATGAATATCGAACAAGGAATATCGAATAATGAAGTAAAAAAAATGGGATTGAATAAATAAAAATGATGATAGCAGCACTGATTTTATAGCTTCAAAACTTCGGAATTCATTATTCCTTGTTCATTATTCGATATTATAAAATTAGTTTTAAATATTCAGCCAAAAAATACACGAATATTGTTGTTAAGGCAATAAGTTGTCGAACATCCCACTGAAAGATTTCAGGAAATTTCTCGAAAATCAGGGATTGAACCTTATAAAAAATTCAAAGGGCAGAGGTGGGCACGAAAAATGGTCGCGTCTTGATCTTGATAGACCGATAACCATTCAGACGCATGTGGATCCAGTTCCTGAATTTATTGTGCAACAAATCCTTCGCTATTTGAGTATGGATAGAAAAGCATTTTTCGAAATCATGAAAAAGTTGTGAACTTTAATCTATACGACTGCACGATTGGAAGAGGGCTCGAGGGCACGACAGCATGTCGGCAAACCACAAAACGACAATCGAAGGTAACACGCCAAACCGAAAACCTCAATCGAAGGCTCAGCATTGCGAGAAGTAGCCGCGACAATAACGTAGGTAAGCATAATCCCAATCGGCTTTGCTTCGTCGTACCTACTCGCAATGACAGCCGAAGCAACCTTGCGCCATTATCACAAGCCTTTTAAAAACGATTTACCCAGCTCCACAAGATTGCTTCGGCGCAAAGC
The DNA here is from genome assembly GCA_038249635.1 of Bacteroidales bacterium. GTDB lineage: Bacteria > Bacteroidota > Bacteroidia > Bacteroidales > UBA4417 > UBA4417. The sequence goes on along the minus strand of JBBSDG010000267.1, from coordinate 3,691 downwards.
GACCGTGCACAACTTGGGTTTTAGTGTGCCTCGCAATACTGTACACACCGGCACGTTGCTGCTTGCGAGCTGCTTGAAAGGGAACTTTTACCAGCGAGAGTCATCCCCAGCCTGCCTGCCTGCTACCCGCAGGTAAACATCGGGCAGGGGAGTGCAACAGGTTAAACCGGGATCGTCCTCTGAGGCACCATGGCAACTTAAAAACTCCAATCGAAGGCAACTGCCTGTCCTGCTTCGGCGGGATCATTGCGAGAAGTAGCCGCAACGATCAAGAATAACAGCACGATCCACATTCGGCTGCGCCGAAGAAATCTCATGCCGCTGGGAAAATCGTTCTAAGAAAGATTGCCTTTATTCAAAAGATTGCTTTGGCGAATGCCGGCTTTGTCACTTTTCAGTCTTGTGACGCCTCGCAATGACGGAGGTGAGCACAATCCAAATCGGCTGCGCCAAAGCAACCTTGTGCCTTAACCAAAACATTTCCAAAAAAAAATTCTAACAACTTTGTTTCATTTCCATAATGCACTATATTTGCTGCATAATCGAAACAAAATATCGTGAACTTTATTCAATTTAAAAATAAGCTTTTCGAACTGGCCTGTTTCAATATTGATCAGGTATATGCATGGATGCCGGGATTCGACCGGAACAATCTCTCCCGGTGGACAACGAAAGGATTGCTGATCCGGTTAAGGCAGGGCTACTTTACCTTTCCTGAATATAAGGGAAAAGCAGACTTTGCTTTATATTTTGCCAACCGTATTTATAGCCCATCTTACATAAGTCTGCACACCGCATTGGCTTTCTATGGAATCATACCCGAAGCTGTAGTTCAGATAACCAGTATCAGTCCTTTAAAGACCGCTTCCTTTAAAAATGCAATTGCCGAATACTCGTATAATACCATAAAAAAGGAGCTTATGTTCGGGTATGGCTTAAAGGTAATAGATGGAGGCCGGACGATGAAGATGGCCAGTGCGGAAAAAGCAATTCTGGATCTGCTCTATCTCTATCCCGGATATAGTTCGGCAAAAGAAATTGAAGCTTTGCGATTCGACGAGGATTATCTTCACGATAATTTAAAAAAGGATTTGCTGATAGAGTATTCTATTCAATTTAAAAATAAAGCACTCGAAAAGCGCGTTCAACAACTTTTTATAACTTATGGGCTATGATAGAACTAAACGTAATTAAAAACTTTTATCCTTTACCCATACGCGATAATGCACTTTTCAGTAAACATATCCTGAAAGAATATCTTCAATTATTGATTCTCGATTATCTTTCGTCGACGCCCTATATTCGGAAAATTACTTTTATAGGAGGAACAAGTATACGATTAATCAAAGGGATTGACCGCTTCTCGGAAGACCTGGATTTTGATTGCAAATCTCTTTCAAAAGAAGAGTTTATGGAAATGACCGACGATATTTTGCAATTTCTCCTTCTCAATGGCTTGCGTGCAGAGGTTAAAGACAGAGATAATTCAAAGCTGAAAGCTTTCCGCCGGAATTTACATTTCCCTGAACTTCTGTTTGATATGGGACTTACCGGTCATCGTGATGAAAGATTTCTGATCAAAGTGGAGAGCCAGGATCAGTTGATAGTCTACAAACCTGAGATGATCAATATAAAAGGCTGTGGTTTCTTTTTTCCAATGCCAGTACCTTCCGCCGCTGTACTCTGTGCGATGAAGGTTTCGGCCATGCTCGACAGGCAAAAAGGCCGCGATTTTTATGATGCTATGTTTTTACTGTCGCAAACCATGCCCGACTATAAATTCCTTCAGGCAAAAAGCGGTATTTCCACCATTGAAGAATTAAAGCAGGCAGTAGCTAAAATCTTTGAAGTCGTTGATTTGAGAAGCAAAATGAAAGATTTTGAGCATCTGCTTTTCAACAGAAATAACAGTGAAAGAATACTTCGTTCCCCTGAGTTTTTCAGTACACTCTGAGTAAACAATCCTCAAATCCTTAAACCTTCATCGAAGGCCGACATTGCAAGGAGGTAGAGACACCCTACAAGCAGAGACACGAAAACCGAAGCAATCCTGTGCCGCTGGTACATTCGTTCTAAGAAAGATTGCCTTAATTCAAAAGATTCCTGCCTGCAGCAGGCAGGGCTTCGGCGTGAAGCTTCCGTTCACCTTTTCAATCCTCTACCGCCTCGCAATGACTCACACCTTATAACTTTACCCATGCTCAATATCGAACAATTCATCTCCGACCACATCACCTACCGGAAAGAAAGCTTTTTTAAAAGCGACCTGGAAGCCAATTCCGCAAAACTCACAGCCGAAATCTCCGGTAAATCTGTACTGGTAATTGGTGGAGGAGGTACAATCGGTTCATCCTTTATAAGGGAACTATTGCGTTTTAATCCAGGCAGTCTGTACGTGGTTGATCTCAGTGAAAACTATCTTACCGAACTTACACGCGATATACGCAGTAAACACGGAATGGTGGTTCCTGATATTTACAAAACCTATCCCATCAGCTTTGCAGATCCGGTTTTTGATAAGATATTGGCCGATGCTGGGCCATTCGACATTGTAGCCAATTTTGCGGCACACAAACATGTTCGCAGCGAAAAGGATCATTATTCGGTAACGGCCTTGCTCGAAAACAATGTTGTAAAAGCGGAGCAACTCCTTAGCAAGCTGGCAAACAATCCACCGAAACACTTTTTCTGCGTTTCGACAGACAAGGCCGCCAACCCTGTAAACATAATGGGAGCCAGTAAAAAGATAATGGAAGAAGTGATTATGTCCTATTCCAGGCAGTTTCCGATAACCACAGCACGTTTTGCCAATGTAGCTTTTTCAAATGGGAGTTTACTTGCTGGTTACCTGGAGAGGCTGATGAAAGGTCAACCCCTCTCCTGCCCTTCCGATATACGACGGTTTTTCGTTTCACCCCAAGAATCCGGACAGATTTGTTTACTGGCATGCATCCTTGGCAATACCGGCGAAATCTTTTTCCCGAAACTGGAAGAAACGCAGATGGTAAACTTTAAGGATATCACCATTGATTTCCTTAAAACAATGGGTTACGAAACACACATCTGCGCCAGCGAAGTAGAAGCCAAACTGGAAGCCACTAAACTTAATGCCAATTCGACACATTATCCGGTTTATTTCTTTACGTCAGATACTTCGGGAGAAAAAACCTTTGAGGAATTCTTTACCGAAACCGAAATCCTCGACCTGGAATCTTTTGATTCCTTAGGCATCATTAAGAATGCACCACACAAAGAAATATCCGAAATAAAAATACTTATTAATTCATTGAAGACTGTCTTACAAAAAACGAATCTAACAAAAGAAGCAATAGTATCTGTGATGCACGAGTACCTGCCTTCGTTTCATCACATAGAAACAGGGAAGAATTTGGATCAAAAAATGTGAAAGTGGACGGCACGACGGCACGACGGCACGAGTCTAAAATCGAAGATCGTGCAGTCGTGAAGTCGAAAAGTCGAAAAGTCGTGAAATCGTCTAATCGTGCAGTCATGCAGTCACCCAGTCGTGAAGTCGAAAAATCGTGCAGTCGTGCAGTCGTGAAATCGTGAAGTCAAAAATTATAATAAAGAACTAAAAAATGATTTATAAGAATTTTATAAAACGTCTCTTTGATATAGTCCTCGCACTAATAGCACTGATTCTCCTATCACCTCTGTTAATCCCCGTGAT
>JBBSDG010000266.1:0-6336 GCA_038249635.1 Bacteroidales bacterium | reverse complement strand
GGCGAATATGATCAGTTTCCTTACGGATATCATCGGAATCCGCGACGATATGTTCCTGGGTGAAGGACACACCTATATGCAGGAAGTAGGCCATGCTTTGGATGATGGATTTCAGAACGGCGTTTTGCCGCAACGTCCCGGAATTGTTAACCTGCAATGCGACATCGACCATCCAACACAAGCCATGGCCGACCTGATGCACCTGGCTGATTATTACGGTGGACTCGAAAATCTGAAAGGCAAAAAAATTGCTATGACCTGGGCTTATTCGCCAAGTTACGGAAAGCCGCTATCCGTACCGCAAGGAATTATTGGTCTGATGACCCGTTTCGGAATGGAAGTGGATCTGGCTTATCCTGAAGGGTATTCACTGATTCCTGATGTTGTGGATCTGGCTGGTAAAAATGCATTAGCCTCGGGCGGAAAATTCCGCGTTGTGAATAGCATGGATGAAGCTTTCAAAGATGCTGATATCGTGTATCCGAAAAGCTGGGCGCCGTTTTCGGTAATGCAACGCCGCACGCCGCTTCTGCATGCAAACGATAAGGACGGTCTTAAAGCGCTTGAGCAGGAATGCCTTGCTAACAATGCCCGTTTTAAAAGCTGGGAATGCACCGAAGAAAAAATGAAACTTACCAAGGGCGGAAAAGCCTTGTATATGCATTGTCTGCCTGCCGATATTTCGGGAGTTTCGTGTAAAGAAGGTGAAGTTGCAGAAAGTGTATTCGACTGTTATCGTATTGAAACCTACAAAGAAGCGGGTTTCAAGCCTTATATTATCGCGTCTATGATTATGAATAACAAATTCAAAGATGCAGCAGGAATTTTAAATAAATTGAATGAAAGAGGACTAAAGCGGATTTTTTAATATGCTAAACCTGACAGGTTTTGGAAACCTGTCAGGTTTATAATAGCTTTTATTCCGAAGCCTGGGAAAATACTCCAATAAATTTATTTGATGATAAAGCATATGATATCCTGAGGCTTATGAAATTTGCTGTCAGCACATATTGTATTATTCTGCTGGCTTTTTCGTAAACTGAACGAAAGAGGCCTGAAACAGTTTTTCGGATAAGCCTCCTAATAACTTGTATCATCCAGCGTTACTTTTCCCCTGAATGTTTTATACACAAAAAAAGTATAAAAAGCCACAAGCGGTCCGCCTATCAATACAATAATAAGCATGGTCTGTAAGGATTTTACAGATGAAGCTGCGTTATATACGGTAATATTGTATGTCGGATCTATAGTTGATGGAAGCATTACAGGGTAAATTTCAATAGCCACCAGGATTAGCAAAAGGCTCATGGTAAGAGATGAAAACAAAAAAGCGTGCAGGTACCTGCTTTTGCTTACCAGCCGCGGGATATTGGCAATGCTCAGAAATGCCAGCAAGGGCACAATAAACAGTACAGGATTGCTCAGCAGATGATCCGACAGATGTGGAATATAAAGTAGCGTATATCCTGTTGTAAGAATAAAAATACCCACAAAAACCAGGATAGCCCGCCTTAGAAGCGTTGTGATTTTTATAAACAGTCTTCCCTCCGTTTTCATTGCCAGATAGATGGCACCGTGAACCATAAACAAGGCCAGCGAAGTAAATCCTACCATGATGGCATACGGATTCAGAAATTCGAGCCAACTTCCCTGATATTCAAAATCTTTATCAATGGCAATGCCTTGTAGTACATTCCCAAGGACTACCCCAAGCAGAAAAGCAAGCATGGCACTCGAAACGCTGTAACAAATATCCCATAGTTTGCGCCACCAAATCATAGGTTCCTTTGAGCGGAACTCAATGGATATTGCCCTGAATATGAGGAATGCGAGGAAAAGCATAAACGGTATATACATGGCTGAGAAAAGACTCGCATACAAAATCGGGAATCCGGCAAACAATGCACCTCCACCGATGACCAGCCACACTTCGTTTCCGTCCCACACAGGCCCAATGGCATTTAGCGCAATGCGCCGGCTTTCTTCCGTTCGGAAAAACAGGTGCCATGCTCCCGCACCCAGGTCGAAGCCATCAAGAATGGCATACCCCGAAAAAAGTGCACCCACAACAAGGAACCAAACTGTTGGGTAATCAATATCATGAAGAAATTCCATAATCATTTGTTTTTAAACATTTACCTGTGTTCGAGTATTTCGGCTATTTCGCGTTGCAGCGGCCTGTCATCTTCTTCAGATTCATCATAAGGTCCATGCTTGATTTTGCGATCGAGCAGGTAAATAAACAGTGCAAAAAGCAGAACGTAAATAAAAGCAAACATGATGAGTGAAAAAACAATCTCATTTGCTTGAACTGCTTTTGAAAACGCATCGGATGTGCGAAGCAAGCCATAAACTACCCAGGGCTGCCGACCCATTTCAGCCGAAAACCAGCCCACCTGATTGGCAATCTGAGGTAAAAACACTGCAAATACAAACAGCCATAACAACCATTGGTAGTGGAAGAGTTTTTTACGCCACCATAGCCAGCAGGCCAGCAAAGTTAGCCCGATCATGGTCATGCCAATGGTTATCATTATATGATAAAACTGGAAAACAGCATTTACCTGAGGAACCTGCTCATCGACCGGGAAATAATTTATTCCTTTAAGCGGTGTTTTAAAGTCAAAGCGTGTCAGGAAACTCAGTCCACCAGGAATTTTGGGGCCGCTTACCTTTTGATTCTCCTTGTCAACCCAACCAAAGAGGTACATATCTGCAACGGCCAAACTATCAAAATGTCCTTCGAAGGCTGCTAATTTGGCTGGCTGATTTTCGGCAACACCAATAGCTGCTTTATGACCGGTTAATAATTGGGAAAAGGAAAAAACGGCGGCTACCACAAGTGCTATTTTAAATGCCTTCTGCGAAAGCTCAACATACCGGTTCCTGATCAGATAATATGCATGTACACTTAGAACCAGGAAAGCGCCCGCAAGGATAGCTCCCACCCAAACATGTAAAAGCCTGTCAACACTCGAAGGATTGAAAACCATGGCCCAGAAATCGGTAATCTCAGCGCGGGCAGCCATTCCGGTTCCCACTATATGATACCCCGCAGGTGTTTGCTGCCAACTGTTGGCCACTACAATCCACACAGCCGAAAACATAGAACCCAGCCATACGCCGAGTGTGGCTATAAAGTGAACTGTCTTACTCACCCGGTTCCATCCAAATAAAAGGATACCAAGGAATCCGCTTTCGAGGGCAAAGGCAAAAATGCCTTCGGCTGCCAGGGCACTCCCGAAAACATCGCCAACATATTTTGAATACGTTGCCCAGTTGGTTCCGAATTCGAATTCCATAACAATGCCTGTAGCTACACCAATCCCAAAGGTTAGTGCAAAAATCCGCGTCCAGAAACGCGCCATTTTCTCGTAAATTTTATTGTTCGTTTTAAGATAAAGGCCTTCCATAATTACCATTATAAGACCCAAACCAATACTGAGCGGTGGATAGATGTAATGGAATGCAATGGTGAAAGCAAATTGTACGCGTGCTAGAATTTCTACTTCCATGGTTAAAATTACTACGATGGTTAGATATACCTGGTTATGAGTAACAAAATTACAAATATTTAAACACTTTTCCCGGATAAGATTTCAGATGCCCGGATTTATAAAAGCCTGCCCGGATTCATATAATTAATAAAGCTTTTTCAATAACGAATCAACCGTTCAGCAGGAGGAAAGTTTGTAAGAGAGGGATTTTATGCAAATATAAAACAATTCCCGAGGCGTTGCCCGCTAACAATATATTTGAAAACCTGAAGCTGGTGCGGATTTGTCTGCTGGTGCGGATTTGTCTGCTGGTGCGGATTTGTAATCCGCACCCGGAGAGTTCAGGATTTGAAATCCTGGAAAATAGCAGTTTAATTTATACCTTCAAATCCCCATCCATTTCCTTTAAAATAAACCACTTCATCAATACCTGCTTCTTTTAACAGCGAAAAACCATATGCAAATTCCCCATCAAGTTCGTGTGGTTTATGCGCATCGGAGTTTACCATTACCGGGATTCGCATGGCTTTAATCTGTTTCAGGATATCAAACCCGGGATAAGTAGTTTCCGACCGTTGTTTGTAAATGCCGCGCGTATTTACCTCCACAATGATGTCACGATCCTGAATTAGGGAAAGCGTTTCGTTAACCAAACCCATGTACCAGGCTTCATCTTCTTTAAAAAACCGGTCGCGGTTGTGCATTTTTATCTTATCGAAATGGCCAATAATGTCAAAATGCTGGTTTTCAATCATTTCGTTCAGTTGAAAGTAATAAGTTGACACCGCCTTTTTTATATCACCGGCAAATAACTCTTTTAGTCCTTTATCGTAAGTTTTATAATCCGGACCATCGGTAAACCAAAGTTCATCCTTATCGGCCGGTCTTACCAAGTGTACCGAACCGATCAAATAATCCAGCTTATATTCAGATTTAACTTTTGAGAAGTTTTCCGACATTCCAGGAATGTAATCCATTTCCATACCTGAGTACACAGCAATCTGACCCGAATACTTTTGTTTCAGGTTATTCATAAGTACCAGGTATTCTTCCTTATTTTCCTTTTTGAAAGAAAAGGTGTTTTCGAAAGGCAAAGGAGAATGCTCCGTAAAACCCAAAAGATAGAATCCTTTTTCGATGGCAGATACAATATATTCTTCCGGATGCGATGAACCGTCGGAATATAGGCTGTGGGTGTGATGGTTGGTAGGCATGGGGGAATTTACGATTTGCGATTTCGGATTTGCGATTTCGGATTTACTTCAAATTTGGAAATTGGATCTTGAGATGTGGAAATTTGATCCTTTATCGAAACTATTTTATACACCTTATCTCTTCTTCTCACAGTTCTGGAAACCGGAAAAGTCGGATCGTCTCCTTTTACAGCCATTTCGCAAGGCACCTCATTTTTAACTAATCCAGAAACCACAGCTTCATAAACACCTGTTGTTGGGCCAATAATTTCAATCTGGTCGCCATTGGAAAGATCATGCGAATCCATACGGATATGAGCAATGCCGGATTTGGCAAAATAATTGGCAACCATTCCTACATAAATTTTCTTTGTTGTGGCAAGCGAACCATGCACAGGCGACCATTCCCCAAGTTTGCTGCCCATATAATATCCTTCCCAGAAACCACGGTTGTAAACGGTGGCAAGTTCCTTATCCCAGCGCTCCAGATTTTCGGGCGTAAATTCATCGTTGAAATAAGCACTAACTGCTTCGCTGTAACAACGGGTAACGGTTTTAACATATTCAGGCGAGCGGCCACGACCTTCAATTTTTAAAACCGAAATGCCGGCATCGAGTACTTTATCAAGTAAATGTATCGTTTTCAGATCCTTTGGCGACATAATATATTCGTTATCAATTTCCAGCTCGGTATCGCTTTCCTTATCTTTAACGGTATAGGATCTGCGGCAATCCTGCAAACAGGCGCCACGGTTGGCCGAAGTGTTGTGGTTGTGCAGACTCAGGTAACATTTCCCGCTAACGGCCATACACAATGCCCCATGTACGAAAACTTCAATTTTTATTAATTCACCTTTGGGTCCGCGTATGTTCTGTTCCCTGATTTGCCGGGTGATGGCGGCAACCATATCCAGCGAAAGCTCACGGGCGGTAACCATTACATCAGCATAGCGCGAAAAGAATTTGACAGCCGAAATATTGGTAATATTGCATTGCGTTGAAATATGAATTTCCACGCCCTGTTCATGGGCATATTCGAGCACAGCAAGGTCGGAAGCAATAATTGCTGTCACGCCATTGGCTTTGGCCGCATCTATAGTTTGGTGTACTTCCTCGATTTCAGTATCGTAAATAACCGTGTTCATGGTGAGGTAGCTTTTCACGTTGAACTGACGGCAGATGCGTGTGATTTTTGCCAGATCGTCGAGCGTGAAATTCACACTCGACCGTGCCCGCATATTCAGTTTACCCACCCCGAAATAAACGGATCCCGCACCGCCTTGTATAGCAGCCATCAACGACTCGAATGAGCCAACCGGCGACATGATTTCAATATCGTGTAAGGGCATTTTTTGAATTTGTGCAAAGGTAAGGGAATTTGGGGTATTGGTAAAAAAGTCATGGCATGGCTTAATGCGAAACACTCACTATCTATACTATCCAAAGTCTATACTATTGTAATCTGAAGTTTATCTTCATATTAAAAAGTACTGACACTTTCTTTCCATTCTGGTATCCCGCATTCCATCGGGGCATTTTTTTCACAACTCTTACAGCCTCCTCATCGCATCCACCGCCAATGCCTTGAAGGATTTTTATATCGGCAAGGCTTCCATCTTTTTTCACTACAAAACTTACATATACCG
>JBBSDG010000265.1:0-6337 GCA_038249635.1 Bacteroidales bacterium | reverse complement strand
GCATTGAGATAAACGAAATTGGCAAGGATATAAAGTATTGTAACCAGCGTAACTCCTGTAACAAGGCTGAGCGGGATATTCCGTTTTGGATTTTTAACTTCGGCAGCGGCAAAAGTGATATTATTCCATGCATCCGACGAAAATAACGACCCAACCATTGCCACACCCACGGCAGCAATCAACGCCCAGCCGCCAAGTATTGCGCCATCAAGCGAAACAGGTTGCCAGAAATAGCTTTTATTCATAGCAATGGCTGCAGAGTTTTTTGCGAAAAACAAACCCAGGATAATGAAGCCGATCAACAAAGCTACTTTCAGAAAGGTAAAGATATTCTGAACCCATTTGCCATTCCGTATTCCAAGAAGGTTATTGCCAGTAAGCAGCAGAATCATGGATATAGCCAGAAAATGAACTGTACTGATTTTTATAAATCCAAGATTCATCAGGATATTGCTTTCGGAAAACCAGGGCACAAGCACTCCGGCAAATTTGGCGAAAGCCATTGCTACAGCAGCTATGGTGCCGGTTTGAATAACTGTAAAAAAAGTCCATCCGTAAAGAAATCCCGCCAGAGGGTTGAATGCCTCGCGGATATACACATACTGTCCGCCGGCTTTGGGCATCATCGAAGCCAGTTCGCCGTAACTTAACGCGGCAAATATGGTCATAATGCCGGTAATTAACCACACAATCAGCATCCAGCCGGGCGCGCCTACATTGCGGGCAATATCAGTGCTCACTATAAAAATACCTGATCCGATCATTGAGCCGGCTACCAAGGCAGTGGAATCGATAAATCCGAGACTTTTCTTGAATTCCTGCTTTTCAGTTACCATCTTATAACGCTAATTGTCCTTGTATGAATCTGGTTCGCCTTTGGGTTTGGTAAACAAAACCCGGATAAAAAAGTAAAGTGTTAAGGCTGTGATAATAACCTCAGCCGAAACCATAAATATAAGTGCTTGTGTTTCCATGTTATAGTTAGTTAAACGTTAAGATATAAGTGATTGTTAATTCAACCTGAACCGAGGCTAAATGGTGTGTTCCCGCACTCTTTTCCGGTAGGCGATATAAACAGTAAAGCCAATGAGAACAAAGATAAACGTAAGCAGGAAGCGTGAAATATCAATAAAGAATACTTTGTTGATCACTCCACCGGTATATAAAACATCGCCTTTAGTTACTTTATCGCCTGTTGCTACAACCAGTTGGTTTTTAGCCTTGAATTCGAATTCCGCCGAAGTTTTAACAGCATTTTCTGTATCAGTAACTCTTACAAAATTGCGGTTCCTGAGCTGGAAAACAGAATCAACAGTTCCTGATTTTTCGGAATAAAAAGCATCGGTAAAATATTTATGATTCGGGCCGATATTATTATGCAGCATCTGTCCCAAAATACTTTCGTGATGCAAATCCCATCCGCGGAAACTGAGTTTGCTCCAGTCGTCGTTTGCAGGGCGAACGGCCGATCCGAAGAAAACAGCAATCAGCATAAGCGGAGTTACATACTTAAGAATGAACTTATAAATATTCGGAATTTTGATATCCGCTCCGGCAGTAAGTTCGGCCCATCCTTTTTTAACCCCGAAAACCCAGGAAAACAGAATTATTTCGAGCATGGCAAATACCACCAGCGAAACGGTTCCTGCCCAGTAATCATATTCATCAAACACTCCTTCCTGGAAGAAAAATACAGTAGGAAGTCCCAATACCAGAACTGCCACTCCAAAAGCAATTGCTGAACGTCCGCGTCTCCATTTAAATTCATCCATCAGGAACGACATACATGGCGTGCCCATGGCCAGGGAACTGGTGATTCCGGCAAAAAATAAAAGTCCGAAAAATGAAACTCCGGCCAGTACCGAAAGGATTGGCCCCCAATGGTCGAACAGGAAAGGCATAACCCTGAAACCAAGTCCAAGTCCGCCAAGTTGAGTGAGCTCCAGCACTTTGTCGAGTCCGAAATAACCTATTGAAATTGGAATGATAATAGCACTTCCTAACACAACTTCAACAAATTCATTCATCCAGCCGGCCGACATGGAATTTAAAACGATATCATCCTTTTTCTTAACATATGATGCATAGCATTGCACGGAACCTTGCCCCAAAGAGAGTGTAAAAAATATCTGACCAGCGGCGGCCAGCCATACTTTGGGATTCATCAGCGAATCGTACTGAGGAGTCCACAAAAAATTTAGCCCGACAACACCGTCAAACAATGCCCCTTCGTGACCAGCCCTGAGAGTAATTCCCCGGATTGCAAGGAAAATGCCAAAAATTATAAGCAAAGGCATCATGATCTTGGCAGCTTTTTCAACTCCGCCACTTAATCCCTTGCTGAGTATCCAGATATTTAAAGCCAGGCATAGCACATAAAAAACAACGGCTTCGTAAGGAATGCCAGTTGTACTCGTTCGGATATCAAGGTAATTGGTAAAAAAATCCGAAACACCGTGTTGTGTCATTCCATGAAATGTACCCATGGCTGAGTGCATGGTGTAAGATAATGTCCAGCTTTCGATATAGCAGTAATAGGCGGCTATGGAAAGATTCGAGAAAATTCCGAATACGCCTATATATTTCCACAGCCATTTACTATTCATTTTATGGAATGCAAACGGCGTAGTATGATGTCCGAATTGACCGCCAAACCGGCCGGTTGTCCATTCGACAAATAAAAGCGGTATCCCCATAAGCAGGAAACAGATCAGATAAGGGATAATAAAAGCGCCTCCGCCATTTTGGACAGCCTGCATCGGGAAACGCAGAAAATTTCCAAGTCCTACCGCATTGCCGGCCATGGCCAGAATTAATCCGACCCGGGAGCCCCATGCTTCGTTGTTTGTAGCCATGTTTTTAGTTAATGGTTAATTGTTTAGTTTGAAGGGTTTGACACTTCGACTACGCTCAGTGTGACAGTTTGAAGGGTTTGAAGAGTTACTGAGTTACAGCACTTCGACTTCGCTCAGTGTGACAAGTTACAGGGTTAAAGATCGCTGAGTGGATCCGAAGCGCAGAATTACTGAGTAAACAAGTTTTACTTACTATTCATTTTTCACTATTCACTATTTTCACCCCTCTGTCCTTCGGACATCTCCCCGTTGGGGAGAACCCTACGAAAATGATGTGTGCCTGATATTCAGCTTCGCCATTTGAGAGAAAATTATTTCTTATGATTTCTAGCTATTTCTAATTTTCAAGTCAGTTCTTGTTATCACTATTGCTAAATGATGATTGCCGATTCACTTTTTACTTTTAACTTTTAACTATTTTCTTTTCACTATTCACTTTTCACTTTTCACTTTTTCTCGCTCCTCCTTTCAGCAAATCATTTCCTATACTGCAATTCAGGCATTTTTTGGCATCACAATACTTCGTTTTTAATTCGAGCAAAGCCTGTGTATTAGCGGCATTGGAAACATCCATACCAAGACCGGCCCATTTACTGATTACTGAATTTACTTCGCCTTTAAGTTGCATCAGCATATCAATAGGTTTTTCGGTCATATCAGTATCGCTTCTACGTCGTCCATAGGCTAATAAAATCGGGGCAACCAGGTTTATTAAAAGCAAATCAACAGACGATTGACCAAGTGTTTTATGTTTTGGTGCCGATGGCTTATCAAAGGTATAGTGTGTATTCCAATAGGCTGAGGCTTCAGCTCCAAAAAGTTTCCGGTAGGTATCAACGTTATTCGAGTTGAAGAGTTCGCCAATTATTTTGCGCGAATGGTGAATAATAGAAGCAAACTGGGCGAGTCTCAAAGTAGGGAAATTGCCGGGGTGCAGGCGCATAAATCGCCACAAATGAGTATCAATGGGGGTAAGATCAAATTTCTTTTTCAGAAATTCGTATTCCTTTTTCAATTTCGACGGATACTCATCGGTAAAAGAGGTTTCGAGCAACCCTGCCTGACCGAATACCATGGCTTCGACCTGGAAGATATCATCGGCATGTTTGGCCAGATAGTTAAAAGGAAGAGAGTGTGCCAGCATTTCGAAGGCCTGGTTATTCAATTTAAATCCCATATTGCGGGCAAGTAAGCGGTAAAAAGTCAGTGTCCAATCGTTATTGGTGAGCGACAAAATATCTTCAACCTGCAATGCTTTTCGTTCGAGCCGCTCAACAAGAATGCGGTCGAGCCATGCATTTCGCACAAAGGAATCGACACTCTGAATCATAGTTTCGCAGGGAATCCACCTTTGCGAGGCCATAAAACTAAGGTAATGCTTCCAGGAATCTTCGTTGTAAAGCCCGTCGAGTTCAAGCGTTGGAATTGCAGTGCCGTCTTTTCTGAAAACGGGCGTATCGTTGCGCCACACAACATGCAATATAACGTTATCATAACTCATATCCTGCTGATGGTTATGACGTTTCCAGTCGGAGGATAAAATATGTATTTCGATATTCCCGGCCCAGATGGTCTCACCTATCCTGATCCTGGCATTGAAAAAATCAGGTCCTGAATCGCTGTTATGCATTCCCGGATGTATTACCTCAATCTGCTCTCCTGATTGAAGAACAAGGTTGGGACTGTAAAGCCGGTATTGCCATATGTAGTGCAGGAATTCCTCTGTCATGGAACAAATATAAGTGAAAATAATAATAGACAATGCCTGGAGGTTACTTTTTGTTTTGAAATGCAAGGATTACACTTTTTATTAGTAGAATAATGTAATTAATTCCCCGAATTGTGTAAAGCTTTCCGGAAGTGATGTTTTTACCTTTACAAAGTGAAAACGAATTCACAATCTAAAACCCAAAAATATGAAAGCCGAAGAACTAAAAGGAAGCTGGAATGAGCAGAAAGGTAAGCTCAAACAAAGATTTGCAGTCTTAACAGACAATGACCTGATGTATGAAGAAGGTAAACAAGATGAGATGTATGGAAAACTTCAAAAAAAGCTCGGCAAAACGAAAGACGAATTTGATAAGATTATTTCAGAACTTTAATTATCTCACTTTAAAAGGCATCATTCAGTCTATTTGATGAATGATGCCTTTTTATATTGAAAACCCTAAAAAAATAAGCAATAAATGTTATATTTATTTGCAGCCCTCACTGATAATGAATTTCCTTTTACTAAAAATTTAGCTATTCCTCCATCTATGAGTGCTTAACATTAAGATTGTTAAGTACTTGAAGAATAAAATTTAAGGCAATGCGTTCAATATGAATGAATGTTTTGTATTTTTGTGTTGCGATTATGCCATACCGGCGTCTTCGTGACCGCAAAACCCCGCAGTAATGCGGAGTTATTGCTTTTTATAGATAGCCTAAAGGTCAAGCCTTACTTCAATTACCACCTCAAAAACTCTTTGAAGTGGTTTATTGTTTTTTAAAAACTATTTTCTTCTCTTTCCCATCCGTTAGAGTGTTATCTACAACATTATTTTTTATTTTAACACCACTTTCCGACGCAGGTGCTTTACCATATATAAAATCTGAATACACTTTTGTAAACTCAGCGCCAAAAAATACAATCATTGAAGAATAAGAAGTCCATAATAAAATTAGTATGATTGAGCCTGCCGCACCATAACCTGAGGCAGGGTCAGCCTTGCCGAAATATAATCCTAACGCTGATTTACCTAAAACAAATAACAGAGAAGTTACAACTGCTCCTATCCATACCGTACTCCATTTGATTTTTGCATCAGGCAGGAATTTAAACATTAGTGCAAATAATACCGCAATAATGCCGAGAGAAAATATAAAACTGAGTATTTTAAACATAACCAATAAAGATTCAGACCAGTTTTGTACCACCCAGGAGCTGAATGCTGATAATAAAGAAGATACTACAAGAGAAATCAGTAATAAAAAAGCAATGGACACAATTAATCCAAAGGAAAAAATCCGTGTTTTCAAAAACGACCAAATCCCCGATTTAGTTGCTGATGCTTCTACTTCCCAAATTGTATTTAATGATTTCTGAAGTTGTGCAAATACTCCGGTTGCACCAAATATAATTATTGCAATTCCCATAATGGTTGCCCATACTGAATCTTTGCTTTTACTTGCAATCATAACTATGTTTTGAATCTGGTCGGCAGTGTCGCTTCCCATGGCCTGTGATACCTCACTATGCAATTTTCCGTTAACTGCATCATCGCCTAAAAAATAACCTGCAATTGTCATTACAACAACCAATAAACCGGGTAGTGAAAATATGGCGTAATATGCAATGATTGCACTCATCTTAAAAGGGTCGCGATCCCACCATTTTTTAAAAGATGTTTTAAAGATTGTACCTGCTTTAGCGAAGCTGAACTGTTTCATTTCCTGATATTTAGATTACTATTTCTTTTTATCTTTTTTATTGCTTTCAT